>NZ_JAKTIJ010000028.1:0-156772 GCF_027855275.1 Acinetobacter sp. AOR12_HL | reverse complement strand
AGAGGTGGATCAGGAAATTTGAACAACACTTATAAGTGATATTTTGCTCCCCAAATGATGTTATAAACATCAATATATGGAGTATTTTATGGCACGTAGACCAAGAAGAAATCATTCAAATGATTTTAAAGCTAAGGTAGCACTTGCTGCGATTAAAGCAGAAAAAACACTTGCTGAATTGAGTGCTGAATTTGATGTTCATCAAAACCAAATTATCGACTGGAAAAATCAACTGATTTCAGCTTCCTCGCAAGCTTTCGATCAATCAAAAGCTCCAACAGAACCACCCATCGATCTAAAAAAACTACATGCAAAAATCGGTGAGCAGGCATTAGAAATTGATTTTTTAGAAGGTGTGTTGAAGAAACTGGGCCGCTTCAACCACAAAAGTTAATCGATGACTCACTTCAGATTTCAGTATCTAAGCAAGCTCAGCTGCTGAAAGTCTCCCGTGGTTGTTATTACTATCGCCCAAAACCTGTGAGTGCATCAGATCTGAAGCTGATGCGGTGTATGGATGAGTTACATATGCAATACCCTTTTGCAGGTAGCCGTATGATGCGTGATTTGTTGAATCGTCAAGGACATCATATAGGACGACGTCATACACGTACTTTAATGAAGAAAATGGGCATTAATGCGTTATATTGCAAACCAAATTTAAGCCAGGCTAATCAAGCTCACCGCAAATATCCATATCTGCTCAAAGGATTGGCTATTCAGCGCAGTAATCAAGTGTGGTCTACGGATATAACGTATATCCCTATGGCAAAAGGCTTTGTTTATTTATGTGCTGTGATTGATTGGCATAGCCGCAAGGTACTTGCGCATAGAGTATCGATTAGTATGGAGGTTACATTTTGCATAGAAACATTAAATGAAGCTATTGAAAAATATGGTCGACCTGAAATATTTAATACAGACCAAGGCAGTCAGTTTACCAGTGATGCATTTATTGATGTATTGAAATCAAATGACATCCAAATCAGCATGGATGGTAAAGGTCGATGGGTTGATAATGTGATGGTTGAACGATTATGGCGGAGCGTTAAATATGAAGAGGTGTATCTCAAAGCCTACAGCAATGTTTTGGATGCGAAGAAGCAATTAAACGCATATTTTGAATTTTATAATTTGAAACGACCTCATTCGAGTCTGGACAAAATGACTCCAGATGAGTTTTACTATGACCAGCTACCACAACAAAATAAGGTAGCTTAACTAGAGCAGAGTATCACTTATAAATAAGCTTTTAGTTGTTCAAACATGTGGGACCACCTCTTAACGAACGGCTAATCCAAGGAAGGAAATGTTATTTTTATGGTTACAATAAGGGATTCAAACTAAAAAATGATTATTGTTAGATCTAAAACAAGGTGAAGTTTTATATTAGCTAATTTTTTAAGAATTATTCTCTAATTTAACTAGTAAATTTATAGACCGATAAAATGAATAATTAAATCCATCTTATCGGCTTGCTAGAAGAGGTTTTTAAAACCTTATTTTTTTATTGTTTAATATATTTTGGAAATTCTTTTAAAACCTTATGACAAAAGTGGCCTTGTGCATCCTCTTTCTTCCGCTCTTCAAATTCCTTCATCCCAAATTTCATAACCTCTCTACCATATTTTTCGCCGAGATCATGTTTAGTACATTTTGCGGCAGCCTCTTTTAACTCTTCTGAATAATAGTGATAGTTACAGTCAAGTTGAGCTCGGCTTAAAAAACCATGAAGCTCTACTGCTTTCTCACATTGTGTTTGCTCTAGAAGATTTTTAGATTCTTGACTCGCATAAATTGATGTTCCTACTAATAAAGTGAAAATCGTTACTAAAAAATTACGCATTATTTCCCCGACAAAGTTATTAAAAGTATTAGTCATAATATTGCGGGCGTATTAAATAATAATTATCTCTAAGTGTCTATTAATAATAAAGAAAACAGGATAACCTTCTTCTCTTTCGAATATTTAATCACCTTATTAAAATTAGGTGATTAAGTTTTAACAAGTATATATTATTTATTTTACTTCCCTATTTAAGTGTTAAATTAGTACTTTGGTTAGGGATTAAAGTATGTGCTTTTATGAATTTCAATAATAATATTTAGTCATTTAGGATATTTAATAAGATTTTTGGAAAGATGAGCGCTATGATCAATAAGAATATATTTATGATTATTATTAAACCAGTATTTGATGATTCTAATGTATGAATCAAAAATTCCTAATATTTGATTTTTTGGGTAAGATCCGCAAAGAGCACTGTTTAGTCACCCTTACTGAAACAGTGCTCTTTGCTTCATCACAACTCCTATCCAGTAGAGTCCGATGCATAGAAATAGTGTATGGCTGTGTCGCTCAAAATGTTTACTGAATTTTCAGTTTTTTTAAATGATATCAGCATAAAAATCACGTATATTTAAAATTAACAGAAGAATCTTCTTTGGTTTATATTTTGAACAGCACAGAATACACACTAGATCGCATAGATCGGAAAATATTATCTGCCCTACGTAGAAATGGCCGTTTAACGGTTGCACAGCTCGCCGAAGAAGTCGGGCTTTCATCTTCGCCTTGCTGGACTCGACTCAAACGTTTAGAAAGTCTAAAAATTATTGAAGGCTATACCGTAAACGTAAACCCCAAAGCGATTGGCATTCATGAGTTGTTTTTTATTGAAATTACCCTAGAACGCCACGATGATGAAATGTTAGAAAACTTTAGCGAGGCTTTGGCAGACATTCCGGAAGTGGTCGAAGCGCATTTAGTTACGGGCGACTATGATTATTTGGTGAAAGTAGCCGTAAAAGATGCCGAGCATTACGAACGTTTTTTACGTAAAAAGCTCTACTCGATTAAAGGAATCCGCCACACGCGTTCAACCTTTGCTTTACGACCACTTAAATCTGCCAATACTGCCGATTTAATGTTGATTGAATAATTTGCTTATAGGAACGGCTTTGGGTGGTTCATTGTTTTAATTTGATTTTATTCAATGTTACACATAAAGCCCTCTTGTCAGCTTCTTTAAGTTGAGGATGCTGAACAGGCCACATATAGCTACAGCTATGAGGCGCTTTATTATTATTTTTCTTAAGTTCATAGGCGATATTTTTTAGCAGCTCCGTGTTTAAAGCGCTAATTTTTACGCGTACTTCGCTTAAGTCTTGAGGCTTCCAGTTGGTTTCCGGACTCGACAACCAGTCGGCGCGATAACGGTACTGGATTGCTTTAGCCACATCCATTTGCGCCACTATAAATGGCTTTACTGTTTCGCTGTTAAGCCCAAAAGAGTCGGTTTCAGAAAGCGATTGATCGAGTACTTTCTTTTCTTGTGTTAAATCTTCAATCGGTAAATGCTGCTCTGCCTTATAACCTGCGACATCTTTCATATAAGATAAGCGTTCGTTAATTAAACGCGCGGTTTGCTCATATTGATATGCTTGTGCCAGTGAAGAAAAGCACATCAAAGCTGCCACTGTAGTCGCTACTTTAACCGTTTGTTGAATATTCTTAATATTTAACATTTAAGTACCTTCAAAATTATTGTTCTGTTGTCATTCCAAAGCAGTACTCTATTTTAAGAACACTCGAAAGTAAAATCTCAAGACACGCTAAGCTCTTGGCTCCATGCAGAATTTGGCTGCTGATAGATATGCTGACAGACTTGTTTAACAGATGAAATAAAGTGCTGGTTTTGCCCATCCCATTTTTCCACCATGCAATATGTCACGTGTATTCCTTTGGGCTGAAACTCTCTTGCCAATGACTGTGATAACGCTCGAATACTCGCAAACATGCTTTGACTTAACACATCGTAGTGAGTCGAGTTATTAGATGGCGCTCCAAGAAAAATAACAGTGCCTCGCTGCTGCTTTAGCATTAGTTTAATCACTGCTTGTGACACGCTCACTGCGCTTAAACCCGTTGTTTGCCAACTGTGCTCAATTTCTTCTAAAGATAAAGCTTCAATATTTGGCGCAGATGAAAAATTTGGCTGAAACACGCATAACTCAATATTATGACTATGGCTGGCAATATATTTTAGTAAGCTTTTTATATGCTCAGTATTCACCAAGTTTAAACGGACACTCGTTATGCCATCATTTACACGGTTTACTTGTATATTCTGAACGCTAGAATCATGCACAGCTTGATAGACATGCAATGGAGATTGCTCATTTTTGTCTAAAATTACAAAGTTCTGGTCGAGTAGTTCTATATCATGACCTGCAATAACCACACAGCCCTGCTTTTTTTGAAACTTCTGAAATATTGTTTTTAGCATATGAGTCTCTCAAAATTTTTCTTGGTATGGACATAAATCTAGCTCGTGTGTCCAAAGCTCAGGGCTTTGCTGGTAGAGCATCCAATAGTTGTCAGCTATTGCATTAATATTGAGTCCACCCGTTCCCCGTGTGAGTCGAATGAAACGTCCTAGACCAAATAAAGCTTTATTAATTCTGTCGCCATCCACCATTCCATCAATAATGACATGAGCAATATGAATGCCTTGAGTTTTATAAATTTGAGCTAAGTTTAATGCATAAGTCCGCAAGGCAGATTTCCCCATAGTGAAAGCTGCAAAAAAAGGCTTTCCACGCAACGAAGCACTGGCTCCGGTAAAAATAAGCGTACCGTGGTTTTGTTCTTTAAATATTTTTAAACAGCTTTGAGAAACTAAATAGGCTGATAAAAAAGTGGATTGCCACATTTGAGTAAAAAACGATAACGGACTGCGTAAAAAAATTGAGGGAATATTTCCCCCAACATTATGAATAACTGCAGTAATGCGTTCATTCTGACTTATGATGGTGTCAAACAATGCCTGTACTTGATTGATATCTTCTGCATCTAAACGAAATGCCACAGCTTCACCTGCATTGGCATGAATTTCGACAGCTACTGCCTCAATTTTTTGGAAAGTACGTCCAGCAACGTAAACTTTTAAGCCCTCTTTTGCAAAGCGATGACATACGGCAGCACCAATGCCCTGTGATGCCCCAACGCCAATAACAACTGCACAATCTCGTATTTTATCTGGTGTTGCTGATGCCATAGTCGTCTCAACCTGTTTGTTTTTTATACCATGTTGCCATAAATGGACGATCCAAGATTTCCTTACCAAACTTCTTACTTGTACGAATGACTTCACCAAGTTGAGCAACTACAGCTATGTCTGCAATCGTTTGATTCTCACCTACTAACCATTCACTTTGTGATAAAACCTGCTCAACACGGTCGAGGTGTCGTATAAATTCTTCTTCAACATTTTCAGCTTTCATTCTGCCCAAGCCTTGAAAGAAAAGCTGTGTTTTTAGTTCAGCTAAAATAAAACCCTTCACCATAGGTTTTTCATATGCAGGGCGGCCAATACTGCTAATACGAATTGCTTCTTCTAAAGCTTCCGAATCATTTACCCTTAAATATACTTCATAAAAATAGAGTGATTCATCTGCCCAGTCTTCCCAAAGTTCTGCAAGTGCTTTTTGATTTGGATCTTCGGGATAAAGTCGAGGTGTATCCGGAAAAGTTTCGTCTAGGTAGCGAGCGATACGGGTACTGTCTTGTATACGCTGTCCTTTATGGTCAATAACAGGTACTTTGCCCACTTTACTGAGCAAAGGTACTTTCGCTCCAAGAATACCGTTGTAATTAATCGTTTCGTATGGGATTCCCTTAAATTTCAAAGCTCTTGCAACTTTTTGGCAAAATGGAGAAATTTCCCATTGATGCAAAATAATATCCGACATTTATTCACCTTTATTTTTAATTGCCTGTTTTGCTATTCAGTTCCTTTTTGGAACTAATTATTAAATATACAGAATGTCTTTTTAAGTCAAACTGTTTTTGATGACGACCAAGTTTCAAAAACTAAGAATATTTTAACTTTCTCTTTTTATACTCAAACTATTTTGGACAATATCAAAGGTATTACGCGGATCTATTGAAATAAAAGATCCACGTATAGTTTTAAAATTAATAAGTCACTGTCACAACAACACTATCAGAATAGTTTCCCGGTTTAGTTGAAATGGAAGTACCTTGCGGAATTTTTCCATAAACGGGTGTACTTTGGGCGCTACCTGTACCAGTTTTTGAGACTCCACCTGAACCACCAACATTGGTTACACCTCCTGTGGCATCCCATACCGTACTATAGTTAGAATCTTTATATAGCTGATAGGGAATATAATCATTATTGTCATGAATCATACGCCTAAAACCACCAGCTATGCGGTGGTTTCCATCCCCTAAATAAATGCTATAAGGTGTTCCATAGTTGCAGGTAGTATTCACTGCTCCTTGAGCTGTGTAATCACGCTTAGTCGTACCAATATCATTAATATTGCCGAAATCTACAGTTGAAGTTGAGTTTAATTGGCACAGACTTGGGACCACAAAGTTTGCTGTTAGTAATGTATCACCAGAATCCCAGCCACCAAGTAAATCACCACATGACAAACCCAAAAGATCCATATCCCAATACAACCGAACCGAAGCCGTATAGGTTCCTTTAGGATATGCAATGAGAGACCCCGTTCGAGCTGGTACTTTTATATTTACCGAGTAACTCACAATATTATTTGATGCGACTGTTGCTACTGGACCATACCACACATTGGAGGTTTGGTTGGTAGTAGAAGAACCAGCCCCGCCTACAGTTGCAGTAACTGTATAGGGTAAAGTCACACTATTATTCGCAGTGGTTGCTCCTGTAAATACGGTTTTCATACACATAAAATTAGAAATCTGGGGAAGTCCTAAATTCGTACAAGTAATTGTTCCTGAAAGGTTTACGGTTGCATCACTATTAATATTTGCTGCAGTGTAATTAAAAGTACTATTTGTAGTCCCGCTTACCGTGCAAGCAGCTTGTGCAGGACTAAAAAATGCATAAACGAGATAAAATAAGCAAATGCCTATGAAGTATTTTAAAGACCGTGGAAGTTTTTTATAGCTCTCTATTTGAGCCTTATTCATAAAATTTAATGACATACATAAGGTCCCAATTTTTTAGTTGAGTACTGATTACTGTTATAGGTAAAGTCAACTTGGCATGAGCCATGATCAAGAAGATCGACTACAAGTTTGTTTTGTTTTAATAAGTTTGAAATAAACACTTCACCGTCATAGCCAACCACTCCATCTTGCTGTCCATTAATTTGAACGCTATACCCCGGTAATAACGGTGAGTTATTTTTATCAACAAGTTTCACTAATCCTGAGATGACCTGATGTGCGCCAAAATCAATCATTGTTCCTTGGCGATAACCTACAACAGTTTTTTGTTCAGTGGAGTTAACGCTCCAATTTAGAGGCAAGAATGAAGGATCTAAATAAATATGGTTCTCTTGATATGGCATGAGACTAGGAATCAAAAATCTCCCTGATTTATCCGTAAAGCCTAAATTTACTCCACCATTTAAGATTTGGCTTTGTGGGCCTGCATTAGTGACAACAGCATATCCATCTCCAATTTCATTGGCCGCAAAGAGCCGTCCTGCTGCAGCTACCAAAGATCCCGTTGCCGAAAGAGCAACCTGATCGTTATCTCCAATTCGGTTATAGCGACCTGCCAAATAAGCAGCACGGGCACGGTAAGAGGCATAGATCGATGCATTGTTGTCGTGGTTATCCTGATCTCGCTCAACATAGCCTCCCCATCCAAATGACCCAATTTGCGGGTCCGACAAACCGAAAATTTCTTGTCGATAACTCAATCTACCGCTGTCGCTAGAAACACTAGTAATGGCATTGAATTTATTCGAAGGTGTATATCGCAGCGCAAAGTAAATACCGTAGTCCTTGTGATTTTCATAATCTTTATAGGCAGAGGTATAAAATCCCCAGTTCTTGTTCAGACTTCCACTTAAATTGGCCGATAGCAGTTTATATTGGTTATCACTATATTTAATCTGGTTATACCCCAGATAGGTCCCATAACCTGCATAAAAGTTATAGTTAATTCCTGCCCTAAAAATTTCATCTGCCAGCGCACTGTAGTTGAGGTAGTTTTGTGACTCAGCATCGCTCTGATTATCTTTTAAATATCGAACCTGAGATACGCGTGCCAAATCAAAATAGTTATCGAATATTTTGCGGTAACTGGTGTTAAAAGAAATATTTTTACTAATCCGACCTTCTAAACCCAACAAGGCAGAATAACCGTTTTCATCTTTATACTGGCTTGCTGCAATATCAGCATTAATCACCCCAATACCGAACAGGTTCTTGGCAAAGCCTGTTCCAATGTTAGACAAACCATCTGTTGAAGCCTCCACCCCACCGCTTAAGGTTAATGAGTTGCTGTAACCATATCGAATTGCCCCTGATGCAAAGGTAGCATCGTCATAATCGTTCGAGTATAGGCCATAGTTATAGCGCGGAACCCCAACATCCACTGAAAACTCATTAATACCTTTTGCCAGAATCTTGGATGAAAAATAGTAAGGCTTTTTGGTAATGCTCTGCCGTCCAGTGGCATCCGTAGTTACAAGTGTGACCTCATTTCCGGAAATAAACGGGAGCTGTTTAATATCAAAAGGGCCTGACGGGACAAGTCCTGAATAAATCTTTTGCTGGTTAACGTATAAATCCAGTGTTGAAGGCAGTGCGGCTGAACCGGAGAATTGTGGCAGTGCCGAAGTGACAATATCGCCACGTTGAGTATAGGCACTCGACCATTGAAAGCCTGCAAGGCGGACGCTGCTGCCCCAATCTGAACTATTGGAGATAAAGTCCCCTAGGGTATATATCCTGATCTTTTCAGGGTCTACATATTGCCATTTACTTTCCAGACGTACCCATTTTTCGTGGCTATAACTATTTTCATCATTTCCGTTATATAACACACCAGACGAAAAGTTACCGATCGCACTGTTGAAAATTCCCTCTGCCGAACCAGAGAAAACATTCTCATCATTAGTTATGGTGTGATACAGGCTATAGTTCAGGATTGCAGCGTTTAAAGGCTTTATTTTAAGTAGCTGCGGACTGGTGATCTGCTGCCCTTTTAAGTCAACCGAATAGCCTGTCATCATGTGAGGAGGTACTTGTAAGTTTAAAGACTGCTCATTCTCCAAGTATTTAAACCGGATATCTTTAAGCTCATTAAGACAAATCCATTGGCTATCAGAAATGGAATCATCCATTTTTAGTCTTAAAGTTTTTAAGTCACGGGCACGGATATATAATTTTTTATCTTGATCTTGTCTTACGGCTACTAAATCCTCAGAAGGGTTGGAATTAATAGAAATATTTAAAAAAAGCTGTGCAACGTTATTATCTTGCTCCTGTTCATTCATCTTTATCTGCGTGTTTTTACTTTTGCTGTCAATCGTATCCGGAATACTTGGAACCGGCACATTCGTATTGTCCTGTAACTGTTCAGCAAAAGCATATGCAGGAAGATATGTAACACATAAGACACCTATAATATATTTCATATAAGCCTCTTATAGCGTGACTTTCTTACCATTAACTGTTAAGGAAATACTGTATTTATGGTCGGGCTGATATGAAAAATTACTAATCGGATAGCTTCGTGATTGTTCTGCAAGAATATAACCATTCACTGTATTTACTTTAATGGAGTAACTCTTATTTGCTGTTAGATCTACAAGTTTTAAGTCATTTAAAAGTGCATGCCTGTTTCCAATATTGCTGATATTTAAAGAAGTGGTTTTTTGACTATTATCAATTTTCCAATTTAGTTGAGTAATCGCATCTTTATTCACTACAAATACAGGTAATGATGAGCGAAGTAAGACATTTATACCTTGACTAACTTTGCGGCTATCCATAGGTTTTGGCAGCTCATCAATAATAATACGATAGGTTTTTTCACCAGAAACTGGTGTTGGATTAACCCTCACTACACGTAAATTATAAGAGTCATTAGGTTGTAATTTTAAAAAAGGTGGACTAACCGCAATTTCATCCGTAGGGGTTAATTGATCGTGTCCATTGTTTTGACTCCACTCAAATACACGCACCTGTAAATCGGTACTTTCATTTGACTGATTATATAAACTAATCGAAGAAGCACTTTGATTACTTAAAATTTCCACCGTTACGGGTGAAAGACGAATTGTAGCGGCATAAATAGTGCTCGATAAAGATAAGAATAATCCCGTAATAATAAAAATGTTTTTTTTCATAATTAACCCAAGTATATATCTTTCTAAAGTATTAGCCCTTTTAAAGGGCTAACTATATTTATAATTTATAAAATTTAATAAGTTACTGTGACTGTCACAGTGTCAACATAGCTACCTGCACTTGGTAAAGTTGTACCAGCAGGGATACGGCCATACACGTTAACTGTCTGGACATTACCCGTGCCTGTTCCACTATAAGCAGTTGTTGCAACTCCAATAGCCGTAGCACGCCCTGTGTCAGAGTAAAGGTTATAAGGAATATATTCTGTAGTAGACGCGCCACCAATCATACGACGTTGAGTTGATAGAACATTTTGTCCACCATCAAATGACAAAGTCCATGGCACAGTGTTGTTACACAACACCCTAATTGGAGTACCACCAGTAGTCGTAGTATCTGCGTCTACATTACCAGCCAGAGAACTTAAGGTGCCAAAGTCTAGAACTGCATTAGCTGTCGTACCAGTAGCTGAGGTATTCAGGACACAGCTATTTGTTACTGTAGCTCTAACCGTCAAGGTGCCTGTTGCTGTAGCGGCATTGGCTGCATTGAGAGAAGATAATCCTACAGCAAATGCTGATAAATAAAAAAAAGTCTTTTTCATGGTTAAAACCTTTTTACATTAAATTGTTGGAATTAATAGATGTAAAAAAATTAATCTTCACCATTACAATCACTTTTATTCGACTGCTCTTTTAAAGCTTATATTTTTTACTCTATTTTTGGCATCATACATAAAAAAATTTAAATTGTATGAGTATGTTTTTATTTCAATTTTCAATTAATAAAATACAATTACCCATTCTAACCCTTCATTAACAATTCATTAACAATACAAAAAACAAATAATTGATTTTTATTAATTTAATTAAATACCAATAAAATAATTTAGAAAAAATTTAAATAAATATTTCAATATTTTTAGCAAAAACTATAAGAATAAAAATAAAATTTATAGAATAATTTAAAATATTTTTCTAATTAATGGATAAGCTAGTCTCTATTTTTAAGAATAATTAAAAGATATATTTAAAATAAATCATTAATTATTAATTGAGATATAATTCCTATTTCTTTATATTTTTTTGATTTAGTTAATTATATAAAAATAAAGGCCCCTCAAGAGGCCTCTATTCAATATGCTTAAATATTATTAAACGCTCAGCATACTATTTAAAGTTTCAGAAACGTTTTTAGATTTCACTTTAGGCTGCAATGCTTGTAAAGCCTGTTGCACTTGAGTGCGCTGAGGTTCGGCAAGCGTATACCAGCGAGATAACACCTGTAATAAGCGTGAACCTAAAATCGGGTTTTTCTCGTCCAGATATTCTGCAAGATTAATAAAGTGAGCTACACCAAAGCCCCATGTATTTTCAGGGTTATTTGACAAACCACCACTCACGGCGCGAATACGGTTTGGTGTGGTTAAGTCATAATCAGGATGCTGAGTTAGATATTCAATTGTCTCAACTGTAGCATTTGGGTTTGCTGCCTGAATCATAAACCATTGGTCCAAAGACAATGCTTCATCTTTAAAGCGGTTATAGAAATCAGCTAGGGCTTCTTGTGCTTGAGGCGCACTTTGCCACACTAGTACACGCAGGGCACCTAAACGTTCAGACATATTCCCCGTGCTTTGATATTGCTCATAAGCTAATTCAAATGCACTTTGATCACCCTGACGCGCCATCATCATGAGCATAATGTTCTTTAATGCACGTACACCCATCGCTAAAGAGAATTCTTTTTGCAAGTCTGGGTCAAGTGTAAGGTACGTATCTTTCCAGAACGAACCCAACTCTTGTGCCAAACGATTGAGTAAGGCTTCACGTTTTACATGAGTATCGGCTGGTGCATAGTTTTGATCAATACGGCTACCCAAATAACCTTCAGTTGGTACATCAAACAAACGCGATGCTAAAAGTGGATCACGACCAACCAATTCAGGCAATGTACTTTGAATAGCTTGAATATAGGTATCCGCAGAGTGATCTTCTAACAAAATACGTTCAAGCAAGGTTTGTGTTGCTTGCCATTGGTTAAAACCATTTGTTTCATGTTGAATTAAGAATGCTAATTCTTCATCACTGTAATCAAATACCAGATTTACAGGTGCAGAGAAATTACGTAGTAGTGAAACAACAGGTTGCTCAGTTACCCCTGTAAACTCAATAGCTGCCTCGTCTTGGTCAAATAAATACACGCCATCTTTAACACCATTTACAAATAGGCTTTCGCTTTGGAGCGTATATTGTTCACCTGTTTTCGCATTAAATAATGCCAACGCTACAGGAATCGGAACAGCTTTTAAGTTTGGATATTTAGGATGTGCTTTTAGGCTTTGTTTAAAGCTTAGACGATAAGTTTGCGCTGCTGCATCATATTCACCTTTCGCTTCAAGCTTTGGTGTACCTGGTTGGTTATACCAAGTTAAGAATGCAGATAAATCAACACCTGAACCTGCAGAGAGTGCAGCAACCCAGTCTTCAACAGTTACGGCTTGTCCATCATGACGGCGGAAATATTCATCCGTTCCCTGACGGAATTTTTCTTTACCCAGTAATGTCGACATCATGCGGTTAATTTCCGCACCTTTTTCATAAACAGTCGCTGTATAGAAGTTATTAATTTCGACAAAGTGGTCTGGGCGTGGTGGGTGCGACAATGGACCTGCATCTTCTGGGAATTGATGCGATTTAAGAACAGCGACATCGTCAATACGTTGAACCGCAGCAGATTGTAAATCTTCCGAGAAAGATTGATCACGGAATACCGTTAAGCCTTCTTTTAAGCACAACTGGAACCAGTCACGACAAGTAATACGGTTCCCTGTCCAGTTATGGAAATATTCATGGGCGATCACAGACTGTACACGCATAATCGCTGCGTCAGTTGTGTATTCTTCATCGGCAAGTACGCATGAGGTGTTAAAGATATTTAAACCTTTATTTTCCATAGCACCCATGTTGAACTGGCTCACCGCAACAATCATATAGTTGTCGAGATCATAGGCACGGCCATAGTGCTCCTCATCCCAGCGCATAGAATGTTTTAAAGCTTCCATTGCGATATGGCATTTTGGAATGTCTTTCTCAATGGCATAGATTTCTAAAGCGACATCACGTCCTTCCGAAGTCGTATAGCGGTCTTTCAATACAGCTAAATCACCAATCACACAAGCAAACAAATAGCTTGGCTTTTTAGTTGGATCTTGCCAGATCGCAAAGTGACGGTTTTCACCAACTTCACCTGTTTCAAGCAAGTTACCATTCGCAAGTAAAACCGGATATTTTTTGTCTGCTTCTACACGTGTAGTAAAAACTGAAAGTACGTCTGGACGGTCTGGATAGAACGTAATTTTACGGAAACCTTCAGGCTCATTTTGCGTTACAAATAAGTCGCCAGCTTTATATAAACCTTCAAGCTGAGTGTTGGTTTCCGGGTGAATAATCACTTGAGTTTGTAAAATGACTTCATCTGGTGCATCAGTGATCACCAGTTGTTCACTATCGAGTGAATATTGTGCAGGAGTAAGATCTTGGCCATTGAGCTGAATAGATTGCAACTCAAGATCACGGCCCAGTAGCACCAAGTCTCCAGCAGTTTGACGCTTCATGACCAATGTTGAATCAACAATTGTTTTATCGTCATAGACTTGAATATCAAGATTAATTGATTCGACCAAGAACGCAGGTTTTTGATAATCTTTTAAATAAACTGTTTGATCTGCCTGAACTGGAGGCTGCGCCGCAATATTCATCTTTATTCCTTATATACTTTTCGGAAACCGTAGTACGAATTTTATGAACTTGATCATACACATTCATACATACTGTGTTTGTTTACCTTTATAAAATTAATGGGACTTCATTTATACATTTCAAATTAGAATCGTCTTTTATTAGCACAGATTAGACCAAAATTACGATAATCGCTGCTTATATAATCAATCTATACAATAAAAATAAAACTCCTTTCGCTTTTAACATTTTTGAGGAGCTGCTTACATTTTGGGCATGGTTCTTGCCTTATCCAATATACCAGTATAAGTATTTCAATCAGAACAAGAGGAACTCACTATGGAATTAAAAGCTTATTTACATCGACTAGAAAACATTAAAGCGATTCATGATCTAAATGCAGCAGGACTCGACCACCATGTAATTGCCGTGTTCTTGTCTGCCGAAGGTATTTCAATGACTGCTCAGGAGGTAACCACTATCGTTAATACGTATGACGCCTTAGGTAAAGTGAAATTACCAAGTAAAAAAGTGCAGGCACTGATCAATGCCAAAAAACTTGGACAAAATGATGAGACCTTGCCGTGCCCTGTTTAATCTTAACTTGTAACCTCTTATAAAAACCTAAAGTCAAAACAAAGACTTTAGGTTTTCTATTTTTGCACCAAACAAAAAGACAATCTCATCTATTGGCAATGCGGCTGTGTATAATAGGTCAGTCATGATTAATTTAAACGTTCGGAGCGAAATGGCCTTACAAATTCTACAAAAACAGCTAGATGAAAGTAGCCATTGCCCTCTCTGCCAAGCATCGATGTACTGGGTAGATGCCGAACAATTTGAGCAAGACGTTCAATTTCATGAATGTAGCCATTGCCAACACCGTGTATTTAAAGACACAAAAATGACGTGTCATTGCGACCAATGCACAAAACAACGGAAAAAGCTTTTACAGCAAACACGCCTACAAGAACAACGCCAATTTAAGTCAAAAGACCAACCTCAGCGCATTCTGGAGCAACTTAGTTTTTTAAATAAACTTTTTCTGCTTAGTCTGCTCGATGACTATGCACGAGACGATGTTGCACATGACGAATATATTCACTGGGACCAGATAAAATATCAGCCTATTACCCCCAACTGGATGTTCCAGAACCATCTCATTAAACAGCTTCATAAAGATGGGATTTTAAATGCACAAGATCAAACCGATGAACCACAGTGCTTTTATTTAAATATTCGTCTAGATGGCTATAGCGACCCAAGTTTATTTAGTGTAGCTCAGCAATTACGCCACTGGTTCTATGAAAACCTAAGTCTTGGTATTCCATTTCGTAGTGCCGATGAAGTGAAAGACGTGCTGTTTCAGGTGCTCTATCAAGAAATTATTCAGTTCACTCAGTTCTATTGCCGAACTTGGGGTATCCAAATTGCAGGAAGCTCTAATTTTCAAGCCTTTTGCTACCGTTTAATGGACTCATTGGCGATTGGTCAAATTTATTATCTTATTCAGACTGCACTTGAATATCTTTATAAACAAAAGGCACTACAGCCACGAAACGAAAAATTTATTAACACCAATCTATTAAAGAAAACTTTAGAGCAATATCGGGAACGAGCTTTGGCTGAAAAGTGGGAAACTTCGATGTTGCCCCGCCCTTACAATATTCCTTACAGTAAAATGAGCCATATATTATTTAACCGCTTTTTAGGTTATGACGAACAGATATTTGTACAACCTGTATGGAAAGCATGGCGAAAAATCGAACCTCGTTTAAACTTTTACTCGGTTAAACGTTGTATGTACTGTGGTTCAAATGATCTAAGCGTGGACTATGATGCATCAGATTATGTGTCGTTGATTTGCCAAAATTGCAAACATCAAGATCACTATTTTACCCGTTAACTTTCTTATCTCTGGCTTAATAAGGATTATCAGATGACTTCGACATCCAACCTCATTGAACAGGTGATTGAAGCTTGGCAAAACATGCAGGCAAAAACGCCTCTTGTGCAATGTATTACCAATAGCGTTGCTGCCAACTATACAGCCAATGTGTTACTCGCTTCCGGTGCTTCACCTGCCATGATTGATAATCCTTATGAAGCAGAAAGTTTTACCAAAATTTCATCGGCTTTAAGCATTAATTTAGGTACACCGACTTTAGAGCAAATGCAAGCCATGCAAATCTCTGCTAAGACCGCACAGCTTAATGAAGTACCGTGGGTACTCGATCCGGTGGGCTACGGACCAATTTTAGCTTGGCGCAGTCAAATGACAGACGAGCTTTTGCAGTTCAAACCAAACGTTATACGTGGTAATGCCTCAGAAATTAGCACGCTTGCAGGCAATCAGGTTCAATCAAAAGGTGTAGACAGCACTTTAAGCAGTGACCAAGGTTATCAACAGGCTTATGCACTATTAGCACATGCAGACTGTATCGCTATTTCAGGTGAGTCAGATTATATTTTATCTAGAGAATTAGATGCTGTGATCCAAGTAAACGGCGGAAGCCCGTTACAACCCAAAATTACTGCAACTGGCTGCGCTTTGGGTGCATTAATTGCAGCATATAGCGCTGTGACGACACCAACTATTGCAGCTCTTTCAGCTCATATTCATTTTGCAATTGCAGGTAAACTTGCTGCAAATCAAGCACAAACGATGGGTAGTTTTAGTAGCATATTTATGGATTATATCCATATGCTAGATGACAATCTGATTGAGCAATATGCAGATATCAAACTTTTAAATAAACAGGCATAACCTAAGTTATGCCTGAATGACACTAGACTCACTTTAAAAGTAAGTAGATATCTGTCACAAGGTCACATTCATTCACATCATGCACAAAGTTATGATAGTGAAAGAAAACCGGATAATCCCCTGCCTCTTCTGGTTGCTCAGGTAACCAGTTTCTAAAGATGTAATAGACGCTATCTTTAATCTGGTCATGGCTACCCAAATGTCTTACGGTTGCATAACGCCCCGCAGGAATTTCACCTGTCTGTACACCATAAGTATTTTCAGGTACAGCCTTTTCAATTGAACCAGCAATATCAAATTGAAACTCATCAGATGGTGTCTGCTCAGGGTCAGCAAAAGGAATACCATACGTTCTAGACTTGGTCACTGGTGACAAACCTGTTTCTTTGCGCCAAGCAATAAAACGTGCAGCCGTTTCAAAGACTTTATCAGGGCTTCCTAAATGCGATAAATACGCAATCTTTTCAGCAGGTCGCTCAACAATATTTACATTCATTTTTAACTCACTTTTCGGAATCGTAAAAACAAACTTCTGATGCCAAGATTCCCAGTCCGGTTTATCTCTAAAAGCTCGAGGAGTTTGATCAAATGAACGCTTAAATGCACGAGTAAATGCCTCTGGACTATCAAACCCTGCTTGTAATGCAATCTCAATAATCTTGAGATCAGGTTCAAAAGCCAATTGAAAAGAGGCCCGCTTTAAACGAGAAAGTTGAATAAACTTCATCACATTTAAACCAATATGAATGGCAAAAATGCGATGAAAATGGAACTTAGATAAAGCTGCGATCTGGCTCAACCGATCAACATCTAGGTCTTCATCTAAATGTCTTTGAATATAATTGCAAACCAGTTGCAGCTTTTGTGTATATACAGCCATACATTCATGTCTGTTCATTCGATAGCACTACTTTTACATAGTGCTCATCGCTATTCTTGATCGAAATTGCGTTTTTTAGAATTATACAACTTGCTTAAAATAATCATCTCTTGGCATGTCGATAAGCTCAACACACAACTGAATTTCTTTATTAAACTCTTGGGGTAGATATTTTTTGTTGCTGAGCGCCGCCAACAATTGCTCCCCCATAAGCTGTTTTTGTTCGGCAGTTCTTCCAGACAAAATATACGCCTTTACATGAATATAAGCTTGATCGACCCCTAAGCCAATCAGAAAAACTTCATCTTTACGTGCACGGCTTTTGATGTCTTCTGGACTAAACAACTCTGTTTCAATCAGCGTGGTATTAATTTCTTCAAGTAATTGTTTTGCATTTAGTCCAGTTAAGTTATCTGAATAATCAACTACAACGTGCGGCATAGCCACCTCAATTTATATAATAAGTCATTAAGCCCATTGAACTTTATTCAATAAATAATAAAGCTAATCGAACTTGATCATATCCCATTCGAGGGCTAGTTGCTTCAACAATTGGTCTTAGTTTGATCGAACCATCATCAGAAAAATGATCTGGATTTTGACGCTTTTTCAACTTCTTATAAATTTTACGCACTTCTTCGACTACTTCTTCGCCTGGATGGGCAACCGAAATATCCAGCTTTTGTTCTTTATGAAGTCGAGCCAAGTGATTAATAATGGTTGCAGGTGTTAGACCTCGTTCATGTGCGATATCTTCAATTTCGTAGCCTTCTTCAAACAATGCACGAGTTTCGTCCAAAGTCGCTGAGGCGTAATTTTGCTTCTCGCCTCTCGCTAGTTTTTTCTCATTTCTTGAAATTTCAGTTTCATTTAAGGTTCCACCACAATGACGAATAAAGGCTTTATGTTGAGCCGTTAAATCGACATTAGCAAAATTATCTTCGGCTTCTTTAGAAAGTTCTTGAAAACGGCGATCAGCTTTTACAGCCAGACTATCTAACTCCAAAGCTTGTTCATTAAAACCTAATAATTTTAACCCTGTTAAAGACTTCAAACGTGAGAGCGCAACATAACCTTGCCCTTTTTCAAAGGTATGCATCAGGTTAATTTCAGCAGCTTCCAAAGTCATACCTTGGCTTTTATGAATGGTAATCGCCCACGCCAAACGAAGTGGAATTTGCTGGAAACTTGCAATGACTTTTCCTGCTTCATTTTCAATTGACCATGTTTCAGGCGCTACCAGCAAAGTTGTACCATCGGTTAATTTTACCTTTGGCAATAACCCATTTTCGTCATCTTCTTCAAAACCGATCACCTCACCTAAACTTCCGTTGATATAACCCATATCAAAGTTGTTTTTTACAAACATCACTTTGGCATGTTTTTTAAGTGTGAGTTCTTCCGGAGCACGAACTGAAGACTTTAAAGTTTCTAATAACTTTTCATTACCATCTAAAACCGCATTAAATTGATGTCCTTCATTATCAATTTCATTTAAGTGCTGATAATTGATATTGTCGACATCCATGTTATGCGTATAAAGACGAGTAAAGGTTTCGCCAATGTCATGACTACGGGATTGATGCAAAGCTTGCAAATGCTCGGTTTGAATACTTTGCGCACGAATCGCATTTAATATCTGATTCAGAATTTCATCATCTTGGCGGTGTTGTTCTGTTAAATAACATACCCGAAATTTGGCTTCGACCCATGCATCAGACATAAAACAGAACTTGTCACGATTGGCTTCACCATTACGGCCTACGGGTGGCAACTGGAAGAAATCTCCAGCTACAATCACTTGAATGCCACCGAATGCTTCATCACTTTCTTTAAAATATTTTAAAACCTGATTGACCAGATTAAGTTGCTTCGCATGGAGCATTGAGATTTCATCAATCACAAGAACTTGCGCGTTTTCAAGGTGTTCCTTGAGATATTTACGCTCTCTCATGCGTTTCAAGTCATCGTCAGTTAGATGATCTTTGATGCCAATACCAGCCCATGTATGAATGGTCATGCCATTCATATGCGTTGCAGCAATACCAGTAGATGCTGTAATCGCTACAGGTACTTTACGCGCTTTTAAATAATGGATGTACTGATTGAGTGTATAGGTTTTCCCTGCACCAGCCGAACCGGTTAAAAAAACATTTTCACCTGCTTTTAGCAGTTTAAGTGCAGTTTCCTGTTTCATAATCTCATATGTACATCTTCAACAGCCCATAGCTTAACGATTTTCCCGAAAAATTTAAATGAATGAGCCAAATTTTCTATAAAAACAATATAAATCAATAACTAATATCAAGTTGGTATTTGGTAGGTTTTTGGTAGGTAGGAAAATAATCTACACATCACAATACTAAGGCCATGGTGAGGCTCACCTGTAATAACAAACAATGGATTTATGGAAAAAGGAATCACTCCATGGCTTTTAAAAATATTGCAGATCAAACAAACGGTTTTTATATTCCTTGCGTATCACTCTTTGGACCAGGATGTGCCAAAGAAATTGGAACAAAGGCGCAGAACCTCGGCGCAAAAAAAGCATTAATTGTGACCGATGAAGGGCTATTTAAATTTGGCGTTGCAGATCTTATCGCAAGCTATTTAACCGAAGCAGGCGTAGCGAGCCATATTTTCCCGGGCGCGGAACCTAACCCAACCGATATTAATGTTCACAACGGTGTGAATGCCTATAACGAAAATGGCTGTGACTTTATTGTGTCGTTAGGCGGCGGCTCATCTCATGACTGTGCAAAAGGGATTGGCTTAGTGACTGCAGGTGGTGGTCATATTCGTGACTACGAAGGTATCGATAAAAGTAAAGTACCGATGACGCCATTGATTGCAGTGAATACAACGGCTGGTACTGCATCTGAAATGACTCGTTTCTGTATTATTACCAATACAGATACTCACGTAAAAATGGCTATCGTGGACTGGCGTTGTACCCCACTCATTGCGATCGATGACCCGAAACTCATGATTGCAAAACCGGCGGGTTTAACGGCTGCAACAGGTATGGATGCATTAACCCATGCAGTTGAAGCATATGTATCTACAGCAGCAAACCCAATTACCGATGCGTGTGCTGAAAAAGCAATCACCATGATTAGCCAGTGGCTCCAACCCGCTGTCGCAAATGGCGAAAACATCGAGGCACGTGATGCGATGAGCTATGCGCAGTACTTGGCTGGTATGGCATTTAACAATGCATCTTTAGGTTATGTTCATGCAATGGCACACCAGTTGGGCGGGTTCTACAACCTACCTCATGGTGTATGTAACGCAATCTTGCTACCACATGTTTGTGAATTTAACTTAATTGCTTGTCCAGATCGTTATGCAAAAATCGCAGAATTAATGGGTGTAAATACCCACGGTCTCACCGTAACAGAAGCTGCGTATGCTGCAATTGATGCCATTCGTAAACTGTCTTCTTCAATTGGTATCCCATCTGGCCTAACAGAACTGGGCGTAAAAACTGAGGACCTCGCGGTGATGGCCGAAAATGCTCAAAAAGATGCATGTATGCTCACCAACCCTCGTAAAGCAAACCATGCACAAGTTGTGGAGATTTTCAAAGCAGCACTTTAATACTGATGTAACGCTATGTTCCTGTAGTAAGTCAAATCCCTCCGACCGTTGACTTACTTTTTGGGGAATACTTAGCTCCAGCGGTATTCCCTTTTTTTAAAACCTATACTCCAACCTTCTCTAAACCTAATTGACAATTTGCCCATTTCATTGAAGGATACTTAACATGACTTAATGACAATAGCTCGATAAAAATGAATACATCTACAGCTAAACACAATTACGCCCCAGATATTTTAGGTGCCGGCTATGAACAGCTAACGCTCAACTTTCCAGATGATTATGAAGGTAAAGTTGTAGCCACCTTAGTTCGTAAAAAAGCCACTCAATCGACTCAAAAAGCCGTACTTTATATTCATGGTTTTTTAGATTATTTCTTTCAAACCGAAATGGCCGAGCAATTCAATGCCCATGGTTATGACTTCTATGCACTCGATTTAAGAAAATATGGCCGCTCAAAACTGCCTCATCAAATTTTCTATAATGTGCTCGATTTAAATGAATATGATGCCGAAATTACTCAAGCATTAGAGATTATTGGCCAAGAAAAACATACACAAGTTTTACTTGCAGGTCACTCAACAGGCGGCTTAACGGCAACGCTTTATGCTGCGCATCATCCTGATCATCCCCTCATTAAAGCACTCTGGGCGAATAGTCCGTTTTACGATTTTAATTTAAGCTTAGTCGAAAAGAAGTTTGGTATTCCAATGCTCAGTCGAGTAGGAAAATATCTGCCAAAAGTTAAATTTCCAAGCCAACTGAACAAATGGTACACCACCAGTCTTCATAAGCAGCTTAAAGGTGAATGGGATTTCAACCTCGATTGGAAACCAACCTCTGCCCCTACAGTTCAACTCAGCTTTGTACATGCAATTCATACTGCGCAAAAAGAAATTCACCGCGGTGTTAAATTGAATATTCCAGCCCTGATTATGCATTCGCACCAAACTAAAAACCCACGCAAATGGGGACCCGATGCAACTCAAAGCGATGTTATTTTAGATGTTAAAGACATTGCGAAATTCGGTAAAAAAATAAAGGGCGATGTCTCAGTTGTCTCTATTCACAATGGTTTACACGATTTAGTCCTTTCGGCCCAGCCAGTACGGGAACAAGTCTATCAGCAACTATTCCAATGGCTGGATCAAAAAGTCACCTAACTTAGCTTAGGTGAGTCAATATATTTCACTAGCAATTGATGCGCAGGATGTTCACTCGGTAATAACTCCATAAGACGTTCTACCGCATCGATTGCTTCGGGAAAATGAGCTAAATGCTTAAGTAATAAATCTGTTTCTTGGGTTTTAAAAATCGCATCACTTAAGCGCGACTCAAGGCAGTCACGCCATGCACACAGAAACGGACTTTCGGTTTTTGCCAGAAATACGCCCGTATAAAGCTGCAATGCAGAGGCGACATAGCCAGCATCAAGCGCTTGTTCAGCTTGTAAAAAATCGGCCTCAACATGCACAAGTAACCGATATGGACGTGAACCAAGCAAACCTCCCAATATATCTCGCAATTGAGACATTTCAGCTTTAAGCGTACCCATGCTTACTTTACGCTCACCATAAAGTGCCTGATAGAGATGCTCTAAGGTTAAACCATGTGGACATAGTGCCAATATCGTTAAAATTTCAATTTGACGCGGCGTCAATAATAAACTTTTGCCGTTAAATTTGACTTGCGGCGTCGAAAATGCCCGGATGTGTAAGTGCTGGCGCTGTTGTTCTAACAAGGCAGATTGAATAATGGAGGCACAACGCTCAGCGGCCAAAATACCCAAGGTATTATGGTTTTTCCATGTGGTTGATAAATCTACCACGCCCAAGGTTTGTTTTGAGTATGGATCGATAATGGGTGCCGCATAACAAACCCAATCGTGAATCGACTCCATATAATGTTCATTGGAAAAAACACAGCTTGATTGTTGAGTTTTTAAAGATAACGCCAATGCATTCGTACCTACAAATTCTTCACGCCATTGACCACCTTGTACAAAATGTACACGTTCAGCGGCACTCTGCATTTGAGCACTGGAAGCTGTCCAGATAATGGTACTACCAATGTCACCTACAGCAATGACCATAGAAGATTGCTCTGCAATATGACGTAAGTCATCAGCACACTGGCTTAGTGCCAGATCTAAAGCATTTTGTGAAGCAGATTTTCTTTCAAGTAGAGGTGCTGCAAATCGTTCTTTAGGAATCGCAGCAGAAGCTGATCGTTCCCACGAGCTTGCAATACTTTGGCCGAGTTTGGCAGCGTTCTGAGGAGAGAGACTATTTTGCGTGCGCAGTTGATCAATCAACATCCGTTGCTGCAATAAATCCTTTTTTGTGAACATTTGTAAATTCCTTATATATTCACATTTCTATTCCAACCTTTCTCCAACCTTCTTCTTTATATCCTAATTATACAAAGTACGAAAGTACTTACTGACAGGGTTCTTGTTAGTCTTTAGTCCTAAAAAAGCAAAGGAATATTTATATGCGCTATATCGATCCAAATCAACCAGGCTCAAAAGTTCAATTTAAATCACAATATGAAAATTTTATTGGCGGTGAATGGGTTGCACCTCTAAAGGGTGAATATTTTGATAATGTGTCACCAGTGGATGGAAAAGCTTTCACACGCATTCCACGCTCTAGTGCTGAAGATATTGAACTTGCTTTAGATGCAGCACACAAAGCGAAAGCTTCATGGAATAAATCTTCACCGACTACACGTTCTAATATACTTTTAAAAATTGCTGATCGTTTAGAAGCAAATCTTGAAATGCTTGCGGTTGCAGAAACTTGGGACAACGGTAAAGCAGTTCGTGAAACTTTAGCAGCTGACCTTCCACTTGCAATCGACCATTTCCGTTATTTCGCAGGATGTATTCGTGCTCAAGAAGGCGGCATCTCTGAAATTGATGAAGATACCATTGCCTACCATTTCCATGAACCGCTAGGTGTGGTTGGTCAAATCATTCCATGGAACTTCCCGATTTTAATGGCTGCATGGAAGCTTGCACCAGCTTTAGCGGCTGGTAACTGTGTGGTGATTAAGCCAGCTGAGCAAACTCCGGTAGGTATTTTGTTGGTTGCCGAACTCATCCAAGATATCTTACCGCCGGGCGTACTTAATATTGTGAATGGTTTCGGTGCAGAAGTTGGCCGTCCGTTAGCGACAAGCCCACGTATTGCAAAAATTGCGTTCACAGGTTCAACTCAAACTGGGCAAATGGTGATGCAATATGCGACCGAAAATATTATTCCAGTCACGCTAGAGCTTGGCGGCAAGTCACCGAACCTTTTCTTTGAAGACATCATGGATAAAGAAGATGACTTCTTAGAAAAAACGCTGGAAGGTTTTGCCATGTTTGCCTTAAACCAAGGTGAAGTATGTACTTGCCCTTCTCGTGCTTTAGTACAAGAAAGTATTGCTGATCAATTTTTAGAGTTGGCTGTTGAACGTGTAAAACGTATTAAAACTGGTCATCCTCTCGATACTGAAACCATGATTGGTGCTCAAGCATCTTTGCAACAACAAGAGAAAATCTTACGTTGTATTAATACGGGCCGAGAAGAAGGTGCAGAACTCTTACTTGGTGGTAGTGGCCGTAAAGAAGTAGGTGATGGTTTCTATGTTGATCCGACTATTTTTAAAGGCCACAATAGCATGCAAGTTTTCCAAGAAGAAATTTTTGGACCTGTACTGGCTGTGACAACATTTAAAGACTTTGACGATGCAATCAAAATTGCCAACGACACTATGTATGGTTTAGGTGCAGGTGTATGGTCACGTTCAGCCCATATTTCTTACCGCGCTGGTCGTGCTATTGAGGCGGGTCGTGTCTGGACAAACTGCTATAACATCTATCCTGCGCATGCTGCATTTGGTGGCTACAAGAAGTCTGGTATTGGTCGTGAAAACCATAAGATGATGCTAGATCACTATCAACAAACCAAAAACTTGTTGGTGAGTTATTCAACCAAACCAATGGGCTTCTTCTAAGTTTCGCACCAAGTTGATACCAAGCTATCAATGCTAGAAGGAAGCAAGATCATTAATTGTATAAAAAGCCGGTAATTTAAATTGCTGGCTTTTTTATTTAGTACAGTCAGCTCTCAGATTTTTACTATGTCGAATAAAAAAGTATCATCTAATATTTAAAGCACATCATTTAGGCATTGCTTTTGCATTCATTCATACAAACCAACTCGCAGGAGTATTGTATGAATCAACCAGAAACAGCTTCCGTTATTTCTTCAAGTGCAGAAGTCTCATCAGCAGAATATTTTGCTCAGCGCCAACTTAAACAAGGTACCGTGGGTTGGTTACTCCTGATTGGTTTAGGCGTAGCTTATGTGATATCAGGTGATTTTGCCGGCTGGAACTTCGGTATTGCCCAAGGTGGTTGGGGTGGTATGTTTATTGCCACTGCTCTTGCTGCCTTGATGTACCTGTGTCTATGTCTTTCTATGTCAGAAATGTCCACCATGATGCCGACAGCAGGTGGCGGTTATAGTTTTGCACGTGCTGCCTTTGGACCTTTTGGTGGTTATTTAACAGGCACAGCGATTTTAATTGAATACGCAATTGCGCCTGCTGCTATTGCCGTATTTATTGGTGGTTATTGCGAATCTCTATTTGGTATTAATGGCTGGATGATTTACCTCGCCTGTTATGCCATTTTTATGGGTATACATCTCAAAGGTGCCGGCGAAGCTTTAAAAATCATGTTTGCGATTACACTTGTCGCCGCTGTTGCCCTTGTCGTGTTTATTGGGGCAATGATTCCACACTTTAATGCACAAAATTTATTTGATATTCCAGTTAGTACAGGTGTTGGCGCAAGTCTTTTTTTACCTCATGGCTACTTGGGCATCTGGGCCGCGGTTCCTTTTGCTATCTGGTTTTTTCTTGCAGTAGAAGGTGTTCCGTTAGCAGCAGAAGAAGCAAAAGATCCAGCCAAATCTCTGCCACGCGGTTTAATCGGTGCAATGCTCATCTTAACAGCATTTGCCATGCTTATTTTGTTCTTGGGTGCAGGCGCAGCAGGTGCAAGTACTTTACAAAACTCAGGTGCCCCTCTGGTAGATGCTTTGGTTAAAGTTTATGGCACCAACACTTGGCTTGCGACATTCGTAAACTTTGTGGGTTTAGCTGGTTTAATCGCAAGTTTCTTCTCAATTATCTATGCCTATTCACGTCAAATCTTTGCATTGTCACGAGCTGGTTACTTACCTACTTCACTCTCGTTAACTAACAAAAATAAAGCTCCTTATCTGGCAATTATTATTCCGGGCATTATCGGGTTCTTACTTTCACTCACAAAAGAAGGCGATTCACTCATTTTAATCGCGGTTTTTGGTGCAACTATTTCTTATGTGCTGATTCTTTTATCCCACATCAAACTGCGCTTATCTAAACCCAACATGCCTCGTCCTTATAAAACTCCAGGAGGAATCATCACTTCAAGCATTGCACTAGTTTTAGCAGTCGCTGCTGTGGTCGCAGGTTTTGTTGTTAATCCGAAAGTGTGGTTTATTGCTGCCGGTATCTATGTCGTATTTATTGCTTACTTTTTGTTCTACAGCCGCTATCATTTAGTGAAAGGAACACCAGAAGAAGAGTTTGCAAATATTAAAGCCGCAGAACAAGAACTATAAATAAAAGGATGTAACTATGAGTTATCGCAATATTGTCGCCAATCAACAGTATCACTTTGCTGACCTAAAAACGTTAATGGCCAAAGCTACACCGTTACGTTCAGGCGATGAGTTAGCCAGTGTAGCTGCCAGAGATGCAACCGAACATGTTGCGGCACAAATGACTTTGGCTGATGTGCCATTAAAAACCTTTTTAAATGAAGTTGTAATCGATTATGAAACTGATGAAATTACACGACTGATTATTGATGAACATGATCTGGCAGCCTTTGCCCCTATTTCACACTTTACAGTAGGCGATTTTAGAAATTGGCTACTTGGAGAAGATGCCACTGCCCAAAGCTTAAAAGCATTAGCATCGGGTTTAACTCCAGAAATGGTGGCTGCTGTCAGTAAAATTATGCGCAATCAAGATTTGATTTATGTCGCCAGCAAATGTGAAGTGGTCACCCAATTTCGCAACACAATTGGCTTAAAAGGCCATCTTTCTACCCGTTTACAACCCAACCATCCTACCGATGATGTGCTCGGTATTTCAGCCAGTATTTTAGATGGTTTGATGTATGGCAATGGCGATGCCGTAATTGGCATTAACCCTGCCACGGATAACCTTCATAATTTGTCAGAGCTACTGAAATTGCTTGATCATGTCATTCAGGAATATCAAATTCCAACGCAATCTTGTGTACTTACGCATATCAGCTCAGGCATTCAACTGGCTGAAAAAAATGTACCGATTGATTTAATGTTCCAATCAATTGCCGGCACCCAACTGGCTAATGAAGGTTTTGGAATCTCACTCGATTTACTACAAGAAGGATATGAAGCCACCCTCGCACTTAAACGCGGAACCATTGGACAAAACGTCATGTACTTTGAAACGGGTCAAGGCAGTGCCCTATCAAGCAATGCTCATCACGGAGTAGACCAACAAACATTAGAAACTCGTGCCTATGCAGTGGCCCGTAAATACAATCCGCTTTTAGTGAATACAGTCGTTGGTTTTATTGGCCCCGAATATCTCTTTAACGGTAAACAAATTATACGTGCGGGACTGGAAGATCACTTCTGCGGTAAGTTACTTGGCGTGCCAATGGGCTGCGACATTTGTTATACCAACCATGCCGATGCCGACCAAAATGATATGGATGTACTTCTTACTCTATTTGGCGCCGCAGGCATTAACTTTATTATGGGGATTCCGGGTTCAGACGATGTCATGCTTAACTATCAAACCACTTCCTTTCATGATGCTCTCTATTTAAGACAACTCTTAGGTTTAAAACCCGCTCCTGAGTTCTCCGCTTGGCTTGAACAACAAGGGATTTTTAAACAGCAAAACTCTCAAATTTGTTGGGCAGACCATATGCCTGACCAATTCTCTCGTCTGCTTATGAACTAGGGAGAACACCATGAAACTTAATCGTGATATTCAATATCCATCCTCTACCCATCAGGATCAGTGGGAAAAGCTCAAACAGTTTACCGATGCCCGCATTGCTCTGGGTCGTGCAGGTTGTAGTATCCCAACACGCGCCTTACTTGAGTTTCAGTTGTCTCATGCACAAGCAAAAGATGCTGTTTATCAAGAGATGGATGTTTCCTACCTCTCGGAGCAATTAGCACAGCAGCAGCTGCAAAGTTTTCATATACAAAGTAATGCACCTAATAAAGAAATTTATCTTAAACGCCCGGATTTGGGGCGCCAACTTTCAAATCCATCAAAAGATACCTTAATTAAGAAGTATGCAGAAAACCCGCAACAGTATGATGTTTGTATTGTGGTAGGTGACGGTCTCTCTGCAAGAGCGATTGAAGCAAATGCTATTGTATTTATTGCAGCGCTAAGTGAACAAATTCAGCAAGAAAATTGGAGCCTTGCCCCGATTGTACTTGCAACAGGAAGCAGAGTTGCTTTAGGCGATGAAGTTGCAGAAATTTTTAAAGCATCCATGTTAGTCATGCTGATTGGAGAACGCCCTGGTTTAAGCTCTCCTGACAGTATGGGGATTTACTACACATGGAATGCATATTCAGGCTGTCTCGATTCCAAACGCAACTGTATTTCAAATGTTCGCTCAGCAGGTTTAAGTATTCCGGTTGCTGTACAACGTTTAATGGCATTAATGAGAAAATCGAAACAGCTTGGCTTTTCAGGAGTGAATTTAAAAGATGAACATCAACTTTCAAATATCGACCATAATGAAAACGCAAAGCTTTTATTTTAAATAGCAGTTACGCGTAGATATTTCTTCCCTACAAAATATTTATGCGTAACAAGATTATCTTAACGAAAAATAGCAATTTTCAGGTATTGACGATTTGTATGGATATTTTCTTCTTTATATTTATCGCTATACTCCACCTATTGATCTTCTCTAAATCATTTGTATGAACACAACAAACGCCTTCCCTAAAACTATTTATGCCATTCAGCATCTTGCTTTCGAAGACCTAGGTTCATTAGAAGATGTTTTTTATCAACTTGGGTTTCGTGTCCGCTATTTTGAAGCAGGTGTGGATGATTTAACCCCTGCTTTTACACATGACGGTTTAACTATTATTTTAGGCGGCCCAATCGGAGTTTATGAAACCGAAGATTATCCGTTTTTAAAAGATGAAATCGCTTTACTTAAACAACGCTTGGCAGCAGATAAACCTACACTTGGTATTTGCCTAGGCGCACAGCTTATTGCGCATGCACTTGGCGCCAAAGTATATGCAGGCCATCAAAAAGAAATTGGCTGGGGAGCCTTAAGCTTAAGTTTACGTCCTAATCAGGTATTATCGCCTTTGCTTAATAATGTGCATGTTTTACACTGGCATGGCGACACTTTTGACCTGCCTGAAAACGCAGTGTTATTAGCTAGTTCAGAGATTTATACTAATCAGGCATTTGAAGTTGGAAATAATATTCTTGCCTTGCAGTTTCATATTGAAACAACAGAAGAAAATTTTGAGAAATGGCTCATTGGTCATACATGTGAACTTCGTAATGCCAAAATTTCAATTCCAAAACTGCGTGAGCAAAATATTGAATATGCCCCTGCACTTGAGCAAGCTGCATTTGAAATCATTCAAAAATTCTTAAAAAGAATTGGATATAGTGCTTAAATGAGTGATTTTTAATCCACATTAAATATAGCTTTTTACTACCTCGTATTTTTTGATTGTTTTTTAAGCAAAAAAGCTTTATATTTTATTTTTAGAAACATTTCAGAAAAATTTCAGTGTATTATTAATTTGTAACATAAAATATACGCTGATTTACTATGGATATCTGGAAGTTTATTAAAAGCTTTAATACGGTTAATACTTATTTAATGCTTTCAACTATGCTTCTCATACTATTAGTTCTTTATTTTTATGTGATTAACCCGGCCTAAGCTACTTTGCCAAGGACGTTAATCATAAAGAAAAAGAAAATATGAGAAGACTCCTAAATAAAAAGCCCAACTTTACAGTTGGGCTTTTTTATATCTGCTGTTTACTCACCACATGGTATTCGTCTTGCGAAAAAGTAAGAGATAATCAATCTCTTACTTTTTCTCAGGCTTGAAGCTGTCTTTTAAGTCAAGAACACGGTTAAACACAGGCTTCTCAGGAGTATGATCGTATTGATCAGCAACGAAATAACCTTCGCGTTCAAATTGGAAGCGATCTTCTGGCTTCGCTTGAGCTAAAGCAGGTTCGATCACAGCTTGAACCACTTTCAAGGAATCTGGATTTAAGTTTGCTAAGAAATCATCACCAGTTTCAGGGTCAGCTTCTGTAAACAATCGATCATAAATACGTACTTCAGCAGGAATACCTTTAGTTGCAGATACCCAGTGAATTACGCCTTTTACTTTGCGACCTTCAGGATTTTTACCTAAAGTATCCGGATCGATCGAACACTTCAGCTCAACGACTTCACCGTTTGCATCTTTAATGACTTCATCACACTTAATCACATATGCATGGCGTAAACGAACTTCACCATCAGGAATTAAACGTTTAAAGCCTTTTGGCGGTACTTCTTCGAAATCTTTACGGTCAATATAGATTTCTTTAGTCAATGGAATCACGCGCTCACCCATATCGACATTAGGATGACGAGCATGGGTAAGGTCTAAATCTTCTGGTAAGTTCGTAAGTGTTACTTTTAATGGATTTAACACTGCCATACCGCGTGCTGCCGTATTCTCTAAAGATTGACGAATACAGAACTCAAGCATTGCGACATCCACAATACCGTCAGTTTTAGACACACCTACACGTTTACAGAAATCACGTAGGCCTTCTGGTGTGAAACCACGGCGACGCATACCGACAACCGTTGGCATACGAGGATCATCCCATCCATTCACATAACCGCCTTCAACCAATTTACGTAATTTACGTTTAGACGTAATGGTGTAATCTACGTTTAAACGAGAAGATTCATACTGGTGCGGCACAGCTTTAGACTTAACTTTTTCAACAATCCAGTCATAAAACGGACGGTGGTCTTGGAACTCTAATGTACAAAGTGAATGTGTGATTCCTTCGATCGCATCAGACAATGGATGAGCATAGTCATACATTGGGTAGATTTTCCACTTATCGCCTGTTTGGTGATGCTCTGAATGTAAAACACGATACAAAATTGGGTCACGCATATGTACATTCGGGCTTGCCATATCAATTTTGGCACGTAAAACAGCTTCACCCTCTTTAAGTTCACCATTGCGCATTTTTTCAAAACGAGCAAGGTTTTCTTCAACAGAAGCATCACGATATGGCGAATTTTTACCTGGCTCAACAAAGCTACCACGATTTAATTTGATTTCTTCTGGAGACTGCAAATCAACATATGCATCGCCTTGTTCAATCAACTGAATTGCCCAAGCATAAAGCTGGTCAAAATAACCAGAAGCATAACGTGGTTCGCCATTCCAGCTAAATCCAAGCCATTTCACATCATTGGCGATCCCATCAACATACTCTTGTTCTTCCGCATCCGGGTTGGTATCGTCAAAACGTAAATTACAAAGACCATTAAACTCTTCAGCAACGCCAAAGTTGAGGCAAATTGCTTTTACGTGACCAATATGTAAATAACCATTTGGTTCTGGCGGGAAACGCGTTACGATTTGTTTGGCACGTCCGGCAGCTAAATCATCGGTAATGACTTGGCGAACAAAATCTAATCCAGCCTGTTGTTCTTGCTGCGCAGAATCGACAGAGGCATGAGTATTCGGTGTCGGGTTGTTTGGCAGGTTCGAGACAACATCATTAGGCTTCATAGTGTATCAATCACTTCTTTGTAGATAAAATTTCGAAAAAATAAACGCTATCTTCATTTTTCACAAAGATTTTAACGTTTTTTACTTGCCTTGTAGTTTACAGTTTGCTTATGCTTCTCTCAACCAAAAACCCATGGTCAATTTGCCCATGTTTAGGAGATTAATGTAATGAGTTTTCCTCAAGTCGAATTAAACACCAACAAAGGTCGTATTGTTCTTGAGCTTAACACTGAAAAAGCACCGAAAACGGCTGCTAATTTTCTAGAATACGTACGTGACGGTTTCTATGATGGCGTGATTTTCCACCGCGTTATTGACGGTTTCATGATCCAAGGTGGTGGCTTTGACGAAAACTTCAAAGAAAAAGCAACTCGTGATGCGATTGAAAACGAAGCTGACAACGGTTTAAGCAACGATGTAGGTACCATTGCAATGGCACGTACTCAAGCTCCACACTCTGCTTCTGCACAATTCTTCATCAACGTAAAAAATAACTCTTTCTTGAACCATACTTCAAAAACTGCACAAGGTTGGGGTTATGCTGTATTCGGTAAAGTTGTTGAAGGTATGGACGTTGTAGAAGCAATCAAAGGCGTACGTACAGGTAACCGTGGTTATCACGCTGACGTTCCTTTAGAAAACGTTGTTATTGAATCTGCTAAAATTATTTCTGAATAATTTTAGGATAAAGCTGTGACTTATCTGTTTATTTCAGATTTACACTTGTCACCTGAACACCCTCGACTCGTTCGAGGGTTTTTAGATTTGTTGGTACATTATCAAAATAAACAAACACAGCTTTATATTTTAGGTGATTGGTTTAATGCTTGGATTGGTGATGACTATTCAGCGCCTTGGCTCGACGAAATTGTCGAGGCTTTAAAAGTATTTAACCAAAAAGGGAATCGCGTTTATTTCCAAGTGGGTAACCGAGACTTTGCTTTAAATCAGGTTTTCCTTGATAAGTTTAATGGTGTATTACTTCCTGATATTTATTATCTCAACATTGCAGGTCACCAATACCGTTTGGAACATGGCGATGCGTTATGTACTGATGATATTTCCTATCAAAGATTTAAAAAAATTATTCGAAATCCCTTCCTAGTTGCTTTTTTACGCTGTACCCCCTTGAGTTTCCGTACAAAACTGGTCAATGGTTTTCGCAAAAGAAGTCATTCAGACAAACAGCAAAAAAGTTATGAAATTATGGATGTAAATGAACAAGCTGTTCTCTCTGCCCTCACAGATGTAGATATACTTATTCATGGACACACTCACCGTCCAGCAATTCATCAATTACAACATAAACAGCGGATTGTTCTTGGCGATTGGCGTGAAGATCAGGCTTATATTCTGGAAATTGATCCATCTTCAAATACGCAACAGCTCGAATTGATTGTCTGGAATTATTAGCTAGAAATTAATCACTTTTTATTTGAACTTTCAATTCTTTAATTTTTTTATTTAAATCAAAATCCCAAATCATACATAGACAGGTAATATATACAAATTTCTAGTTTATATGTGCATACTTTTGATATTCGATATATAAAATTAAAAGACACAATACAAATGCAAAAATTAGAAAGGCTTTAATAATTCTAATTTCTCGCAGCTTACTTTTCCGATTAATTGGTATTAATTCAAACATTTTCAATAAATTAGTAAAAAATTTATATAAGTATTATATTTCTTTATCACATTAAAATGCAGATGTTTTTCTCTAAAATCGCGTATGATGCCAAAGATTAGAACCCTTCCATTGTAATAAGATTGATATGGAGTAAAGTATGGATTTATTAAATACGGTTAAAAGTCGCTACACTACCAAAGCGTACGATCCCGAGAAAAAAATTCCTCAAGAAAAATTCAATAAGTTATTAGAAATTTTACGCTTTACCCCTTCTTCAGTGAATATTCAACCTTGGCATTTCTTGGTTGCAGACAATCCTACTGCTAAAGAACGCATTACCAAAGCCTTAACAGGACGATATGCCTACAATGCACCCAAGGTTCTTGAGTCATCACATACCCTTGTATTTTGTACAAGAACAGATATTTCACCCGAATATTTAAACCAGTTACTTGAACAAGATGATTTAAGTGGTCGTTTTAAAGATGAGAAAGCCAAACTTGGTCAAAAGGATACTCGTCATGGCTATGTTGAGTTTTACCGTAATGAGCAAAAGAACTTATTCGGCTGGATGGAAAATCAAACTTTTATCGCTTTAGGACAACTACTGTTTGCAGCTGGTCTTGAAGGTATAGATGCAACTCCAATGGGTGGCTTTGACGAAGATGTTTTAAATGAAGAATTTGGCTTAAAAGAAAAAGGTTTGCGTAGCTCTGTAATTGTTTCACTGGGTTATAGAAGCGAAAATGACTTCAATGCGAAATTGCCAAAATCTCGTCTGCCGGATGAAGTGATTTTTACACATTTATAAGAATTTAGTGGGGTTCAAAAGAACAGTCTTTTGAACTCCTATTTCATAGCTAAGGCTAAACAAACCAATCCACTTATTCCCAAAATCGTTCCTAAAATCGTTGGGAGTTTTAATTTTTCTTTATATAAAACTACGCCACAAACTATTCCAAGTAACACAACCAAAATATTCATACTCGCAAAGACAATGGCTGGAGAATCTTTGAGTAAAATATGCGCTTTAACGTATAGGGCAATGTTCGAAAAATTTAGTACGCCTAGCATTAACCCAGCAAAAGTATTTTTAAAATGCCATGCTGAATTTTTTTGAAATATTAAATAAATAATCGATAAAACAAAGGCCGTTATAAAAATTAGATTTAAAGTCAAAGTAAACTGTAGGCCTAAGCTACTCGTATATTTTAACAAGATATCTACAGCGGCATATCCAAACCAGACACTCATCAAAGCAAAAATTGCTTTTTTTGACCGAGCTCCGGAAGACTCGTTGAAATGACCTAATAAAATTAAGAGAACAGCAAAAATTCCCAAACCTATCCCTAATAATTTAAGAGAATTAAACTGCTCTTGGAAAAAGAAATAAGCCGCCAATAAAGAAAGTACCACGGACAGCCGCTGAGCAATTTCGGTTTTGACAATACCTGCGTACTCTAAAGATTTAGCAAGGCATAAAAAAATACTCGGTAGAATGACGCCTAACGCCACAATTAGCCACCAAGGTATATGTTGTATAGAAATATGCTGAATATCTGGCTTAAACCACAGATAACATAGCAAGCTGGCACTTGCGTAATTCCATGCAATCATTTGCATGGGTTGATATCCCTTTTTCTTTAAATTTTTAAGTAGTACAGAAACCAGAACACTGCACAATGCTGCAGCAAATATTAATACCATTTGCAAAGAACCTATTAATCTAAATTTTAAGAAACAGAGATGGACCGCAGGTAGCTTTAATATGCTTTTTTATATTTTTAAAGCCATAAAAAAACCAGTCATCACTGACTGGTTTTTTTCAAGCTAATCAATTAACGATTGTTTTCGTCGTCTTGACCATCTTCAAATTTAGAATCGTTATCAAAACCGCCTTGATGTCCGCCGAAGCCGCCTTGACCACCGAAGCCGCCTTGACCACCGAAGCCGCCCTGACCACCGAAGCCGCCTTGACCACCAAAGCCGCCTTGACCGCCGAAGCCGCCTTGACCACCGAAGCCGCCTTGACCACCAAAGCCAGCACCTTGAGCACCACCAAAGCCAGCGCCTTGACCACCGAAGCCACCTTGACTACCACCCTGAGCTGGGAAACCTGCACCTTGTGCACCTGCTGGACGTGGGTTACGAGCTGGAACAACTGTAGAAATTGCGTGTTTGTAAACCATTTGACTTACAGTATTTTTTAATAAAACAACATATTGGTCAAAAGATTCAATATGACCTTGTAATTTAATACCGTTAACAAGGAAAATAGAAACTGGGATGCGTTCTTTACGGAGAGAATTTAAGAACGGATCTTGTAAAGTTTGACCTTTAGACATTTTTAACTCCAAAAAAAAATTTTTAAATCAGCGCAAAAAAACTATCTTTATTTTTCAACTAAAAATTATAAAAAGACAGTGTGCAAATTTTGCTTTATCCATAAGAGTTTCGCAAGTCTTCTTTCGCCTGCTTTATCGTCAAGTAAGTTTTAAAATCGTGTATTTCTTGCAAAGAACGTAACCACGTATATTGACGTTTGGCAAGTTGTCGTGTTGCAAATAAGGCTTTATCCTCCATTTCCTGCTTTTTTTTGAGACTCATATCACTTTTTAATAGAAATTCTAGAGCTTGTCGATAACCAACAGAACGCATAGAGGGTAAATTTTCATCTAAATCGTATTTTTCAATTAGAGACTCGACTTCACTCAAAAAACCGATATCCCACATTTTGCTTAATCTTTGCTCAATGCGTTGATGTAATTCTAACCGATCTGGAAGTAAAGCGTAGTTATGAAATGTGTATCGATATGGTACATTTTTTGGTTGTTCTGCCTGCAATTTGGTAATTGGTTGACCTGTAATACGGTAAACTTCCAACGCCCGAATAATTCTTTGTTTATCAGAAACCTTAAACTTTACTCCAGCCGCCGGATCTACTGCTACCAGCTCATCATAAACAGCTTGCCACCCTTCATTTGCTGCTTTTTCTTCAATTGCTGCGCGAACATTTGCATCTGCACTTGGCAAGTTACTTGATAATCCTTCTAAAAGAGCTTTGAAATACAGCATGGTTCCTCCTACCAAAATAGGAGTTTTGCCACGTGAATGCATCTCATCAATTAAAGCACAAGCATCTTCAACAAACTGAGCAGCCGAATAGACCTCAAGTGGAGTAATAATATCAATTAAATGATGTGGATATAGCTCCTGCTCTTCACGTGTTGGCTTAGCCGTACCAATATCCATATCTTTATATACAAGTGCAGAATCAACTGAAATTAATTCAAAATTTCCACGTTCATAGAGTTCACATGCCAAAGCGGTTTTTCCGCTTGCAGTCGGTCCCATTAAATTGATGACGGGCAATTGGTTTGACATGTAAAACTACTCTCCTCGAGCAAATAATTTATCTAGTTGAGATAATGGAAATGCACGCCAAGTTGGGCGACCATGGTTACATTGGCTCGCAAATTCGGTTTGTTCCATTTGGCGAAGTAAAGCATTCATTTCTGAGAGACTAAGTTGTCGATGAGCACGTACTGCACCATGACACGCCATACCAGCTAACAGTTCATCACGCTTTTGCAATAAACCTTGTGCTTCATCATTTGGATCTAAGTCATTGAGAAGTTCGGGAATAAGATTTTCAAAATCCGCTTTTTGCAAAATAGCCGGCACACCACGCACAATGACTTGCTCATCGCCATATAAATCAATCTCTAACCCTAAGCGTTCAAGCTGAGGTTTTAAATCCTCAACACGAACAGCTTGCATACGACTAATTGAGATCACTTTAGGGATAAGCAACTGTTGAGATGTCCAAAACTCAGGTTTATCCCAAGCATTTTTCATTTGTTGCAGCAAAATACGCTCATGTGCTGCATGCATATCAACAATAATCAAGCCTTCAGTATTTTGCGCCAAAATATAAATTCCATGAAGCTGGGCAATGGCAATACCTAATGGAAATTCATCTACCTTAGCGACAGGCTCAATATTTTCATCAACTGAAAAATTAGCAGGTTGATCACGTAATGGAGCCAAGTAAGTTTTTAATGCATTATTCAACTGCGCAGAACCATTATATTTTGGAGTTTGTTCCGCATAATGAACAGCTTGGGGACGACTATTATTAAAATCAGTTAAAAGCTCAGTAGAAGGCTGATAACCATTTGGCGTGTCTACTACTGTATCAGCGGCTTGCGCTGTACGGTGCAATGTAAATTGTTCTTGGTATTTAGGCTGAGGTTGTACCGAAAGACTTTGAGTATCGTCCACTTTCATGGCTTGTGCTAAATCAGCACTAGCTGTCTGAAATTGTGCTAACGTTTCTTTAGCATAATGTCTTATAAACTCATGTACTTCACGTTGATTTAGAAAACGAATCTCATGTTTCGTCGGGTGAACGTTAACATCAATATTTTCAGGATCGACTTCTAAGAAAAGTAAATAAGATGAATGCTGATGGCCATGTAAAATACCGTCATATGCCATTCTTAAAGCATGTGAAATGGTTTTATCTTTCACAATTCGGCCATTTACATACACATATTGTAAGTCTGCTTGGGCACGTGCATCTGAAGGATGCCCTAGCCAACCTGACAAACGCATGTTAATACTTTCGGCATCGATCCAGTAAGCATTTTGAACAAACTGTTGACCCAATAATTGCTGTACACGCTGAAATCTTAATTCACCGCTATCTGCTATTGGTAAATTAATTCGAATATTATCGTTATGCTCAAGTACAAAACGTATATCAAAATGCGTTAAAGCTAAACGGCGTACAATTTCTTCAATATGCCCAAATTCAGTGGTTGGTTTTTTTAAAAATTTACGGCGAGCGGGCACATTAAAAAACAAGTCCTGAACTCGAATATGGGTGCCCTTTTGTGCAGCAACAGCTTGGACTTGTTGATGATCAAAGGCGGTACCATTCACCTCAACCTGATGACCAATTCCGCTTTCATCTTGGCTACTGGTTAAAGTCAATCGTGAAACTGCTGCAATAGAAGCAAGTGCTTCACCACGGAAACCTAAGCTAACAATGGCATGTAAATCTTCTGCTGTTTTAATTTTACTGGTTGCATGGCGCATCACTGCCAATGGTAAATCATCAGGATGAATCCCATGTCCATTGTCAATAATCTCGATTAATGTTGAGCCGCCTTGTGCAATCCGCACAATTAATTCGGTTGCACCTGCATCAATTGAGTTTTCTAATAATTCTTTTACGACCGATGAAGGACGTTCAATCACCTCACCGGCAGCAATCTGGTTCGCTAACGCGGCGTCTAATGTATGAATACGACGTTGTGTTAGCTTTTCATCAGTCATGAAGCTGTTCCTGCAAAGTCTGGTACAAATGCTCTGTTGGTAAAGTTAAGGTGACGAAACGATTGAGTTCATCATCTGATTTTTGAATATCAATGATGATATCTGCTTCAGGGATTTCGTCTCCACCTTTCGATGGCCACTCAAATAAAAATAGTGCATCCTGAATATCTAGATAATCACGGATTCCCATTAATTCAAGTTCGTACGGATCATTGAGACGATATAAGTCAAAATGAAAAATTTCTTTATTATTGATTTTATATGGTTCAACCAACGTATACGTCGGACTTTTAACCGAGCCTTTATGCCCTAGAGCTTGCAAAAAATAACGGGTCAATGTCGTTTTACCGGCGCCCAAATCTCCAATCAGATAAATCACGCCAGCTTGAACATGCTGCGCCAATGCCTGAGCTAAACGCTGGGTATCTTCTTCATGATTTAAGACCATTTTCAATGAATACGACATAACACACATAACATGATTCAAAATAATCGATATGATACCATTGCCCTGCTTTAAAGCCTACTTAAGTGCTTAACGTTGGCTTTTTTTACATCACATTTATTAAATATTGACACACTTTTATGTCTAACCCGATTGAATTTTTCCCACCTATGATTGATGGCGTAAGCGCAAGCCAAGTCTATCTTCCTCCACAAACGACAGCACAAACCATCTATCAATTTCTTTGCGAAAATTTTCCTCATATAAAAGCAACAGAGTGGCAGCAGCGTTTTCAAGATGGGCTTATTTACGCGGCAAATGGCGAAAAATTAACATTAAACAGCTCTTATATAGCAAACACACATATTTTTTATTACCGATTCCTTGCTAACGAAGTACATGTTCCCTTTGAGCATCAGATTTTATTTGAAAATGATGACTTGCTTGTTGTAGATAAACCCCATTTTTTAACGATTAGCCCAACAGGACAATATGTACAAGAAACATTATTAGTCCGATTAAAAAAGCAAACTGGTAATGAGTTTTTAACCCCGATCCACCGATTAGATCGTGAAACTGCCGGTGTCGTTTTATTTTGCAAACGACCGCAGTCACGTGGAATTTACCAACAGTTATTTGCAGATCGTCAAGTCAATAAGATTTACCATGCAATCGCTCCATATAAAGCTGAATTAAAATTTCCTCAGAGTTTAAAACTGTATTTAGATAAAGGTACACCCTTTTATACAATGCAGGTGATTGCACATACAAAAACCAATACCGAAACTAAAATTGAGCTGATTGAACATAATCACTCATGGGCTAAATATTGTTTAACGCCAACCACCGGAAAACAGCATCAACTCCGCGTCCATTTAAATCATTTGGGAATTCCGATTAAAAATGATCCGTTTTATCCAATAGTTCAACATAAAGCCGATGATGATTTTTCTCAGCCCTTACAGCTTCTAGCTAAGCAAATTTCTTTTATAGACCCGCTAACAAAACAGGAAATGGTTTTCAATTCACAGCTTGAATTGACACTGTAATCGCATCGTAATGACAAAAAGATTATTTTTTATGCTGAAAGACATTGAAATTACATTCCGATGGTTTAAAATAAATCCCTAAAAATTAAAAATCATTTGGTTTTGTTATTCATGCGAAAAACAGAAGTTTATCAGGTTCGACTTGACTCCCAAGAGAAAAAACAGGCTTTTGCTGTTTTTAAACAATTGGGGATTACCCCTGCCCAAGCAGTGCGACTGTTCTTTAAACAAGTCGTCTTAACCAAATCTATTCCTTTTGCGATCGAAAACCAGAATATTAATATGGAACAATTATTAAAACTGAGAAAAGCAAAAGCATCTTCATTAAATCAGAACGCTTCAACTTTAAATGAAGATGATGACCATGAAGATTTATTTGAAGAGTTAAATGCACTATTAGGTGAAAGTGACAAAACTTAACGGTGTTGCATTTTTAAACAACTTTTAACGTCAATTCGCTTCTTTTTTTAGTTATGCTCTCTTTGTAAAAATATAAACATAAATACAAGGAGCGCCTAATGATTGTAAGACGAGCGACCTATGAAGATCTAAGCCAACTCGCTGTCCTATTTGATGAATACCGACAATTTTATGGTGCATCTTCTAATCTCGAAGAATCCCATCATTTTTTAAAACAACGTTTTGAGAATAAAGAGAGCGTATTTTTTATCCATATTAAGGACGAAAAAATTACTGGGTTCGTATTGCTTTATTTAGGTTTTTCTTCAGTTGCTTGTTCAACTTACTACATCTTAGATGATGTATATGTTACCCCCCTATTCCGTCGTCAAGGCTCGGCAAAACAGCTCATTGATACAGCGATTTTATTTGCAAAACAAGAAAATGCTTTACGTATTAGCCTAGAAACCCAATCGAATAATCATGAATCTCACCGCCTCTATGAAAAAATGGGGTTTATTAGAGACAGTGAGTTTCAGACATTTCATTGTTTTCTTAAATAATATTTTGGGCGAGTTGTTTTTCCTGCTCCGACAAATATACCCAGCCCCCTTCCTCAATTTCAGGTAAAACCAATTGACCAATTTGATGTCGATGTAACTTCTCGACTTTATTGCCTACGGCTGCAATCATTCTTTTAACTTGATGATAAACACCTTGATGAATAGTCATCGTTAATTGATGAGTTCCTAGTAGTGCTACATCTGTGGCAGCAAATACCCCCTTTTCTTGGTGTAAATTAACACCCTGAGTAAGCATTTCAATTTGCTCAGGGGTTACGGGGTCGTAAGTTGTAACGTGATAAACCTTTGGTACATGTTTACGAGGATGAGTTAAAGCTTGTAGATATTTACCATCATCAGTAAGTAAAAGCAGACCCGTTGTGTCTTGATCCAAGCGTCCAACCGCCTGCACACCACGATGAATCATGGTTTCAGGCAGTAGGCTAAAAACACTTTGATGATGCTGAGGATGATGAGAACACTCGAAACCTTGAGGTTTTCTTAGAGCAATATAAATTTTTTCTCTATATTGATAATTTTGGCCAAAAACGGAAAACTCAAAATTTTCTGGGGAGAACTGCTTTTTGAGATCACCCACAACCTCCCCATCAATACTTACTGAACCATTTTTTATTAACTGCTGACAATATTTACGTGAACCAAACCCTTGTGATTGTAAAATTTTTTCCAGCAGCATAAAGCTTTCTCTTTAAAACGAAACCATTATTTTAACGTAATTTTAGTGTTTTATTACCTTCTGCTTTATCATCTTCTCATTTAACTTCATTAACTTTGAATTACTCTTCAATAACGCGATAAATTTTTTCGTTTTGTTCACTTTCAAATAGCAATTCTGTAGTGGGTAAGATCACCTCATTATCTACAATAATATGTTCGATACGCTGACTTAGCTTTAAAGGCTCATTTTCATGTTCAACTAAATTCTTCTTTAATTGAGCTTTCGCATCATGAATTTGATCAAATTGGTCTTTGATCTTGATATCTATAATATCCATAAGATTAATCCTGTACTCATGAGTAGTGATTATTTTTATATCACACTCTCTCAAAAGAATACTTTTTAAGTTGTTAATTTATATAACATTGTTTCCAAGCGTAACCACAGATAAAACTCTTTATCATTGAGTCATATACAAGAAAATTTCCACTAAAAAGCCTTTGTTTGATCTTTTTTAACCTTAAAAGCTCTGACATTTTGGCTCTCAATTATTATACAATTCAAATTATTTGCTTTTCTTGCCGCTTCTCATGCTTGCCCAATTTGATGTTAATTTAGTTGTTTTATTAGTTTTACTTATCTGCGGTTTACTAAGTCAAAATGCAGCTGTAACCATCGCAGCAGGTATTTTAATCGTCATAAAAATCACGCCATTAAATCAATTTTTTCCTTATATTCAGGCACATGGACTAAACTTAGGCATACTTATTCTAACAATTGGCGTACTCACCCCTATTGCAAGTGGCAAGCTTAGTGGAGAGAGTATTTTAAAATCCTTTATTAGTTTTAAATCTTTAGTCGCTATTGCAATTGGTCTGCTCGTCGCGTGGCTAGGTGGTCGTGGTGTAAAACTTATGTCGAGCCAACCTGATGTTGTGGCAGGCTTACTTATTGGTACGGTTGCAGGTGTAGCGTTACTCCGTGGTGTACCTGTTGGCCCGCTGATTGCAGCAGGTCTATTATCTTTGTTTATAGGTAAATAAAAGGCACCCGAAGGTACCTTTTAATAAATGCTTAGGCTAAATAAGTACTTTTAGCCTGAATAGTAAGAAGTGCGTTTTAAAGAAAACTTTTCTAGCTGCTTTAAGAAACCTTCAAAGTAGCTCTTCTCTTTTTCTTCAGTTCGATAACCTGCATACAATGTACGTCTTAAACCTGCTGAAGAAACACAATCTAGACGACGGCTAGTCACCCAACCCTTTTGTTCGTATTCATTGACTACCCAATCTGGCAAAGCAGCAATACCTCGGCCACTCGCAACAAGTTGAATAAGCATTTGCGTTAAGTCTGTTGTTCGGATTTGTTTTGGTTGAATATTTGCAGGTATAAACAGTTTCGACATGATATCTAAACGGTGCTTATCAACCGGGTAAGTAATAAGAACCTCTTCTGCGAGATCCTGAACAGTAATATTTTCAGCACGCACCAATCGATGAGTATTTGATAAAACCAAACGCGACTCATATTCAAAAATCGGGAAGTATTCGATTCCTTTTAGTGCGATCGGATCGGCTGTAATAAGTAAATCAAACTCAGCATTTTGTAAAAGTTCATGTGGATTCGCTTCAAACCCCGAAGCAAAGTCTAAATCGACGTCTGGATATTGCTGACGATACTGATTAAGTAAAGGCATTAGCCAGTCAAAACAGCTATGACATTCAGATGAAAAAATAATTCTGCCCGTTTGTCCGTGCACAATACGTGTAATATCACTCTGAGTAATCTGAATTTGCGGCAATACATCATCAGCTAACTTAAGTAGGCGCTGTCCTACATTAGAAAAACTAACAGGTCGACTGCGGCGATTAACCACCTCTACCCCATACCAATGATCTAATTCTTTTAATTGGTGAGAAATAGCCGAGGGCGTTAAGCATAGGTCATTAGCTGCAGCGACCAGTGAACCATGTTCACGTAAAGCAACTAAAGTTTTAAGGTGTCGAATTTCTAACATGGGCACAAGCCTGAATACATAAATTTATCTATAAATTTTTAAGTTATCTCTTGTTTATTACTAAACAGAGTTAACGGAGATAAATCATCACTAATGAATACCATTCATCTTATCACAAAATTAATTAATTTGTCTCAACATAAGTTTTTGTTAATTACATATGAAGTTTACTAACAAATAAAAAATAGACCCATTCAGATCTATTTTTTATAAAATGAGAATATTCTTACTCGGTAACTTGTAAGCTAACAATCGTATAATTTTGATTTTTAGGCTTTAACTTTAAATCCACTGGAGCTGTGACTTCCATTAAATATTCTCCAGCTTTTGGAAATTTAAGTTCAACTTGTCCTTTATCATCAGCTTTAAAATGTAGTACTTGTTTATCAGTTGCACCTTTTTCTCTTAAATTAATTTCAGCATAAGGTAGGTTCTGGCCTTTTTCACTTATGGTTAGCTGAACTGCTTGGGTAACTTTAAGCTGGTTAGGATGAACAGAAAAATTAACTTTAACTGGTGTATTTGGAAGTTGAATATCTGAAACTTTACCTTTTGAAAGATAACTTTGTAACACCCATTCTCTTGTTACTTCCTCTGTTTTAATTTTTTTAGTTTTAAGATCAGCAGGAATTAGATAGTCACGCTCTTTTCTTGGCGGAGCTTTATCTGCTGGTAAATCAAAAAATAAATGCCACTCCTTTTGATCATATACGTATTTTAAAGGGTAACTCGCCTGAGTTTGCAGAATATATGTACCGTCTTCCGGTAAAGCAACATCGAAAACAGTTACAGATTTATGTAGGGCTTCAGCATTAATAACTTTAGGCTCTTGTTTAGGGGTAATGACGGTAAGCTTGGCATCTTTTAAAGCGTATTCACTATTTAGTGCTTCTTCAGCATAACCAGCTACTACAGGTACTTGTGTCTGCTCAGTTTTATACGCTAATGGCGCAACATAAGGTTCATGAGCAAGGCTGTAACTACATACAAAAACAAGTGATGTTACTAATAATCTATTCATTATTTCTGGATCCTTATTAGGAAAATTTAAATTTTTACAGACAAATCATAAGCAAATGTATTATACACAAATAAAAATAATTCTTATTATCATTAAAAAATTTAAGTTAAAGATTTTTATATAAAAAGAAAAAGGCCAAGTGGCCTCTTTCATTTTCTCATTGTTCTTTTACTTTTGGAAAAGCTTGATTAAAGTCAATGAGCTTATAACTTTTTACTAAATCATCTTCACCATAAGTCACTTCATAAGTTGTTTCTTTACCATTAAAGTATGCTTCAGCTGGAGTTCCAAATACTTCCCATAAACCTATTGAGGCAACATCTGCAACCCCATGCCCAAATGCACGACCTACTTTCACCCACTTTGAATAACCTTGCTGGAATGTATAGATAAAATATTCCGGTTTTAAATGTGCAAACTTCCTCTCGAGATTCTAGTTTTTTATTATTTTGGTCTCTTTTCCCTTATACTTTCTTTTTTGAGTTTCCTTTTATTAATTTATTATGGCGTCACCCCAATCCCCTTCTTCTTCCCCTCGACATTACTCACTCTTCTTGGCAATTTTTTCTCTTGCAGTAGGCGGTTTCTGTATTGGCACTACAGAATTTGTCGCAATGGGTCTTATTCAGGAAATTGCACACAATTTAAAGATTACAGTACCTGAAGCTGGGCATTTTATTAGTGCTTATGCATTAGGTGTTGTTATTGGTGCCCCTATTATTGCCATTTTGGGTGCCAAAGTACCTAGAAAGACCCTATTGCTTTGCCTCATGCTGTTTTATGGTATTGCCAATGCATGCACAGCTTTAGCACATACCCCAGAAACCGTTTTAGTCTCCCGTTTTATTGCAGGTTTACCTCATGGCGCATATTTTGGTGTCGGCGCTTTAGTCGCGGCTGAACTCGCAGGCCCTTCACGAAGAGCTTCAGCAGTTGCGCAAATGATGATGGGACTGACCGTTGCTACCGTTATTGGCGTACCCTTAGCAACATGGTTAGGTCAACATTTTGGCTGGAGAGCAGGTTTTGAATTTTCAGCAACGATCGCATTCTTTACTTTAATTGCTGTAGCTTGCTTTGTACCGAATATTCCAGTTCAAGCTACTGCCAGCATAAAAACAGAATTAGCTGGGCTTAAAAATATAAATATGTGGTTAACCCTTGCAGTCGGCGCAATTGGCTTTGGGGGTATGTTCTCGGTATATAGCTATGTCTCACCAATTCTCACTGAATACACTAAAGTTAATATCCAGATTGTTCCTATTGCATTAGCGCTGTGGGGCATCGGGATGGTGATTGGTGGTTTAGCTGCGGGTTGGCTTGCAGATAAAAACCTCAATAAAACTATTGTAGGCGTACTCATCAGCTCAGCGATCGCATTTGTAGTCGCAAGCTTTCTAATGAGTAATATCTATAGCGCAATTGGCTCTTTATTCTTAATTGGCCTAACCGTTATGGGTTTAGGTGGGGCTTTACAGACACGCCTCATGGATGTTGCAGGTGATGCACAAACGCTAGCAGCTTCACTTAACCACTCCGCCTTTAATCTTGCTAATGCATTAGGCGCTTTTTTAGGTGGTTGGGTACTGAGCCATCAGATGGGTTGGATTGCACCAATCTGGGTAGGTTTTGTACTGAGCCTTGGTGGCCTTATTATCTTACTCATTGCATTTGCTGTAGAAAAAGCAACTCAAAAAGCCTGAGTATGATCAGGCTTTCGTTGAGTCTCTAATCTGTTAACTTTTCACCACAGTGCGGGCAATAACATTTCTTCTCTCTAACAGCTTCTTTCTCTTCTAATACTTTTTCGCGCATAATTTGAATAATCAGATTATGCGCTTGTTCTTTTGGTAGCCCTACTTTTTGTCGAATACGTTCTATTTCAACTTCATCATGCATGATATCAATACCACGCACTTGAAGTAACTCACGGAACTCTTGTTCAAGGCGCTGATTACGCTGGTTAAGTTCATTGGCCAAACCAGAAGCTAAAATACCAGCCGGTAAAGCAGCAATCCCTACCCCTAGAATTGTAATTAAGGCTCCCAATAACTTTCCTAAACTAGTTACTGGTGTGACATCGCCGTATCCGACTGTAGTTAAAGTCACAACCGCCCACCACATTGCTTTAGGAATAGAGCTAAAAGCTTCCGGTTGTGCTTTATTCTCAACGACATAAATACCAGAGGCAGTCATAATAATCATAATGATTAAAATAAAAATCACTGCCTGAAAAGAACCTTTTTCTCGCTTAATCACACATAGCAATATTTGCAATGAGATGAAATAACGAGTTAATTTTAATAATCGGAGTAACCGTAAAATTCTTAACATACGAAGATCTATTCGTACAAAGAAATTTAGATACGCAGGCAAAATTGCCATGAGGTCAATCAGTGCTTCACCACTTTTCATCCATGCTAAACGCTGCTTCCATGCAGCTTGTGTCGGATCACGCTCGACTATACTCCAGAGCCGTAAGAGATATTCAATACTGAAAATTGCAATTGAGACATTTTCAAAGTAGTCAAACCATATACGGTAGCTGTAATACAGATCATTTACTGTTTCTAGTAATACAGCAACTACATTCCCAATAATTAAGAAAACTAAAAAGTAGTTAATACATCGACTTACTGTCGTTTCGTAATCATGATTATGAAGGTTGTTATAGAAGAACCGACGTACTGTCTTCCATGCTAAAATTCGCATACGGATCTGAACCACGTTATATTGAACATATATTAAGCTCACATACGTAAATTCACCACTATTGCGGCCAATAAAATATTTTATTAATTGTATTAGCTAAACAATCATAAATAATATTTCATATTTACTAATTATATTTTAATGCGCTGCAACATATCTAAACTCATTTTCCTCCCACCATTGCACATCATATATACCGGCATGGGACTTCAAAATGACATTAATATAATTTTGTAGCAACATAATATGGTGAGTAATATCTAACTTTCTAAAAAGAAATCTTCTTAAAATTGGTGTATTTGGTGAAATGAATATTGCAAAACCATTACTGTATTCTTCATAAACGCTAATACCGATATACATCGTAATCTCAGGTAATGGCACTTCTATTTCCCAGCCCCAACGCTCAGCATTTAACTCAATATTTAAGTGATATCTATTTTTTAATATACTATAAATATATTGTGCAATATCTTCAGTTTTCTGTACTAAAGTATTCCCGTCTTCTGCTGATAAATTTTGATCATATAGCTGATAATCATCAAATTTAAATTCAACAATTGTCTTTAGCATTTTTAAATTCCATATATAAAATACCCATGTTCTTTTTAATTATTTTTAAGTTCATACAAATATTTTAAAACAAAATCTTCTTTAATATCTAGCGTTATATTTATTTTTACATTTTATTAGAATAAAACATGATTAATTTATTATTTTAAGAATTAAAATATGTACCAATTCTCATTAAAATAAAAAGGAGCTGAATAATCAGCTCCTTTTTTGTACTAAATCGACCTATTAAGTCAACTGAGCAGCAGCAATTTTCTTAGTATCTACTTTATCAGCAGCATTTGTATATTCGCCCATTTGGTCGAAATTCAAATATTTGTAGATGTCAGCAGACATACTGTCAATTTGAGCTGCATATTGTTGGTATTCTTCCGGAGTTGGTAATTTACCAAGTACAGCAGCAACAGATGCAAGCTCAGCAGACGCTAAGTAAACGTTAGAACCTTGGCCTAAACGGTTAGGGAAGTTACGTGTAGAAGTCGAAACAACAGTTGTGTTCGGCGCAACACGTGCTTGGTTACCCATACATAATGAACAACCAGGCATTTCTGTACGCGCACCAGCACGGCCATAAGTGTTATAGAAGCCTTCTTCCATTAACTGATGTTCGTCCATACGTGTTGGTGGAGCCAACCATAAACGAGTTGTTAATGAACCGCTTGGTACTTTCTCAAGTAACTGACCAGCAGCACGGAAGTGACCAATGTTAGTCATACAAGAACCGATGAATACTTCATCAATTTTGTCGCCTTGAACGTCAGAAAGAAGTTTCGCATCATCTGGATCGTTCGGGCAGCAAAGGATAGGTTCTTTGATTTCTGACAAGTCAATTTCATACACTTTAGTGTATTCAGCATCAGCATCAGCTTTAAGTAAGCTTGGGTTTGCTAACCATTTTTCCATGTTTTCAACACGGCGAGCCATCGTACGTGCATCACCATAACCTTGTGAAATCATCCACTTAAGCATTGTGATGTTAGAACGTAAGTACTCAGCAACTTTCTCTTCAGAAAGTGTGATTGCACAACCAGCAGCTGAACGTTCAGCAGAAGCATCAGAAAGTTCGAATGCTTGCTCAACTGTTAAGTCAGTTTCCATTTCTGTTAAGTCGATTTCTAAGATACGACCAGAGAAGATGTTTTTCTTACCTTTTTTCTCAACAGTAAGATCGCCTTCTTTGATTGCATAGTAAGGAATCGCATGTACAAGGTCACGTAAAGTGATACCAGGCTGCATTTTACCTTTGAACTTAACAAGAACTGATTCAGGCATATCAAGTGGCATTACACCAGTTGCAGCAGCGAAAGCTACAAGGCCAGAACCTGCTGGGAATGAAATACCAATTGGGAAACGAGTATGCGAGTCACCACCAGTACCTACTGTATCTGGAAGAAGCATACGGTTTAACCAAGAGTGGATAATACCGTCACCTGGACGTAAAGATACACCACCACGGTTCATGATGAAGTCTGGAAGTGTATGTTGCATTTGTACGTCAACTGGCTTTGGATAAGCAGCAGTGTGACAGAAAGACTGCATTACTAAGTCAGCAGAGAAGCCCAAGCAAGCTAGGTCTTTTAACTCATCACGAGTCATAGGACCAGTTGTATCTTGAGAACCAACTGTAGTCATCTTAGGTTCACAGTAAGTACCTGGACGGATACCTTGACCTTCTGGTAGACCACATGCACGACCAACCATCTTCTGAGCTAAAGTGAAACCTTTACCAGTGTCAGCCGGTTGTACTGGAGTACGGAATAATGTAGATGGAGCTAAACCTAAAGCTTCACGTGCTTTAGCAGTTAAGCCACGACCAATGATCAAGTTAATACGACCACCAGCACGTACTTCATCTAAAAGTACTGGAGTTTTAAGTTCAGACTCAGCGATTTGTTCGCCATTTTTGAACGCAGTGACTTTTGCAGCAGCATGATCGATTTTAAGAGTAACTTCGTCACCCATGTTCATGTTAGAAACATCGATCTCTACTGGTAATGCACCTGCATCTTCCATTGTGTTAAAGAAGATCGGAGCGATTTTACCGCCTAAGCACACACCACCGTCTTTTTTGTTTGGAATGTGAGCGATTTCATCACCAAAGAACCAAAGAACAGAGTTTGTTGCAGATTTACGAGATGAACCTGTACCAACAACGTCACCAACATAAGCAACTTGATTGCCTTTAGCAATGAGTTCTTTAATTTGGCTTAATGGACCAACTTCACCTGGTTTTTCAGGGTTGATACCATCACGCTCATTTTTCAACATTGCATTTGCATGCAATGGAATGTCTGGACGGCTCCATGCGTCTTGAGCTGGAGACAAGTCATCAGTGTTTGTTTCACCTGTTACTTTGAACACAGTGATTTTGATTTCTTCTGGTACATCTTTACGACTAGTGAACCATTCAGCATCAGCCCAAGATTGTAAAACAGCTTTTGCATTTGCATTGCCAGCTTTAGCTTTATCAGCTACGTCATGGAACGCATCAAATACAAGTAATGTTTTTTTCAAAGCTTCAGCAGCCAAGCTACCTAATTCAGCATCATCCAGAAGCTCAACTAAAGGCGCTACGTTATAGCCACCAAGCATCGTACCTAGTAAATAAACTGCACGTTCTTTAGAAACTAGCGGAGATGTCGCTTCGCCTTTTGCAATCGCTGCCAAGAAAGCTGCTTTTACGTAAGCTGCTTGGTCAACACCTGCAGGAACACGGTTTTCAAGCAAATCAACCAAGAATGCTTCTTCACCTGCCGGTGGGTTTTTTAATAACTCAACAAGTTGAGCAGTTTGAGCATCATCAAGTGGCTTCGGTGGGACTCCGAGTGCGGCACGTTCAGCAACGTGTTGGCGGTAAGCTTCTAGCACGGTGTTCATTCCTCTTTTTTTAAAAAATTACTTGTAAATTCCAGCTTTCACAAAGCTTCACAAGTAATATGGACTACAAAATTTTACTAGAGTTCAAGCCAAAAGTTAATGAGCGCGGGGTGTTTCTCCGTGATGCCCATTATTTTGTAACTAAATACCCGTGTATAAATAATGATCTTAATAATGGATTTATCATGCGGTATTTTAAGTTAAAAGAACACTCCACCTTAGTGGAGTGTTTGACGATGTCTTATACACTTAGAATTTTTTGTAGTTTGGCATTTTGTCATGTGGGGTAACCAAACACTCATCTGTCATTTGTTTTCTAATCTTTTCTTGCAAGGCTTCTGGATTCGTTTTTAATTCGTCTTGTGGAATGGCGTAAACTTTTTCAATAATATTAAAGATGAATTTTTTCGTAATTTCGTCTTCAATTTTATTAGCATGCTCAATGGCTTGAGACTTTTCAATTGCTTGCTGACGATCAAACAGAATACTTCTTGCTGCATTCCCCACACTTGTACAATAGCCATGCCATTGCTCTTCAGGTGTTAAAGGCTTTTTTTCTGTACAGCCGACTATTAACATGCCCATTAAAACAAATAAAACTTTTTTCATCATTACTCTACACAGACTATGCTGCCCACATCATACTGAATCTGGCAGACTTTGCAAAAATTCTACTTATATGTCTTTATTTTTGCCCAACTTCAATAAAAAACCGAGATGTTTTCATCTCGGTTTTTAGTGTTCTTAAAGCGTTTAGAATCGCCAGTTATAGAATAAATCTATTGCTCGTTCTAAAGATTGACTTGCTTCCAAATACAAACGGCGGTTCATTTGATAACGCAACGTCAGTTTATTGACTGGAGTAAACACTCCCACACCATAACGAATAAATAAATCAGGTGTAATGTACCCAGTTAAACTTACTTGAGTATCATCCCCTGTACCTTGAGCATCTAATGCAAGACCACTCAAACCAAAAGTACGTCCAATTTGATTCGTTAAAGCACGAGTACCACCCAAGCCCATACTAATACCGGCAGCAGCAATTGTATTGTTCACATCAGATTTAAAGCCTTCTGCATTACTTAAACCACTTGCACCTTCATTAATACGCCCTGTCACGAGTGCATTTAATGCCTCTTGCTCAGAAAGGCCTGCATCATTATAAACTTGAATGTTTGGTGATGAAGCAGTACCAGTGACACGAACCCCAACCATACTACCCTGAACATTTTTATTCGCATCAATATCTAACGTCGGGTTTGCTAATGGACCATTAAAACGGGCAATTGCACGGTTTAAATCTAGGCTTTGACCATAGGCCTCAATTTTCACTTTTTGACTTACACCAATAGCACCCATTGCTCGCATTGCCGTTTCATAACCGCGTTGAGTTAAATTCAAACGTCCCACTAAAGGAATATTACTGTTAAAGCCTTGGAAGATGACTTGATTGCCAATATTTACCGAGATATCTGCACGGATATCCCACGGTTTTGCCGCACGTAAAATTGCAAGTGGGTCCTGACCTTGGCGAACAATACGAACATCTGAAGATGTGTTAACCACCGGTGCAGTTGTTTCAGGCATTGAAATACGTGCACGAGGAACATCTACTGATCCTTTCAAGCTTAAACGCTTATCAAAAGGATACATATCAAGTGTCAAATTCGGATTTGCAATGGCCGTAATTAATGGAGCTTGACGTACAAGTAAGTTATCACCTTTTAAGTTTAACTGTAGACGCGGTGCATTTTTCCAGTCAAAACTACCTTTAAGTAACCCTACACCTTGTCCACTATTGAATGCACCATCAATTGTTGCCATGTCCTGACGAATAGATGAATACACCTGTACATTGGTTAAATTAACCGGCAGGGAAATCATACTGATCGCCCCGTTTTTCAAACGCATTTCGCCCGTAAACTGTGGCTGGGTCAAAGTACCATTCACTTTGCCAGCTAAGGCTAAGGTACCACTCATTGAACGTACATCTTGAATGAATGGTTTTAACACTTTTAACTGTACATCGTTAAAAGCTACCTCTCCATGCATCGGCATAGATGATTGGTATGGATTAATAATAACATTCGCATATCCTGTACCAATATCAGGTGTTTTTACATCGACACGGAACAATAAGCCTTCTGAAATACTTTTCGCAATTACACTCAGTTCATCATAAGCCAAAGTAGTCGGTGGATCTTGCGGGTCTTCCGCTGCTAAGCCCAGTTCACCTTTTCTGGTCACTAAGCGTGCATCAAGCTTAGGATGCCCGCCATTTACCCAAGAGGCTTTAGCATAACCATTAAGTTGGCCAGTCATAGCCAAACCTTCCGGCATGAACGCAGCAAAATCACCTAAATCTAGATTCTGAGTAACAAATGAAATATTACCTTGTGCTTTACTCACACGCACAGGCTGGTCAAGACACAACTGACTATTTGTACTTTGCCAGCAATGTTGCCCAACATATAATTCAGAACGTGCCGATGAGAAAACAACTGGTGCATTTTGATTTTGTGCTAGACGAATTCGGCGTGAATCAAAACTTCCTTTTTGAATTTGCCCTAACCAATCATTCTTCGCATTAAATCCACCTGCTAACTGAACATAGAATTTAGAAACATTATTATTTCCTTGCACTTTTAATAAATGTGCTTTTCTTGTTCCTGTTAAATTCACCTCAGCAGACTGAATTTGACGGCTACCACTACGTAAATTGTCTAATTTTGCTGTTAACTGAGTTGGTGTTGTTTCGGAAGTAGGCAATTCACCCTGGATACGAAGTTTTTTAATACTGACTAATGTATTAAATGCAAAATTATCAACCGCAATATTAGCCGTAGCTTTCAAACGCGGTTGAGATTGGACACTCAAGTCTCCATATGCACGTCCACTTAAACCCGGATACAACTCATAAAGCGCAGGTGCATTCAGCTTAATTTTTAAATTCTGTGCATTACCAGTCGCCTGCAACTGGTTTTGTGCATAAACTAAAAATAGATTATTTGCCTCAAATTGCTGAGGTAAAAAACCTTTTTGGTTCGAATCCATAAGTATGGATAAGTTACCTTTACCTCTGACTGGCTTATTATTCAAATAACCCGCAAGGTTCAATTGTTGAATATCAATACGCTTTAACTTGTCAGACCAGATGCCTTGTGTTTTTACATTTCCTGAAATTTCGCCTTTTACACTAGAGGCAAAATATTGAGGTTTAAAGCGTACTAACGAGCTATTAATATCCCAAGCAATACGGTCTTTTAAATTTAATGCCCCAGTCGCATAGATTTTCCCAGCAACACCATCATGTTGTAACTGACTAATTCGGATAAATTCTGGGGTACCTGCAATAGAAAACTTTAATAGTCCATTAGCTTGATTAAGCGCTTTTAAAGATCCGTCATAATTGACCGCAAAGCCTTTAAAACCGCCACCAGCTTTAACATCATTAAATAATAAAGCTGCTGTACTTTTTCCAGCTAGCGCAACCATTTCTTGACCTGCTTGAGCCAAGCGACCTTTTAAATCAATTTTTTCAAGCTGAATAATTTGTTGATTTGGCTTTGCAAAACCGCTGGCTTTAATTGATCCGTTGAGCAAGTTAACTGGCGCCGCTGTATGTATACTTTGTGGATTAAAGTCTTTTGCATTTAATAATGCATTCCATGCCAGCTGACGTTTTTCACTTGGTAATAAGACTTTGGCCTGACCTGTGAGGCTACCCTTTTGAGCCGCAAAACTAAAACTAGGAACATTAAGAATATTATCTTTAACATTCAAAGTTGCTAAATATTGTCCAGCCGGTAATAAGGTCTGTTCATGCTGATATACTTTTGTCGAAACTTTAATATCTTGCTGACCATCTCGCAAAGTCAAATCAACTTGACCACTATCACTACTTAACCAACCTATATATGGCATAGCACGATCTATATTTGCCCAAGCCACATTCATAAACATAGGTTGTGGCTTCTTATTCTTTTCAGGTGCTTGGTTTAGTTTAAGTTTCCAAGATTCATAGCGGTCAAAGTCTACATTGGCAAATACTTCCGTACCTTTTTCCAAAGAACCAGTTGAAGAAACGGCTGCATCTAGACTTGGCGGCAAGAAATCCTGAACGACCTGTGGAATAGCTTTGTCTTTAGGATTAACATGATCTAGGCGACCTTTGATGTCCCAAGTGACATGATCTTTCCAGTTCACTAATCCTTTAAGATTAACTGCACCCTTCATGACCTGCCCGTTAAAATCAGTAATATTCAACTGATGAACCAGATCAGTATTCATTAAGGCGTTGTACTGGCCTTCAGGTAAATTCTCCCCTTTTAAATCTGTCTCAAGTGCTAAGTTGAGTTGCTTAATATCACCCTGAAATTTAATTACACCGTTTTTAGCAAATAATTTTTGCTCAACCAGTAAAGGCAAGTGATAATTTTTGAGTAACAATGCACCTTGCATAGGCACTTCATGACGAACAGGATGTAAAACAACCCAACCTGTTAATAAATCTGGTGTTGTCGTTGCTACACCGGCTTGCAAGGTATCTAAACTACCCCGCGCTGCCACCTTAATATTTTGGATGTTTAAACTTTTTAAAGAAGGAATTCTTAAATCTGCAGTCGCATTCAGTGGGTATTTGCCGCTAAAGTCCATATTTCCTGTTGCGTTATGAACAGAAAGATACCCCATATCCATACTTGAATTTTCAAATTTCAGTTTTGTCTCTGACCACAAAGCATCATTTAAATGAACATCATGGAAATTTACGACAGAACCTGAATTTTTAATTTCTAAATGATCAACATCTCCAACATCTACACGAAGCACAAATGGTAATTTAATGGGTTTAAACTCAAATGGCTTATCCGATGGCGGAGCTTTGTTAATAATAACTAAGTTACGGACATCTGCATTGCTCAAATGCACTTCTTTTTCTAATATTAAAGAACGCCACCCTAAACGGACATCAGCTCTATCTAAAGTAACGTCAACTTCTTTTAACTGAACAATAATATTTTTAAGAATAATTCCCCTGAGTAAATTACCCCCCTCATACTCGTATTTAATGACTTGCTGAGCTTGTAAAACACGATCTAATAAAAAACGACTTCCACGGTCAGTCGACATCATAATAATGATGGAAGCAACAAGTAATAAAAGTATGATCAAGATTGTCAGCAAGAAGCTACGCAAAATACGTCGCTTCTTAGGAGAGCTAGGTGCCGAAGTGGGCTGCTGTTCTACTTCCGCCATAAAATAAACCTAATAAAATTTTATTTTTAAAGTTGTGGACCAATAAAGAAATGCAAACGAATCGGATGGTTATCATCAGAAATACCAGAAGCCACGTCTAAACGAATTGGTCCAATTGGGGACTTCCAACGAATACCAACACCCACACTATAGGCCGTCGGATTACTAAAACTCTTATCGTAAGCATTACCAAAATCAGAAAAAACAGCTGCTCGCCAACCCTCTTTGAATTGATAGTTATATTCTAAAGAGCCTACTGCTAGAGCCTGTCCACCAATCTTATATCCATTATCTTCTGGAGAAAGACTTTTATAATCAAAACCACGAATTGTCTGGTCACCACCAGTAAAGAATCTTAAATTGTATGGAACTTTATCAAACTCATCGGTAAAAATATAACTAAAATCGGACCGCCCAACAAACTGATGGTCATCATTTTCACCTAAAGAATAAATAAATCTCCAACCCGCAGTTGCAATCGCCATATTGGCATCTGAAAGTAAACTTTCACTACCTAATTCTAATTTATAAGTTTGTTTAAAAGCTTTGGTCGGGTTTAAGCGTGTATTACTTGAAGTTTTAGAGGTCTCATAACTAAATAATAATGCTTCTTGCTCTGATGCAGCAGTTTTAAATGCATCTGGTAGCTCAGAGATATCCACATTCCCCTTTTGAGTTAGGCGGTCGAGACGATAACGTACCCCAATAGTATGTTGCCAGTTTCCGAGTGGTTTTTTAATAACTCGCTCACCCCCTAAAACTGCCGATTCTGTAAGTAAGCTTACATCCGGACCAATATCATCCCTCGTCTCACGCTCGTAACCACCCACAATATTAAAGTAATCATTTAACGGATGTTTATAAGGAATACTATAGCGCCCATCTATAGATTGACGAATTTGGGAAAGCTCCAAGTTTGCATCAAATGAATGACCGTATTTATTTACAAACGAACGTCTATATTGACTACGTAAACGGGCGCCAGTGTCGGTACCGTAACCAATACCTGTTTCCAGACTATTTAGTTTATCGGCATTTAACGTCACAATCACTGGTATACGTTTTTCTTCCCGAGCTTGAGCCTGTAAACGGTCTTGTTCAGACTCTTGTTCTTCATGCTGTACAGTTGCAGCTTTTAAAGATGCGGGTGCGGCTTGTACACTTTCAGTTCCGGCAAATTGTTTTTCATCTACCACATTTTGTGTCACTTCTTTACTTGAGGACGCCAACTGGCGTGCTTTGGCAAGTTGTTGTTGCTCTAAAGGAAGCAGCTTCGATTCGTCAATATCAACATTCTGCTGATCGACCAACGCTTGTAAATCGGGTGGTAACTCAAGTGGTTTTTCAATTGGGTCTGGTTTAATTGAATCGACCAAGGTATAGTTAAAATAACGTGAGTTAGTCAGGTTATTTGCTAAAACATTTACACGCCAAAAAGCATAGTCATCACCCTCTTTCCATGGTGCCATGCTTTCAAGAATATTCATATTTAAAGGTAATGGTTTTGATGGATCGCTCATGCGAAACTCAACCTTACCAAGCTTATAACGCTCACCAGTCTCATACTTGAGATTAATATCCGCTTTATTTTCAGGTTGGCTCACTTTTACGTCATGTAAACGCCAATACGCATCAAAATAACCATTATCCGATGCAGCATCGACAATTCGGCTTTTTGTGGTTTCGTAAAGGCCATGATTAAAAATATCACCTACATCTTGGTCAGGAACTAAACGAATGACCTGAAATTGTGGCTGTTTTGCACCAGCACCAGTAAATTCAATGTTTTGTTCATTAATCCGTACTGGTTCATTTGGCGTTACATTAACGCGTACGCGACTGGCACTTAACTTTTCAAAACGAAACTCAGCATTGTAATAGCCTACAGCTTGAGCAGCCTGATTACTTAAGCTCCTAAGTTGCGGTAGCGCTGCATTAAAATCTTCAAATGATTCTTGGGTAAATGTAGATAATTTACCTTTGATATTTTTAGCTAAATCATCTGGCGCACCCGTAACCTCAGCAGTAATACGGGGTATCTGCTCCATTGGAATTACCCGAGGTGGACGGATTTTATTGAATATACGTCTAAAGAAACCTTTTTCTTCGGGTGGTTCTTCAACGGCAGCAGTAAGCTCAGGTAAAGTTTTTCCTGTTTCATTGGCTTCAACCACAATCTTACTATCAGATTGAATCTCATGCATGAGCTGGTCAATATTTACAGGGGCCTGATTAATTTCATGTAATTCTGCTTGTGATGCGTCATTCACCACCATTTCCGGTTGTTTTTGCGTACCATTCTGGAAGTTTTGAGCCTCGTTTTTTGCCTCTTCGGCTACCTGATAAATTTCATTTGCCATATTCTGATCAACAGGCATAACAGGTAAGTCTTCAAGATTATCAAGCGTAATTGGCTTAAATTCTTCAATCTGATTCGGAAATTGTTCTTGTTGTTGCAATATAGCCAAGCTATCTTGTTGTTGCTGTGCTTGAGTTACAAGAGTAGCGACATCGGTAATTGGAACATCACTTGGGTTATTTGTATTAGTTTGTTGTACCAATGAATCTGTTACCGTCTGGTTTGCTTCTGGTGTAACGGTCTCAGCCGAACTTTGAGCATAACAAGGAGTAACACATAAACTTAATAATAAGCTGCTACAAATAAGTTTAGGTATACTCTGCATTTTTAAGATTAAATGCATAGAGTGAGAAAGAGTTGACTGTTTAAACTTAATTTTAGAAGGCATGAAAAACTCTAAACTTATTTTTTAATAAACGCACCAATATGAGGACAAAACTCACTCAAAACCATTGATTTTTCATTTAATCAAGCGTTAAAAATATCATACATGGTTTTAGATGCAAATTAACACTCCGTCACATTTTTTTATAAAACTCAATGAAGCTTGCACATGATGAAACAAGATGAATCCCTGATGACATCACGTCGGTTTGTACCGATGTTTTTTACCCAGTTTTTTGGCGCATTAAATGACAATGTTTATAAGCAAGCTTTATTGTTAGTCATTACTTATGGTTGGATTCAGCAACAATCTGCCCCAGTAAGCACACTCAATAATTTAGCAGCATTGTTGTTTATTTTGCCATATTTCTTTTTTTCAGCAACTGCCGGACAAATTGCTGATAAGTATGAACGTTCACAACTTGTCCGTGGCATAAAAATTTTAGAAATCATTATTATGCTCATCGGTTCTGCCGGTTTTTTATTGGGGCATTTATGGTTGCTTCTTTTAGCCCTATTTTTGATGGGCACACATTCAACTTTCTTTGGTCCTATTAAATATGCCATTTTGCCAGAAATCTTAAAACCACATGAACTCATGTCTGGCAATGCCCTGTTTCAGTCTGGTACATCCATGGCCATCTTATTCGGAATGATCTTGGGTGGTGCCGTAATTGCCTCATCAGATGGGAATTTATTGTGGATTAGTATCACCGTAGTGGCTATTGCTTGCATAGGCTATTTATTTAGTCGCTTCATTTTGCCGCAAAAAGTTGCTGCACCTGACTTAAAGATTGACTGGAATTTCATTCGTACCAGTTTCCAAACCATCAAATATGCCAAAAGCTTACCGTTAGTATTCACAATTTTGCTAGGCAACTCTTGGTACTGGTTTTATGGCGCAACTTATTTAACTCAAATTCCGCAGCTTACCCAGCAAAACCTTCATGCATCAGAAAATGTCGTTAGCCTGTTACTGACTTTCTTTTCAGTCGGTATTGGTGTGGGTTCTCTTCTTTGCCGCAAAATTGGTGGTTCGGAAATTAATATTAAAATGGTGCCGATTGGTGCAATTGGTCTTACTGTTTTTGCGCTCTACCTTGCTGCCAGTTTAGCTTTTGTACCAGAAAGAACCGGGGCATTACTTACGTTAAAAGATGTTTTTACCCAAGGCTGGGTTTACTACCATGTCATGATTGCTGTGACTTTATTGGGAATTAGCGGTGGTTTTTATATTGTTCCCCTATATGCCATGATGCAAGCTTATTCACCACGTTCACATCGTGCACGTGTTGTTGCAGCGAATAACATCCTAAATGCCGTTTTTATGGTTTCTTCTGCAATTTTTTCAATCTTAATCTTAAGTGTTTTAAAAATTGATATTAAAATACTATTTATTATTACAGCTGTACTTAGTGCAATCTTTAGTATCTGGCTTCTCGCTAGACTAAAACCAATGCTTGCCACAGCCCACCTTTCTTTAGAGGACTAATTTATGCGCCACTATACTGGAATTGATCAACTTATTAACTCTTTTGATCAAGCATTACGTAGTCTTGTTCCGGGTGCAACAGCAGCGCAGCGCCAAAATCCAGCTGAAACAGTAGAAGCAAAACTTGGTGTAGAAGATGCCCGCCATGTTGCAGGTTTAATGCGTGTTAACCACAGTGGTGAAGTGTGTGCTCAAGCACTTTATCATGGGCAAGCATTGACAGCGAAATTGCCAAATGTACGCCGCGAAATGCAACAGGCAGCGATTGAAGAACAAGACCATTTAGCTTGGTGTGAAGACCGTTTAAAAGAGCTAAATAGTCATACAAGCTTATTGAACCCGATTTGGTATGGCCTTTCATATGGTATGGGTGCTCTTGCCGGTATTGCAGGTGATAAATATAGCTTAGGTTTTGTTGCTGAAACTGAACGTCAAGTTAGTCTACATTTGCAAGATCACTTAAACCAGTTACCAGCTCAAGATGAACGCTCGCGCAAAATTCTAGAGCAAATGAATGAAGATGAATTGCATCACCGTCATACTGCACTTGAAGCAGGTGGTGTTGAATTACCATATGCAGTAAAAATCACAATGACTGCTATTTCAAAGTTAATGACAAAAACGAGTTATTATCTTTAAAAAAAACAAAGGATTGATCTCATTCAGATCAATCCTTTTTTAAAATATTATTTTAATCCATGATCATATTTGAAGCGTTCGATATCTCGAATTGAGTTCCAATAGTTTCTGTTAATACGGTCACGATCAATTTGTAATTCTCTTAAAAGCTTACGATAACGTTCACGCTCTTCTGGCTTTAATTTTTCGTTATAAGCACTGTCAGAATATTGCTTAAACTTTTCGTCATAACGCTCATATTCAGCTTTTGCATTGTAGTAATCGGAAGCTGCTCGATAATAAGGTCTTAAACGATTACGCTGCTCAACTGGGCATACATTAATATTACCGTTACCTTCTAAAGCGTTATAAAAAATATTTGCTGGCTGGCAATAATAACCTAGGCCTTCTTTATACCCACGTTCATATGACTTTTGATCTGGAACAATATTGGCTTTTCCACACGCTTTATAATATTGATCTAAACGTGGCGAAGAACCTTTCGAACCATCTTTCTCACCCACTAATGACCAATTTGCAGTCTTACATTCTTCTACGCTCATTGCAGCACAACCCGAGAGGCTGATAGCCAGAATGGCTAAACCGATATTTTTCATATTAAGAGAACTCAAAAATAAAATTAAAAAAAACGCAAAAAATAAAATTCCAGTACATGTGCTATATAAGCCTTGCTCTATTCAAGATTTATACATAAATGTTTAACTGGATAAGCGTTTAAGTTTAAAGCAGTTTGACCATCTCACCAAATTTAAGGATCACAATTCTTAATTATGTTTAATTTTTAAAAGCGAAATCATGAACGATCAGACAACTCTTTGATGGCCCTTATACGTTAATTTTACTTTAAAGCCTTATCATAAAAATGACAATTAAATTATTGATTATTAATATAAAAAACTAAATTCACTTATAAATAAACTATTTATTATTTTACTGTTTTTTTACGGGATTAACGCCAAAGGCTACGGTAGGATTTGAGCTAAATAACCACCAAGGTTTTTTATAATGAGTACGCTTATTTACCCAAATTTAAACTTAAAAGATCCTCACTTTAAGGCATTTAAAATATCAGATGATTTTATTCCACCGACACAAGATCATACTTTCAACGCAGATCTTTTTTTAAAAGAAGTTGATGAATATTTAAGTTTATATCCTCACACTCAGCACATTGATATTTGTCTACATGACTTAAACGGGCATATTCGTGGCAAACGTATTGATGTTAAGAGTTTGAAAAATCTATCTAATGGTTGTTATTTTCCTCTTTCTGTTTATGCCATGAGCCTTGATGGAAAAGTGATTGAAGAAACAGGACTGGGAAAATATATTGGTGAACCAGATAGACTTTGCCTGCCCATTTTAGGCAGCTTGCAACCCAGTGCCTTATCCCCAGAATTAAATGCTCAGCTTTACCTATCCATGCAAGAAGAAGATGGTTCTGGCTGTCGCTATGAACCACGTAATATATTAAAAAAACTATTAAATCAGTTACATGCTAATAATTATTTCCCTGTCATGGCTGCCGAGCTAGAGTTTTATCTTTTCTCACCTCAGCATCAGTCTGAAACCTGCATAGAAAACCAATGTTTTGATATAGATGCGCCAAATAATTACCAACAAGTTCTGGATGAAGTTGAAAAAGCAGCCCTACTACAATCAATTGAAATTACCGCTATTGTTGCAGAGTCATCCCCTGGACAATATGAATTAAACCTTCAACACAGCCATGACATTTTAAAACTCTGCGATCAAATTAATGCCTTAAAAAGAATTGTTAAACAAGTTGCAAGAAAGCATGACTTAACCGCTTGTTTCATGGCGAAACCAAACTTGGCAAAGGCTGGTAGTGGTATGCATTTTCATATGAGTATGCTGAATCAATACCATCAAAATATATTTAGCTCAGAAGAAGAAAAAGGTGAGCTTGCAGCCAAATTATTGAGCGCGATTAGCGGACTCATTGAGTTAATGCCTGCATCTATGGCGATTTTAGCGCCTAATATTAATTCTTATAGACGTTTTAAAATTGGTCATCACGTGCCATTAGAAGCTAATTGGGATACCAATAATCGTAATGTCGCAATCCGTATTCCATGCTCAGACGTACAAAATCAACGCTTAGAATATCGGGTTGCTGGAGCTGACTGTAACCCCTATCTAGTTACAGCGAATATTTTAGCGGGCGCGTCTTATGGCTTATCTCATAAGTTACCGCTACCAAAACCTGCACATCTTTTAAAATTTCAAGATGAGCACATTTTATTAGCCAACAATCAGCCGGAAGCCTTAAAAATATTTAAAGGAAGTCTTATTTTAAAAGGGTATTTAGGGGCAGACTTTGTAGAACATTGGTACACGGTTAAACAGGCTGAATATCAAAATATTTACAGTCAAATGACTGAAGCAGAACAACATTGGGATATATAAATAAAAAGAGCAAAAAAACTATAAACCACTTTGCAAACCCTTAGGGAGAAATACCCTAAGGTTTTTTTATATCTAATTAATGATTTTTCTGTTTAGCTAAAAAACGTAACCCAACACCTGGTTCAGTTGCAATATAGCGTGGCTGAATTGCGTTATCCCCCAGTTTACTACGTAACTTGCCCACTAAAATACGTAAATAGTGCGTATCTTCCTGATGAGTTGGCCCCCATAGTTCTTTTAAGAGCTGAGGCTGTGTTAAAAGCTGCCCTTGATAGCGCATTAATAACGTCAAAAGTTGAAACTCTTTTCGAGTTAAAGTAATTGGCTGTTGCTCGATCCAAACTAAACGTTGCATGACATCAACCTTGAGATAACCATCGTCATACACATGTGCTTCTTGCTGAATCGGTTGATTTCTTAGAATGACACGTATGCGCGCCAAAAGCTCTTGCACACTAAAAGGCTTGGTCATGTAGTCATTTGCGCCTGCGTCTAGCAAGGCAACTTTTTCATACTCATCGGCACGTACAGATAACACAATAACGGGAACATTCGTCCAGCTACGTAATTCTTGAAGCACTTCTTTTCCATCTAAATCGGGTAAGCCTAAGTCTAGAATCACCAAATCAGCCCCTTGGGTTGCCAAAGCCTCTAGGCCTTTGTACCCCGTTTCGCAGAGCGTGGTTTTGTATTTTTGAGTTCTTAAAGCAATGTCTAGAAATTTACGGATTTGAGGCTCATCATCAATAATCACAATACGTGTTTCTACAGGTGATGTTTCTGAACTTATCATGACTTTACAACTTATTCTTTTACTGGATGAATGGGTAATCTGATTTGAATTAAAGTACCTTTATTTTGGCGTCCTGAAAATGCTTCTATTGTACCCATATGAGCACCAATAATCGCTTTTACGATTGTTAGCCCTAAACCTGTACCAAATTTTCCACGGTCTCCGCGCTCCATGGTGTAAAACATATCAAAAATGCGGTTTCTTTCGTCTTCAGGAATTCCTGCACCTCTATCTTCAATTTCTATTTTTACTTCATCTTCTGATGAAAGATGAGCACGAATCATGACTGGTTCATCTGGAGGTGAAAAGTTTGCCGCATTTTCTAAAACATTAAAAATGGCTTGCTCTACCAGTGCTGGGTGTACATATAAACTAATCGCTTGTTCAGGTAATTCAACCGACACTTGAGTATCTGGTTTATAGCGCTTTAAACGGCGAGTTGCCGAACCAATTAATTCATCTACGCCAATCCAGTCTCTTTTTAAAGTTAGACCTTCGTGGCCCAAACGGGTCATATCAAGCAAGTTTTGAATATAACGGTCTAAGCGCTCACCTTCTAAATGAATTGTTTCAAGCAGATCTTGCTGGTCTTGTTCTGACATATCAGCTTTAAAATTAGCTAGCGTGTCTGCTGCGCCAATGATAGAAGCAAGTGGCGAGCGTAAATCATGCGATACCGAAGATAATAAAGCAGAACGCAAACGCTCTGTTTCACTGGTGACTTTTGCTTGTTCTAGCTCATTGACCAATTGGGTCCGAAGTGCTGCCTGTGCAATATATTCAATTACACTTTCCGTCAGTTTCTTTTGCTCAAAATTTAGAGAAACTACGTCATCCTTAAAGTAAATTCCCACAATACCTAAGCTATTTTTTTGTTCTAAAAGTGGTAAAAACCACCAATTTGACTGACTCAGCGTATCGGTAAAACGCCCACATGGCTGCTTGTGTTTCAAACACCATTCTGCGGCTACTTTTTCTTTATCATTTAGCTCAATATCAGATGAAATTACCTTATCTCGAATAGAAATCCACACTTTAGTTTGAAGTTGTGTTTCTAAAGTCATACGTCCTGTTTGCATGACTTCTTCAAGATTCACTGCACTAGAAAGCTTACGTGCCAAGTCTTGCATTACCGTAGTGTAGGCATTGGCAGCTTTTAAAGATAAAACTTGCTGGCGTAACTGAGAAGCCAAACGCCCAGCAATTAAAGCTGCTGCAAAAAAAGCAACAACGGTGACCACCCCTTGATGTGCTGAAATCTGAAAAGTATAACGCGGTGCAATAAAGAAAAAATTATAAGCCAAAAAACATATTAAGGCTGCCACTACAGCAGCAAGCATTCGGGTTTTCGTTGCAACAATTAAAACAGAAATAATAAAAATGACAGAGAAGTCTTCAATACCAAATAGAACTTCGGCGAAGTGAGCTAGAAAAATGCTACCGCACGTCACAGCTAAAACAAAAACACTTTCTTTTAATGATAAAAATGAAGGCTTTTCGAGCTGATTAATCTTTTTAGTACCCTGTTCTGGATGCAGAATGGTTAAAGCAATCGAGTTTTCTTGATTTAATAATTGCTGAGCTAAATTTTTCTTAAATGACTTTAACCACCACGGTGAAATACTTTTACCAATCACCAGATTGGAAATACCTCGATCAACGGCGGCATCCATTAACACTGACGCAACTCGCGGCCCATATAAAACCTCGGTTCGGCCACCGAGTTGCCGAGCCAACTCAAACGCACGGTCAATCTCAATGTATTCTTTTTTATAAGAACCCACTGAACTCTGTCCAAAGTCCAAACTTTTAGCAACATTTACTACAGTCCATGTAGCACCATTACGTTCTGCTAAACGACAGCCTGCTCGCACTAAATATTCAGAAGAGCCTTGCCCATCTATCGCAATCATCAATTCATTTTGCAACGAGATAGACTTCAAACCTTTAGAGGCATAGCTCTCTTTTAAATCTGAATCGACATGTTCAGCAACGCATTGCATTGCCAGTTCACGTAATGCCGTTAAATTTGAAATGCTAAAAAAGCCTTGTAATGCCAGATTTGCTTGCTCTGGCACATAGACTTTTCCTTGGTGGAGCCTTTCAATGAGCTCACTGACGGGTAAATCAATTAAGCGGATGTCTCGAATACGATCAAATACCCGATCTGGTACCGTTTCATTTACTCGAATGCCCGTAATCTGGTACACCACATCATTCAGGCTTTCTAAATGTTGAATATTTATGGTCGTAAATACATCAATACCTGCGTCTAGCAACTCATTAACATCTTGCCACCGTCGTTCATGACGACTATTTGGGACGTTGCGATGAGCCAACTCATCAACCAAAACGATTTGCGGATGCCTAAGTAAAATAGCATCCAAGTCCATTTCTTCTAAAGCATGCCCCTGATATTGCATTTCCTTTCTAGCAATTTGAGGCAACCCTTCCAAAATTTTTAGAGTTTCAATTCTTCCGTGGGTTTCAACAATACCAACAACAACATCTGTGCCCTGTTGAAATAGTTCTTTAGCGCGGGCGAGCATGGCATAGGTTTTTCCTACACCTGGTGCCGCACCAAGAAAGACCGTTAGTCGACCGGCTTGATATCTATTAACATGATTTAATAAGGCCTCAGCCTGATTTTCGCGATTGCTTTGCACTTGATATCATCCGGTAAACTAACAACTTTATTTTTAAGTTAATGTGTAGATTGTAATTGATCTAAAGCGATATTTAGCTCTAATACATTAACACGAGCTTGCCCTAGTACACCAAACTGAGCTGGTTCAATATGCTTTTGAAGTAACTCTTCTACAACTTTAGGGTCTAAATGACGCGCTTGAGCCACTCGAGCAACCTGTAACTGAGCAGATTCAGGGCTAATATGCGGATCGATACCACTACCAGATTTAGTCACCAAATCACTTGGTATAGGTGTATTGCCCGTGTGATCTTGTTTTTTCACAGCAAGAATCTGAGCATCAATTTGTTGCTGTAGCTCAGGATTAGTACGCGCTAAGTTTGTACCTGCCATCGCCATCGGGTCATAAGCGACTGCTGAAGGACGTGGATGAAAATAAGCCTCTCCAACAAATGGCTGAGCGACTAATTTTGACCCTAAAACTTTATGGTCTATTTCAATCAAACTACCATTTGCTTGATTTTTGAATAACACCTGTCCCGCACCTGTAGCGATCGCACTATAAATAGCACCGCAACCCACCAGAGTAAAAATTAATAATCCCAAAGATGCTCTTAAGGTCTGACCCAAATTTGCTTCTGAATTTTGTGCATAAGTTTTCATTTCAAACTCCAGATTACAAACCAAATAATTGAACAATCACTACATCAATCGCTTTGATGGCAATAAATGGTAGAACCACACCACCCACTCCATAAATCAACATATTTCGACGTAGTAACTGAGTTGCAGTTGAAGGTTTAAATTTGACGCCTCGGAGTGCGATTGGAATTAATAGCGGGATAATAATCGCGTTAAAAATTAATGCAGATAAAATCGCGCTGTTTGGACTTGCTAAGTGCATCACATTCAATATTTGCATTTGTGGAATCGCAGCAGCGAACAATGCAGGCAAGATGGCAAAGTATTTAGAGACGTCGTTTGCTAACGAAAATGTTGTTAAAGCACCACGGGTAATCAGCTGCTGTTTCCCAATCTCAACCACAGCAAGTAATTTGGTTGGGTCTGAGTCTAAATCAACCATATTGCCAGCTTCTTTTGCAGCTTGTGTACCCGAGTTCATGGCTAGACCAATATCAGCTTGTGCTAATGCCGGCGCATCGTTGGTTCCGTCACCGACCATTGCAACTAAACGACCTCGTTGTTGTTCGGTGCGAATACAAGCCAATTTGTCTTCTGGTTTTGCTTCGGCAATATAGTCATCTACCCCTGCTTCAGCAGCAATCGCGGCCGCAGTTAATGGGTTATCACCTGTAACCATGACAGTTTTAATACCCATTTCTCTTAAACGAGCAAAACGTTCTTTAATACCGTGTTTAATCACATCTGAAAGCTCAATCACACCCAACACATGATGTTGATTAGCGACGACTAAAGGTGTTGCTCCTTTTTTGGCAACTTGTTCAACACGTGCTTTTAACTCTAAATCTTGAGAATAATCTTCATCTACAAATTCCAAGATTGCATCTAAAGCACCTTTACGAATTTGGTCGCCATTCGGTAAATTCACGCCAGAAATTCGAGTCGAAGCACTAAAAGAGATAAATTCGGCTTGCTCTGGTTCTTGCTGTTTTAAGCCTTGCTCTTTTGCCAACTTAACAATTGATTTCCCTTCTGGTGTTGGGTCGGCAAGTGAACTTACCCAAGCAGCAGCTCTCAACTCTGACTCGGTTACCGAAGTTAAGGGATAAAATGAAGTCGCTTGACGGTCACCATGAGTAATGGTTCCTGTTTTATCGAGTAAAAGCACATCAATGTCACCCGCGACTTCTACAGCTTTACCTGATTTTGCCAAAACATTGGCTTTGAGTGCACGGTTCATCCCCGCAATACCAATCGCAGGTAACAAGCCACCAATGGTTGTAGGAATCAAGCAGACCAATAACGCCACGAGCACGACTGGATCAAGTTCAATATGCAAATACTTGGCAATAAATGGCAAGCTAATCACGACAATTAAAAACGTGATTGTCATCACCATTAACAAGAAGCCAAGCGCAATCTCATTCGGTGTTTTTTGACGATTTGAACCTTCGACCAAAGCAATCATACGGTCTAAGAAACTTTGCCCAGATTCAGCAGTCACTTGCACAACAATACGATCTGTAAGGACTTTGGTTCCACCAATAACACCTGACCGGTCTGTTCCAGCTTCACGTAGCACAGGTGCAGACTCACCTGTAACAGCCGATTCATTAATGGTCGCAAAGCCTTCTACAATCTCACCGTCGGCTGGAACAAGCTCACCTGCATGTACTTCAATAAAATCATTTAAATGAAGTTCGGTCGCTACAACTTGAGTCACTTGACGGTCTGTCAAAGAGTTGAGTCTTCGAGCTGTTAAATTTTCTCTTGCTGCACGTAGTGAAGATGCCTGCCCACGGCCTCTAGCCTCTGCAACTGCTTCGGCATAGTTAGCAAATAAAATGGTAATAAACAAAATTGCTGTAACCACTAAACCAAATAACAGCGTGGTGTAACCTAAGATTGTACTAATGCCTGTAACCACTGTTCCAAGCCATACAATTGCCATCACAGGGTTTTTAATTGCGTGCTGCGGTAGCAGTTTCACAAATGCATTTTTCCAAACTTCAAAATTTGGCACTGCCATGGTTTGTTTATGGCTATTTACATGAGTTTGTGTATTCATTTTCACTCGCCTCCTTAGCCTTTAACCAACAAAAGTTGATCGGCAATAGGCCCAAGGACAAGAACTGGCATAAATTGTAATAAGGTAAGCAACACAACTATCGTAATCAGCGTTAAGGCAAAGGTTGGTGTTTCAACCTGAAGACTACCTGATGTTTCGGGTGCTTTTCTTTTTGCTGCTAAACGTGTGGCAATCATTAATGGCAAAATTAATGTAGGGAAACGTCCTAACAGTAGAGCGATACTACAAGTGACATTCCACCATACAGTGTTGTCTCCAAGACCTTCAAAACCTGAACCGTTATTAGCAAACGCAGAAACATATTCATAGAACACTTGGCTAATACCGTGTGGTCCTGGATTACTAATTCCAGATATGCTTGGAATGCTGAGGCTTAATGCAGTAAACGCAAGAATGACTAAAGGTTGAATCAAGATAATAATCGCGAGCAACTTAATTTCTGCCGCTTCAATCTTGCGTCCAAACAATTCAGGGGTACGACCTGTCATTAAACCTGCAATAAATACTGCGAGTAACAGATAAATCATAAACTGTTGCAGACCACAGCCCACACCACCCCAAATGGCATTAATCAGCATGTTAATGAGTTCGACTAAACCGGTAAGCGGTGCTGAAGAATCATGCATCATATTGACCGAACCGTTATTCACCTGCGTAGTGATCGCTGCCCAAACTGCTGATGCGGCTGGTCCAAAACGTTGTTCTTTACCTTCCATTACGGCAAGTTGAGATGCTATCGATGACATACTCTCAGACCAGACAGCCGCCGCACCTGAAATAATCGACATGAAAAGCATGCTACCAAACACAAAGTAAGCAAACTTTTTACGCTGGGTAAAATGCCCAACCATAAAAATCACGGTAAGTGGAATAAGTAATATCGCAATCATTTCTAATAAATTAGAAAGTGGTGTCGGATTTTCTAAAGGCACACTACTATTTGGACCATACCAACCACCACCATTACTCCCCAATTGCTTAATCGCTACCATTGGTGCAACTGGTCCTAAAGGAATTTTTTGGGTTTGAACTGTATTGGCTTTATCAATAAGCTGTACTTCTGGCCCGCCTTGGAAAGTTGCTGGCACGCCTTGGCTGTTAAGCAATAATGACCAGACAAAACAGAGTGGAAGCAAAAAGCGAACTGTAGGACGAATTACATCTGCCCAATAATTACCAATTAAAATTTGATCTGGCTGCTCGGCAACATCGGCCGCAATATGGCTTGGACGCTGATAAAAGAAAGCTCTTAATGTCGCAACAACCAAAGCCAGCCCCATCATTGGAGTAATGACTTGCAAACCTACAATACCTGTCATTTGCGACAAATAAGATAATTGAGCTTGACCAGAATAATGCTGTTGATTGGTATTAGTTAAAAATGAAATAACCGTATGTAATGCTAAATCCCAACTCATATTTGGTGCATGGTTCGGGTTTAATGGTAGCCATGCTTGCGTCATAAAAATAGCAAGAATAGCCACTGCAAGAAAAATACAGCTCACAACAAATGCTAGAGAATATTGTTTCCAGTTCATTTGTTGTTGTGGAGATACACCTAATAAGCGGTATACAGGATTTTCAATCCAGCGAAATAATCCATCACCCCACATCGGCTGATTTGCCATCACTTTGGATAGATATTTACTGAGGCACCATGCTAGAAAAATAGCAATAAATAAAACAAGTATAAGTTCTAACATGGCTATTCTCCTCTATACTCCTTGGCTTGATTTGCCAAACTGGAAATAAGGAGAGATGGAGAAATATCATTTGTTTTAAGTCCGCATAAGACAATGCCAGACTGATGCAAGATGCGCATTTGAGAATTTATAAGCATCTTTATTGTCCTGAAATAACACTAATTTAGTGAATTTCAGTATTGATAAAATGCCCGTAAATTCTCTATTGAGGAAGTCAAAGCCCGCGTAAAGTTTGCGTAAAATTTAGTTTGAAGGGTATTAAACTTTAAAATTAACGACTGGATAAATCATGCTATCAGCCTTTAAGGTTTCACAATGCCAAAGTTCATATAAAGGAATTTTTACATCGAGTGCCAAAGGTAGCTTTTTAGAATTAAATTGCATATGGTCCAGATCACTTCCCCATGCAATCAAATCTACATCTAAAGAAATATGATGCGACGGACGAACACGCCCCGAATCTGACTCAAGTTTCTTTAGAAAAGATTCAATTTGTTCACACGATAAATTGCTTTTTAATAGACATGCCGAATTCCAGTAATCATCTCCAATACCATCTCGGCATGGAATTTGATAAACAGATGAAAACTGCACTTTCCCCAAAGTTGCCAATTGCGTATAAGCAAAAGTAAAGTGCTGATCTGCGTCTAAATTACTCGCTAGGGCGAGCGCAAAAATTGTTTCTGGTGCGTTCAAGACGAATTCCTACAGCATTTGCTTCTGCAATGATGGCTGGCTTACGGATGGTTATGGTAATTTTTTCAATTGATGGAAAGGTTTCAAACAAACATTGTAAAACCAAATGTGCTGCATGCTCGATTAATTCAGGTTTAGCTTGTTGAATGGCTTGAGCCGATAACTCACAAATCTGGGCATAGTTGAGTGTGTCCTCAAGCTTGTCAGACGCTGCTGCTCGGCTCAAATCATTATGGATGGTTAAATCCAACATTAAAGGTTGAATGATTTGTCTTTCCCAGTTGAAACAGCCAATCACTGTCTCAACCTTCAAGCCTTCAATAATAATGGCATCCATAAATTTAAACTGACCTTAGTGCTTTAACAACGAAGCAGGTTCCATATTTTGAACCATTTTCAAACGTTGGTCTGCATAAATATCAGTATAAGGTGCGAGTACGCGCATAAAACGATCGAAATAAAGCATTTGCTTAAATAATAAGGCAAAATCTCGAGGGAATTTAATACCATGACGCTCACCAACAGCTACCATATCCATCATGATGTCGTTTAAATCGGCTGGATTAGAAGCCAAAATCTGCTGTGGATCAGCCATTAACACACCATTAAATAAACGCTCTAGATCTTGTGCTAAAACCTGAACGTCAATTTTATTATGGGTCATACCCATTTTGAGCATGTTTTCAGCCATTGCCTGATAATCAGTTTTTTGTAAAGCATCCATAAATGCAATACATGCTGTCCAAACTTCCGGCTTTAACTGCCCTACAATACCGAAATCAATAAAACCAACACGGCCATCTTCAAGCAGCATTAGATTTCCAGCATGTAAGTCAGCATGGAAGCTCTTGCATAGCATTAAGCTACCAAACCATGTGTTCATGGCAGTAATGAGTACTTGCGATGGATCTTTAGCATATTGTTTAACCACGCTAAAGTCTGTCAAAGGTACCCCATATAAACGCTGCATGGTCAAAACACGGCGCGTAGAAAACTGATGATAAACTTTAGGTGCAGTAGCAGCTTGGTTTTGGGAAATATTTAGATATTCCACAAAGTCATCTAAATTTTGTGCTTCTTCAATGAAATCGACTTCACGCACCATACGGGTTTTAATTTCATCAACAATGTCAGAAAGAGCGGCAAATTTAATTTTAGGTACCGCACGTTCAAGTAATTTAGCAGCCCAATGCACCACATTTAGGTCAGTGTACAAAATGGTTTCAACACCCGGTTTTTGTACTTTAATAACGACATCTTCACCAGTAGTTAATTTAGCCGCATGAACCTGAGCAATTGAGGCAGAAGCTAGTGGTGTTTCATCGATATAACTAAAAATCTGGCTTAAATCACGCCCTTCAAACTCAGACGCAAGTACACCTTGAATATAGCTAAAAGGTAAAGTTGGGGTCTGGTCTAAACAGCCTTGGAATTCTTCTACATACTCACGTGGGAATAGCGATGGGGTACTCGCGATAAACTGACCAAGCTTAATATATGTTGAACCAAGCGACTCAAAAGTCTCACGCATGAGTTTGGCATTACTTGGCTTATCAGTTGCATACTTAATACCGGCTTTAGCCGCAACTACTGCGGTTTCACCGATGCGGGCAACAGAGCGCAATCCATCAAATAAAATATTTTTTTTCATATTTCTTTAAAACCAGAATATTCAAATCAAGTGTAGCAAATTTTGGTTTATTTGCTGATTAGCTTGCCTGACAAAGTGGACAATTTATGTCTTTATCAAAATTAACAATACGTTGCATCATATTTAACCCATCCCAAAGTAACAGTTTTTGTTTTAGCGGCGTTCTGTTTAGTCCTAAATACAATAAAGTGTGATGTGCTTGTAATGACGCAATCATTACAGGTGTAGTCGCAAGCACACCAGATTCCGCACATCGCAGCCCTTCATTGGCATGTTGTTCTTTCGGGAACAAACATTCATAACAAGCTGAATCACCTTCGGCCATAAACATTTGCGCCTGAAAGCCAATTGCAGAAGCACTAATTAATGCGACCTGATGCTTTTTACAAGCTGCATTCACTAAATAACGCGTTGTAAAGTTATCACAGCCATCTAAAACGACGTCTTGATGTTCAACTAGTTTATCAATGTTATGTTCGTCTAAACGTTCATTAAAGTATTCAACACAGATATAAGGGTTAATTTTCTGTAACCGTTTAGCTAAAACTTCAGCTTTATAACGTCCAATATCTTCATGACCAAATGCGATTTGTCGTTGTAAATTACTTATCTCAATGGTATCTGCATCAATGAGGGTAATTTTCCCGACTCCTGCTCGTGCAAGTAGTTCCGCGCTACTACAGCCTATTCCGCCAGCACCGACAATTAGCACATTAGCAAGTTTGAGTTTTTCCTGAGCTTCAATATCCCATCCATCAAGTAAAATCTGACGGCTATAGAGATGCATTTCTTCATCACTTAACTCTACAAAATCGATATCTTGAAGCTCGGTCACACGTTAATCCTTTCACTTAGAAGCCAAATGATTTTATGACTAAGTCAATCATTATGAAAGCTATAAAATGCAAACAACTTTTTTTATTCGGTTAATACCCTATCACATTACTTCTCTCACACTTTCTGCAACAATAAGGCTATCTATTTTCTGTATTACTTAGGCTAAATATGTCCCAATCATATATTGCACCAGTAGAGTTAGAAAAAGCTTATCGTTTGTTAAATCATGGTCCTACTGTACTAGTCTCTGCTCAGCATGGTGATGACCGTAACGTGATGGCTGCCGCATGGGCATGTGCCTTAGAGTTTAAGCCTGCCAAAGTGACTGTCGTTTTAGATAAAAGCACTAAAACCCGACAGCTGGTTGAGCAAAGTGGTTATTTCACACTACAAGTTCCTTGCTATGCACAGCTCAATATGACCAAGCAACTTGGTACCATTAGCAAATTAGATGACCCACAAAAACTTGAACACTGCGGGGTTGAGCTATTCTATCAAGAAGGCCTGAGTAGCCCACTTGTATCAGGTTGCATCGCTTGGCTGGTATGTAAAGTTATTCCTGAGCCACATAATCAGTCAGCCCATGACCTATTTATTGGTTCTGTTGTAGGTGCATGGGCAGATAGTCGCGTTTTTAGAGATGGGCACTGGCATTTTCAGGATGCACCAAAAGAATTTCGTAGTCTGCACTATATTGCTGGTGGCACATTTTATTTAATTGGCGAGGAAGTGAAAGCCGATCTTTAATATAAAGAATAAAGGGAAATTCTAAATATTTCCCTTTGTTCAAATTAGCTTGCGTAGGCTTGCTGCATTTTTGCAATTTCTTGCTGCTTCAACAGTCCTCTTTGAATTTTTCCGCTCGTGGTTTTCGGTAGACTGTCCACAAACTCAATCTCTTTTGGATAAGCATGACGAGATAAACGGTTACGAACATATTGCTGTAACTTATCTTTTAATGTTTCACACGCTTGATAAGCAGGCTTAAGTACCACAAAAGCTTTGACTATTTCGGTTCGTTCCGGATCTGGCTTACCAATCACTGCTGACTCTAATACGGCCTCACACTCTAATAAAGTACTTTCAACATCAAATGGTCCAACTCTATAGCCCGAGGTTGTAATGACATCGTCAGCACGTCCCACAAAATCAATGCCCCCATGTTCATTTAAAGTGACCGTGTCACCAGTTAAATAATATTTGCCAACAAAGGCTTTGCGATTATTGCCACCATAACCTTTAAACCACATCAATGGAGATTGCTCCGAGTCCATTGCCAAAATACCAACACCACCAGTTGGCAATTCTTGATAATTTTGGTCTAACACCGCAAAACGATGTCCAGGAATTGCGAAACCAGCTGAACCTACTTTTAATGGATGCTCAAGCGCATGGTGGTTCGCAATTACCATGCCTAGCTCAGTTTGGCCATATTGATCAAAAATATTGACCTCTAAATCTTGTTTAAACCAGTTCACAACCTCAGGAGTTAATGGCTCACCTGCACTGCTGACTACGCGTAAATGTTGTTTAATTGAAGGGTCAAATTTTTCCTTAAAACCAAAGAACATTCGAAATGCTGTTGGTGATCCTGTTAAATTACTTACTTTATACTTTTTAATTAACTCAATTGCCTGATCTACATTAAATGAACGCTCATCCATAATAATGCCATGACCCAAGCTTAAAGGCCCGGTAATGCCATAATACAAACCATATGCCCAGCCCGGATCTGCCAGATTCCAGAACATATCCTCTTCACGCAAATCAACGGCATGGGTCATATAACCTTTAAATGCCAAAATTGCTTTTAGTGGAACAGGTACAGACTTCGCAAGTCCAGTTGTACCAGAGGTAAACATCATTAAAAAGTCATCATCAAAGCTACGATTTACTGGCTCACATTGCTCAGAATAGCGTTGTAAAGATTGCCAAAAATCAAAGTCATGCTCAGATAAAAGACCTGTTTGATGAACAGTTACAATAACCGGAACATTCAAGGTATTCAGTTTAGGGCGCTGTTCATCATTGGTCACAATCAATTTAGTTTGAGCAGTCGTAATTCGGTGATCAATCGATTTTGCTTCAAAGGCAGTAAATAAAGGCTGATAAATAGCGCCTATACGCCATGCTGCCAAAATTGTAATTAATAACTCAGGCGTTCTTGGTAGAAGTCCTGCAATACAATCTCCAGCTTGAATTCCTTGTGCTTTAAAGAAGTTAGCAAGTTTTCCAGAAAGTTCAGCAAGTTGTTCGAACGTATAGTGCTCTGCCTGCCCGTTTTTTCCTTCCCAGATAAGCGCTGTTTTATTTTTTCCTACATAACGCTCACAGCACTCAACATAAGCATTTATTGCTTGGGGATGCCCAACAAGTTGCTCTTCGATGAGCCTTGTAAGATCAAATTGCTGATAAGCTTCTGCCAAAGTTTTCATGATGCTCACCTTCATTCCGTTTGATGATTGATTTTGTGTAAGGCCACAAAATCTGTCCTGACTGTTATTGTTTTAGCTAAAGCTCGAAGAATATTTCTTCAACTTTTCCATCTATTTCAAACAAAACTAATAGCAAAAATGCATCATTTCAATTGCAAGAAACCGCACATGGTGTGCGGCTTCTTGCAGTTTTAAGTTTAAAAACTCAATACCTTATGATCTAAACTTGAGCCACTTCACGAGCAATCACCAAACGTTGAATATCAGAAGCACCTTCATAAATCTGACTTACACGGACATCCCGATAAATTCTCTCAACAGGGAAATCACTGACGTATCCATAACCGCCATGAATCTGGATTGCATCCGAACATACTCGCTCAGCCATAGTTGATGCAAAGAGTTTCGCCATTGAGGCCTCTTTTAAACAAGGTAGTCCCGCATCTTTTAAAGTTGCAGCATGCAAAACTAGCTGATGTGCCGCTTCAATCTGAGTTGCCATATCGGCTAAGCGAAAACCAACCGCCTGATGCTGAACCAGCTCTACACCGAAGGCCTTACGTTCGTTTGCATATTGCACGGCTGCATCAAAAGCAGCTCTTGCCATACCAACAGACTGAGCAGCAATACCAATACGTCCAGCCGCTAAATTAGATAACGCAATTTTATAACCTTCACCTTCTTGTCCCACCAAATTTTCTAAAGGAATCCGGCAGTCCTCTAACGTAATGGTTGCGGTGTCCGAAGCATGTTGACCCATTTTGTCTTCAATACGAGTCACCAAATAGCCTTGTGTATTCGTGGGTACAAGAAAACACGAAATTCCTTTTTTGCCAGCCTGTTTATCTGTAACCGCAAATACCAAAGCCACTTGAGCATTTTTACCACTGGTAATAAATTGCTTTACGCCATTGAGTACCCAATGGTCGCCATCTCGCTCAGCTTTGCATAAAATCGCGCTCGCATCGGAACCGACATGTGGCTCAGTTAAACAAAAGCATCCTAGCCATTCACCAGAAGCAAATTTTGGCAAATAGGTTTGTTTTTGCTGCTCTGAACCGTATGCCAGTGTAATACCGCAAATCAAAGAGTTTTGTACGCTTACGATTGTCGAAATAGCACCATCGCCTGCGGCAATTTCCTCAATTGCGAGTACCAAAGATACATAATCCATTCCGGCACCGCCCCATTCATCGGGCACAGTCATCCCCATAGCGCCTAGGGCGCCTAAGTCTTTTAATTCCTGAGCCGGAAATTCATGGGTCTTATCGCGATGTGCAGCAGTTGGTTTTAACTGATTTTGCGCATAGTTACGCATCATCTCCTGAACCATACTTTGTTCAGCATTTAGAATCATTTCAACATCCTTATTTTATTATTTTGCTGCCATGCGAATTGCACCATCTAAACGGATGACTTCACCATTTAAGTAAGAGTTTTCAGCAATATGGGCAACCAAACGAGCAAACTCTTCTGGTTTTCCTAAACGAGATGGGTACGGCACCATTTGCCCTAAAGCATCTTGTACATTTTGTGGCATACCCTTAAGCATTGGAGTTTCCATAATTCCCGGTGCAATGGTCATAATACGAATGGCATGTCGTGCTAACTCACGAGCGATCGGTAAAGTCATCGCAACAATAGCGCCTTTTGATGCAGAATAAGCTGCCTGTCCAATTTGACCGTCAAATGCTGCAACAGAAGCAGTGTTAACAATGACGCCACGGTCCTCTTCACCTTCTTCAACCGTGTTTTTGCTCATTGCATCTGCTGCAAAACGCAACATGTTAAATGTACCTGTGACATTAATATTTAAAGTCTTTGCAAATAATCCCAAGTCATGAACGCCCTCACGACCAACTACTTTTGCAGAAGGGCCAATACCGGCACAGTTCACCAAACCATGCAAATGACCATGTTTAACCAACACATCTTTAAAGAACTGCTCAGCAGCTGCTTCATCGGTTACATCAAGTTTTACAAAGTCAGCTTTTGGCCCTAACTGTTTCGCCTGCTGCTCACCTGCTTCTATATTCATGTCTACTAATGTGACTGAGGCACCCTGCTTTACCAAATACTCAGCAGTTGCAGCCCCTAAACCAGAGCCACCACCTGTAATCACAAAATGTTTTCCTTGAATTTTCATTATGTAACGTCCTATAGAAATGTTCTTTAACCTTAGTAGTGAGAGTAAAAGTTGTTTTTTTCCGATACAATTTCAAAAAACCTCAAAATGCTTGCAGCTTTTGATCAATCCAAATTTTGAATATGAAATATTTCACGTGAAATACCTAAAAAATGAGTCTTTGACATGGTTGTCCAATCTTCTTTAAGTAAAGGAACAATTTCGATTGCACTGGTACATGAAGCATTAAGTGCGGCTTATGCCAAAGGGCTCAATACTCAAATTATTTTGAATAAAGCTGGCATTCCTGCTGAATTACTTATGACACCTAAAGCGCGTGTTCCGGTAGCAACGTATGCACAATTATGGATAGAACTTGCCAATGCCATGGATGACGAGTTTTTTGGCATGGATAGTCACCCTATGCGCCGTGGTAGTTATAAATTACTTACAAAACTCGTCAGTACGGCTGAAACTTTAGAAAAAGCACTCTACGATATTTTGAAGTTTTTTAATTTTGTGCTTGACGATATACGAGGAGAACTCATTCGAGAACAAGAAAAAGCTTATTTGGTGATTCATGATCAAGAACAACCCAAACGTATGTTTACCTACGCAACCTTTTTAATGTTGGTACATGGGCTTATGTGTTGGTTAGTTGATCAAAGAATTAGTTTAAACAGTATTGCGGTACGTTGTCCAAAACCGAACGATATTCAAGATTATTTGGTACGCTTTTGTGAAGATATAGACTTTAATGCCGAGATAAATCAGATTGAATTTGATGCGCACTATTTAGATATAAAAATTAAAAAAGATAAAAAAGCGCTTTACGATTTTTTAGAGCAAACTCCACAAAATCTTTTAGTTCGCTTTAAAAATGAAAATGCATTAAGTGTTGTTATTCGGCGTCATTTATTGAAACTTCACCCAGCCGAATGGCCTGAACTCAAAGATGTCGCACAGCAGCTCAATATTTCAGAAGCTACCGTTCAACGCCGACTTAAACATGAAGGAGTGAGTTATCAACAAATCAAAAATGAAATTCGCTGTGATATTGCAATTGAACGCTTAAGCAAAAGCAATGATTCAATACAAGACATTAGTGAAGACTTAAATTTCCATGACCCGAGTGCATTTCACCGTGCTTTTAAAAAATGGACAGGTGTTAGCCCCGGCGCTTATCGAGATAACTTAACTACATTCAAGCAATAACATATACATCGAATGAAGTTTAAGGCATTAGGGCTTAAGCTTATGATATTTATGTCTTTTAAATTCAATATTTCAGATAAATGCATTATTTAAAAAATTAATAATTACTATAAAAACAGAGATTTACAATTTTATCCAAACTTTTATCTTTCAAACTGATTTACAAATCAAAATAACTAAGTTTGTAAGCCTCTAAACACATGAAAGGATGATCTATTATTTCATTTTCGGTTTTATTTTTATCATGTCTTTAAAATCAAAATTTTCTCTACCAAAGACTTTGTTGGCATCAACATTGGGGTTTGTATTTGCTTCATCTACTTTTGCCGCAATTCCGACTACACTTAAACTTGATTACGCCTACTACGCACCAACCAGTCTAGTGGTAAAAGATCAAAAACTTCTCGAAAAAGCACTACCAAATACCCAAATTAAATGGGTTTTCAGCCAAGGCAGTAACCGCTCATTAGAATATCTCAACAGTAATAGTATCGATTTTGCTTCTACTGCTGGATTAGCTGCTGTATTAAGTCGAGCGAATGGAAGTCCAATTAAAACTGTTTATGTACAAAGCCAACCGGAATGGACCGCCCTCGTTGTCGCAAAAAACTCACCCATTAAAAGTCTAAAAGATTTAAAAGGTAAGAAAATTGCAGCTACAAAAGGAACCGATCCTTTCTTATTTACACTACAAGCACTAGAAACAGTAGGCTTAAGTAAACGCGATGTACAACTGGTCCATTTACAACATCCAGATGGCAAAACCGCATTAGAACGTGGCCAAGTAGATGCTTGGGCGGGGCTTGATCCCTTAATGGCTTCAGCTCAAATTCAATCAGGTGCCAAATTGCTTTATCGTAATATAGCATTTAATAGTTATAGCGTGCTTAGCGTGAAAGAAGACTTTGCAAAGCAAAGCCCTGAAGCGGTTGAAGCAGTTATTAAAGCCTACGAACAAGCCCGAAAATGGGCAAAAGCCAATCCAGATAAAGTGGCAGCACTTTTAGCTCAAGAATCGAAACTTCCTCTACCCGTGGCTAAACTACAATTGAGCCGAACCAACTTTGATCAAAGTATTCCAACAGCAACTCAAGCACAAGCACTAAAACGTTCTGGGAAAATTTTGACTGAAGAAGACTTGGTTAGAAAAGGCACCAATGTCAACCAAGTGGTTGATCAGTTATTAGATCCACGTTTTGCTCAAAAAGTCGTGAAATAGTATATGAGTGATTCATTTAACAAAGCTGAGCTAAATCATTTCTTAGCTCAGCAAGCTCTAAAATCACAGAAAAAGCATTTAAACCATAAATTTACACGGTGGTTTAAAGCGTTACTCATTCCACTCATCTTTTTAGCGGCTTGTGAGTTTTTAGTCAGAAATGGCTATATCGATGCTTATCTACTCCCCGCACCGTCTAGTTTATGGCAATCTTTTTTAGATTTAGCTCATAGCGACCTATTTGCCCATATTTATATTAGTACGTGGCGTGTTCTATTCGGCTTTATTATAGGGAGTGGTTTAGGTTTAATTTTTGCGATTTGGGTTGGATTAAGTAAAGAGGCAGAAGCATATTTAGAACCAACTTTTTCAGCAATTAAGTCGATCCCAAGTCTTGCTTGGATTCCACTGTTATTGCTTTGGTTAGGAATTGACGAAGGTTCGAAAATTACGCTTATTGCAATTGGAGCATTTTTTCCAACCTACACCAATACAGTTGCAGCGATTCATAATGTAGATAAAAAGCTCATTGAAGTTGGAAAAGTTTATCGGCTTAATGCTTTTCAGCGAATTATATCTATTATTTTACCAGCAGCCTCTCCGGGCATTTTAACGGGTTTACGTAACAGCTTAAGCTTATCGTGGATGTTTATGATTGCAGCTGAACTGATTGCGGCCACACAAGGGATTGGCTATTTACTCAGTGATGGCCGAGAAACGTCTCGACCAGATATTGTTATCATTGCAATTATTTTATTGGCGCTATTGGGTAAAATAACCGATACTTTTATGAAACTTATAGAAAACTGGTTGTTACGTTGGCGTGATACGCTACAAAAATAACTTTAAATCCAACATGCCAAAGTGACTCGATCATTTCGGCCATAGTCTTGTATAGTTCTAATCTCACTAAAACCATGCTCTGCGAAAATGCCTCGAACAGCTTGCCCCTGATCGTAACCATGTTCCAGTGCAATCCAGCCTTGCGGTTTTAACCAGTTTTTGCCTTGAGCAATAATAATTTCAATATCGGCTAACCCATGATGGTCTGCAACTAATGCACGGCGCGGCTCTGTTGCCAAAGCTTGCATGTGTTCATCCTCAGGGTCAATGTACGGCGGATTAGAAACAATTAAATCAAATTGTTGGGGTTCTAGTGCTTCAAACCAAGCGCCACAAGCAAATTTCACATGATGCAAGCCATGTGTTTGTGCATTTTCTTTTGCGACTTCTAAAGTAGGTGCGTAAATATCAGTTGCTGTGACGAACCAGTCTGGACGTTCACTTGCCAATGCAAGCGCAATTGCACCTGTTCCCGTTCCCAAATCCACGATATTTGCATTCTTTGGCAAATTTAGATTTAAAACAGTTTCAACTAAAACCTCAGTATCTGGTCGTGGCACTAAAGTATCCGACGTTACTTTTAAATCGAGCGTCCAAAATGGCTGCGAACCTGTCACATAGGCTAAAGGTTCACCATTTTGGATACGTTCAAGACCAGCCAAGTAATCTTGCTCTTGTTGGGCTGTTAACTCTTGCTCAAGTCTGAACTTTAATTCGAGTGAATTGATTTTTAGAAAATGCTCAAGTAACCAAGCATTTTCCTGTCGTTCATAACTGTCAGGCTCACCACGAATTGCAAGCGCTTGAGCAATATTCATTAGCCGCCATTTTCCTGTGCAAGCATCGCAAGCTGATCTGCCTGATATTCACGATGTAAACTATCGAGCAATTCCGTTAGATCACCTTCCATAATGGCATCTAACTTATATAAAGTTAGGTTAATACGGTGATCCGTCATACGTCCTTGCGGGTAGTTATAAGTACGGATACGTTCAGAGCGGTCACCAGAACCGACCAAATCACGGCGCATTTCAGAAGTTGCTGCATCGGCTGCTGCACGTTTAGCATTTTCTAGACGTGATACTAGCAATGCCATCGCCTTAGCTTTATTTTTATGCTGTGAACGTTCTTCTTGGCACTCAACGACTGTACCGGTTGGAATGTGAGTAATACGGACTGCCGAATCGGTTTTGTTAATGTGCTGACCACCCGCACCTGATGCACGGTAAGTATCAATACGCAAATCTGCCGGGTTAATTTCAACGTTAGTATCAACGTCAATTTCAGGCAAGATTGCTACTGTACAAGCTGACGTATGCACACGACCTTGTGATTCAGTTGCTGGAACACGTTGTACACGATGCGCGCCACTTTCGAACTTTAAGCGGCCATACACACCATCACCATCTACACGGCAAATGACTTCTTTAAAACCACCATGCTCGCCTTCATTTTCAGAAAGGACTTCAATACGCCAACCTTGCGATTCGGCATATTTGCTATACATACGGAATAAATCGCCTGAGAAAATTGCAGCTTCATCACCGCCCGTCCCAGCACGAATTTCTAAATATGCAGCATTAGAGTCATTTGGATCTTTTGGAATCATCAAAATATTAAGCTGGCTTTCTAATTCTTCAAGCAATGCTTTATTTGCTTGAATTTCTTCTTCTGCCATATCTTTAAAGTCAGGGTCCGACTTCATCATTTCAGCAGTTTCAATATCTTCTTCTGCTTGACGGTATTTGCCCCAAACTTCGGTAATTTCAGTTAAATCACTATGTTCACGAGACAGTTTACGGAAACGTTTGTTATCGGAAATCACTTCTGCATCTGCAAGCAATGCAGTAAGTTCTTCATGACGATCACAGAGTTGATCAAGACGTAAACGGAGTGACGCTTTCATAAGAGGAAATATCTCAAAAGTCCAAAAAACTTATCTAGATAAATATAAGAAGATAAGCCAAATCATAAAAATAGCGCATAGTTTACAGTTTATGCCGATTAAATAACATATGTAATCCTTTAAAACGTTAACTTTCCAAATCCATATAATAAAAGAGACTTTATTTATAAAGTCTCTTTAACCTCTATAGTTATTTTAATTTTTCTAATAAAGATTTACCGACAAGAACAGCCGAAGCTGGATTTTGTCCAGTAATAAGTTCACGATCCATCACTACATTTGGCGACCAAGCTTTCGTATTGCTTTGATATTTTGCTCCAAGTGACTCTAATGCAGTTTGTGGATAGAACTTCATCTCACCACCTTTTAATAAGCTCTTCGCTTGCTCTTCTTCTTGATTGCTAATTACTGTCATCTGATAATTTTTATAAATCCATTCTCCAGTTTTAACTTTTTTACCTTGTTCAAGTTGCTTAATGGCTTCCGCAGCATGAGGTAAAGTTGACATCAGGGCTATAGGACCATGACAAACCAAAGCTGTAGGCTTTCCTGCATTATGAAAAGCTGTAAGTACTTTTCCAAGCTGTTTATCTTTTAATAGGTCTTGCATAGGCGCGTGTCCGCCCGGAATATAAATAGCATCAAATTGATCTATACCAATTTGCTCAATACGCGCCAGACTTACAACAGGAGAATCTTGAGCAGAAGTTAACTTTAGATCATGTAATAAACCAGCATACTGCTTTAATGCTTTTTCATCTTGATTAAAATACATTGCATTATTTGATGACTTATCTAACGTTGGAGCTTTCCCCTTTGGAGTGGCAAATGTTACGGTATGCCCTGCATCTAAAAGCATTTTTGTAGGCTGCATCAACTCATTAAGATAAAAGCCCGTTTTAAAAACCTGCTTATTCTTTAGCTGTAACTGTCCTTCATCAGACAATACAACCAATACATGAGCGGCATTTGCACTTAATGCTGCCGAAGCTGCAATCATTGCAAACATTATTTGATTTAACTTCTTCATTATTCGACCTTCATTCCAAGCATTTGCTAGATTTATAACTGGGATGGATATATTCTATTTTTACCCCAGAGGTAGAAAAACAACTCATTTCACAAATCTTTTTTGCGTTTGAGGACAAAATGTCTCGCCAATTTGACCATCTTGCCGATGTTGAAGTGTTTTTAATTGTGGCCGAAAAGCTTTCTATTAGTGCAGCTGCAATTGATTTATCTACAACGCCTTCAGTCATTAGTAGAACAATTACAAGACTCGAGAAAAAATTAGGTATCCAGTTTTTTAGAAGAACTACACGCCATTTAAGTCTGACCGAAGCAGGTCAGCTTTACTATGAAAAAATGCAACATGCTTTTCAGTTAATTGACCATGCTGAACGCGTGGTTCAAGGTGAACAGCTACAAATTTCTGGAAAAATTAAATTAAGTGTACCTACGACTTATGGGCACTATCGTCTGCCTCCCTTATTAGAAAAATTTCTTTTGAAATATCCGGACATTCAAATTGAAATTAGTATTTCTAATCGAAACGTTGACTTAATTGCTGAGGGTTTTGATTTAGCCATCCGTCAAGGACAACTTCCTAACAGCACCCTTATTGCTAGACCTTTAGAGCAAGCTCCTTTAAAACTTGTTGCCTCACCTGCTTATTTGAAACGCATGGGTATTCCAAAAAATTTGGAAGAATTAAAACATCATCAATGTATTGCCTTTGAATTGCCCAGTAGCGGCAAAATAACCCCATGGTTTTTAAAAAATGATAATGAGGAAATTCAATGGATACCAACAAATCGAATTTTAGTAAAAGAAGATATTGTGGGTGTGGTAACTCTTGCTGAAAGCGGGCTAGGTATATGTCAAAGTTACGACTTTATTGTTAATGAAAAAATTCAACAAGGAAAACTACAACCTATACTTACTACATATGCAGGTCATACACGTCCTTTTTCTTTGTTATATGCGCAGCATAAACACATGTCCTCTGCTACCCGTGCTTTAATTGATTTCTTATGTTCAAATGATGACTAGCTAAACTGAATATATGTAAATGGTATTTAATTTTTCTAGGTGAATAGTAAATATTCCATTTTAATAGAAAGCATACAAAGAAGACACTAAACTCCAATAATCGAATGAAGGTTCTCCACATTTAAAGAGAAGTGTTTTGTTACATTTGCCGTAACGAAAGATATTAAGGTCCTGTAACTTGGGACACGGAGTAAATGATGAAATTAAATGCTTTATTATGTAGTGCTGTTTTAGCTACTTCTATGGTAACTGTAGCACATGCTGACAACACAACTCATGTAGCAGCAGCTTCTGCTTTAGGTAGTATCGCTGGTACTGCAATTGGTAAAAGCATGGGCGGTACATCTGGCGCAACAATTGGTGCTGCTTTAGGTGGTGCTGGTGGTGCAGCAGTTGCAAGTGACCGTCGTCACCGTACAGAATCTGCAATTGGCGGTGGTTTAGGTGGCGGTGCAGGTTATACTGTTGGTAAAAGCATGGGTGGTACAAACGGTGGTTACATCGGTGCTGCTTTAGGTGCAGCTGGTGGTTCTGCTTTAGGTAATAAAATTTCTAAAGACCGTGATGCAGACCATTCTTCTAAGTATTGGAAGAAAAAACACCGTCATCATCGTCACTAATTACCGTGATGAAATCGGCTTAAAAACACCTTCGGGTGTTTTTTTATAACTAAAAATTTTGGTTTCTAAGATAGTTGCTCATAGTTTATCCATATATTAATAGAAACAATACAAAGCAGACACAAAACTATCGTATCCGCATGTGCCTTCTTCATAATTTTCTCGAAATTTTTAATTACATTTAGCTCAAGACATAAAGATTGCTCGTTATTGAAAAGAGCATGGAGTTCCACAATGAAAATGAATGTTTGGTTAGCAAGTGCATTAATCGCAACAACATCTATGGTTACAGTTGCTCATGCAGATAATGGTACCCGTGTAGCGGCAACTTCTGCTCTAGGTAGTGTAGTAGGAACAGCAATCGGTAAAAGTATCGGTGGTACATCAGGTGCAACAATTGGTGCAGCTTTAGGTGGTGCTGGTGGTGCAGCAGCAGCAAGTGACCGTCGTAACCGTACAGAAGCGGCTATTGGTGGTGCTTTAGGCGGTGGCGCAGGTTACACCGTTGGTAAAAACATGGGCGGTACAAATGGCGGATATATCGGTGCAGCAGTTGGTGCCGCTGGTGGTTCTGCTCTAGGTCGTAAAGTTGCCCAAGATCGTAACTATGATGACCGTTATGACCGTCGTTATGATCGTGATGACCGTAGATATTATGATGGTGATCGCCGTTATTACAGAGGTGGTAACTACCGTCATGACAACGGTTTACACCGTGGTTGGTACAAACATCGTTAATTTATATATCAAACTAAAAAAGCACCCTAGTGGTGCTTTTTTAGTTTAGGAAGAAAGCCATATCGAAAAAAAACGATATACATTGGCTTCTTTATATCGTATTATTTCGATATAACGTTTTCCGAGAATATCGCATGCGATCACTTCAAGATACTAAATTTTCAATTTTGGAGCTTGCCCCTATACGTGATGATAAAACTATTGAGTTTTCATTACGTCATGCACTAGAGCTTGCCCAACATGCAGAAAAGTTAGGTTATGACCGTTTTTGGCTTGCAGAACATCATAATATGGATGGAATTGCGAGTTCGGCAACAGCTGTTTTACTTGGTTTTATCGCGGCTCATACCCAGCGCATTCGCTTAGGTTCAGGCGGAATCATGCTGCCAAACCATGCTCCCTTAGTGGTTGCAGAACAATTCGGTACATTAGCTACTTTATATCCAGACCGTATTGAGTTAGGTTTAGGTCGCGCTCCAGGTACAGATCAGGTCACCATGCGTGCCCTACGCCGTGGGCATCAGGAAACAGAAGATCAGTTCCCAAGAGATGTTGTAGAAATCTTGCAATATTTCAAAGCACCTCAAGTGGGCCAAAAGATTATTGCGACACCTGGACAAAATACTCATGTACCTGTCTGGTTGTTAGGTTCAAGCTTATTTAGTGCCCAGTTGGCTGCAAAACTTGGTTTACCCTACTCATTTGCATCACATTTTGCACCACGTATGCTTGGTCAAGCCATTGAACTTTATCGTGAGAATTTCGAGCCTTCTGAATATCTAGATAAACCTTACGTTTCAATGGGTGTTCCAGTTGTCGTTGCTGATACAGATGAAGAGGCACAGTTCTTGGCAACAAGTGCTTATCAACGTGTATTAGGATTAATTCGTGGGGAAAGCCTCAAACTTAAGCCACCAGTTACATCTATGCAGGGATTATGGAACACGGCAGAACAACTTTCTGTTGAAAACTTCTATACGATGGCACAAATCGGTTCAGTTGAAACAGTACGTTCGGGTCTGCAAAAACTTCTGGACACTTATGAAGTCGATGAGTTTATTTTTACTTGTGATGTATACGACACAGCTAAACGCTTAGATAGTTTCACCCAATTAATGCAAGTAAAATCAGGAAATTAATATATATGCAACATCTCATGTTTGAATCTATATCAAGCATGAGATAACCACCTATCTGAAAATACTTTACCCAGACTCCTTGCTTGGTTATTTATATTAAAACGATAAAAAATCATCATAAATGAAAACCAAAAGGACTTTTGGAAAATGAGTATTGACCTTAAAAATAATGTCGCTAAATCAGCTATTTTTCAAAATACAGTTGAGGATTTTGAAGCCTTCACTGGTCAAATTCTGCCATCAAATAAACTTAAAGAATTTGATTTTTCTCATTTAAATGTAGCCATTATTGGAACGGATCAGGAGACCGTAACGCATTTAGAAAAAATCTGCCAACAGGCAAAATTTGTAACGGTATTTCAAATTACGCCTCACTTTATTTTACCTCACAGTCAAATCGGTATACATCGATTAATTACCCATCCACTTATTGCCAAGAACCGGAGGTTATTTAACAATCGTGTTAAAAGCATCTTAGCTCTACGTTTTCTTGAAACCCAAGTAAATGAAACATGGCTTAAACGACTTTTGACGCCCAATACCGCACGGGCAAATAAAACATTTTTTAAATCGGATAGCTACTATACGGCACTGCAAAGACCAAATTGCAAACTACAAACTTGGCCGATTGTAAAAGTTACCGATACAGCCATTTATAGTATGGATGGCACTCAACGACCCGTTGATATCATTATCAGAACTACACCTTAAAAATAAAAAAGCATGGTTGATAGACCATGCTTTTTTCACTCATTTCAAATCATATCGAGTTAAATACCCCTGCTCATCATAATGTAAGATGATGCGCTGAGACTTTTGTAATTCTGATAATGATTCGGTACTGACCATAAATTGTGAGGCCAGCAACTCAACAGAGCTATTCGGAGCTTTGCTGCGACGATCATCCCCATGAAATCTAAGCCAGTTATAACTTGCCCATAAAATTAAAATTAGCGCGCTCAGACCTATTAGCAGAAGTAAGTGCAATAAAGTTTTCACTTCTGAAACATGATCGACCCACACATAGTCATAGATGAGGTGCCCTTCAAAAATCCATAAAAATAATGAAACGAGTGGAAAAAGCAGCCACATTAAACAAAACCAACCTATTGTTTGTAAGGTATAGTTTGCAGTTTTATTTTTCACATATTCAGGCTGATCAATATATTCAGGTATATCTAAAACTTCTACGTCGATATTTGCATCATTTTTCATGAGTGATCTCCACGGAAGCCTCGATCAGGGCTTACCCAACGAGCACGTTTTTTGGTGTTAAATATTGTTTTGGGTACTGCAACAACACTGGTAAATAACGTCAGTAACCAGAAAAATAATGGATACCAAATTACCCAAAAATAATTTCTAAAAAGCCGACCACGATCATAACGATGGTCTATCCATAAACTTACTAGAAATTGGACAAGACATGTTCCACCTAATATCACGCCATACCACTGCGGCATGAGTGAATTAATTTGAAATTGTTGCGGTAAATCCACAAACAATCCCACAAAAAATAGAATAAAAATCATAATCATCACATATGACCAAATAATGCTGACTAAAGCTTCGAGCATTACCGGCCACATACGGCGCAAGCGGAGTTTGAACATTTTCGGAATATATTCTAATAATACCTCTACCCCACCTTGTGCCCAGCGTAAACGCTGTTTCCAAAGGCCTTTAAAGGTTTCCGGCATATAGATATAACAAAGTGCTTGAGGAATATATTGAATGTCCCAATGGTCCATTTGGAGCTTCCAAGAGATATCAATATCTTCCGTAATTTTGTCATCAGACCAAAAGCCCACGCGAACCAAAGCAGTCTTTCTAAATGCTGCAATTACACCTGATACTGTAAAAATACGGCCATATGTTCTTTGTGCGCGCTTAATCAAGCCAATAATTGAAGAGAACTCGCCAACTTGTAATTTACCTAAAATACTTGAGCGATTTAAAATTCTAGGATTCCCAGTTACAGCACCAATTCTTGGAAAATTTAAAAAAGGCTGCATAAGCCAAAGTACTGCATGAGGATGTAATAAAGCATCTCCGTCAATACACACTAGATATTCGTATTTACTTACTAACACTCCCGATCTTAAAGCCACTGCCTTACCCTGGTTTTCTGCCAGGTGCACAACTCTTAATCGGGCATCTTGAGCTGCCAGTTCATCAAGAATTTCGGCAGTGCTGTCACTACTTCCGTCATTTACGGCAATGACTTCAAAATTCGGATATTTTGTTTGTAATGCATAACGAATCGTTTGTCGGACCTGAGCTTCTTCATTAAAGCAAGGAATAATAATACTGCACCCTTCACTTGATGGCTCAGGCAGTTGCTGCTCATGATATTCCCTTTTAAAGAAAAACCAGAGACCTCCTACCATCCATGTCCAAGCCATCAGCAACGGATATAAAAAGGCAAAAGCAAATAAGATATCGAGTAATACTTTCATTACTTTTTCCCCTCAGTCGCGAGACCTGCAAAGGGTTGATATATGACCGAACTCGAATTCAAGCTAATCGGGTTATATAAATATTCATGAACATTTTTTGAGTTTTCATTGGTATAGCCATCAATACCAAATTTCTGAATACCTATGCGCTGAATATTGAAAAGACCTTGTTTCACTTCTTGCCAGGCATTTTGCTGACTATTTTCGGGTAATGATAAAGTCAGCATAATGCGCTGTTTATATTTCGCATCAAGCGTATTTAAAATTGCTAATACGTGATTAAACTGTTTTTGCTTACCCACTATATTGAACTTAAGATTTACTAAATCATGTTGGGATAACAGCGTTTTTAAAAGCGTTGGTAAATTTTCGATATGTTCAAAATCAGGTGTAAGCATTAAACTAAACTGAGCCTGATTACTCATGTTTAAATAAGGCTTCACAGCCTTTTGAGTAAGCTGGCTCACATATGTAAGCTGTTTTAATTGGTCAGCACAGGCATTTTCTTTTATTGTTGTGCTTTGCATAGCACAATTTAAAGTAGTTCCAGCATTAAGTTGAATACCACTTAAATTACTATTGAAACGTGCGATATCCTTCGCTAAATCTGCCGCCAAAGACGGTTTATTTTTTTGAGGATATACAGGCAACTCTAAAATAACCGACTGTCCGGCACGAGTTTGTGCCTGCCATAAAGTTCGGTTCAAAATATCTTGCTGGACGCTTAGTTGAGTTGTTGGGAAATAAGCAATGTCATACTGCCCATCGCCATCTTGATCATCTAAAGGTTTCAATATCAATGTGTTATTTTTTAAGCTATAAAGCTTGGATAACAATGATCCTAGTTTCTCATCTGACTGAGTATTAGTTGAAGCAGCTAACTGTTTTAAGTCCATACTCACAAAGTGGCGAGGTTGCTTAAATAAATCTAATTCTTCAAAGTTGAGAATATTGATCATACCCTCTGTTAACTGCTCAGCTGTAGGATTATTAGTGACTAAACTACGTTTAAAAGTCGAGTCACTCACTCTATTCATTCCATCACGCCCTAAACTGAAAGAAAAAATAAAGCCGGCTTCTTGAGACAATTTTTCTAATTGCTCATTCACAGCACCATAAGGCCAAATAATTGCTTTAGGTTCAACACCCACTTCCTTCTTTAAAACGGCGTATGATTTTTTTAAGTCCTGCAAAATACGTTGTTGATATTCCACATCCGTTTCATAACGCTTTTGGGATTTTAAATACGTGTAAGAAGTCGCAGCAGGCTGTTCATTCCCTTGAGGATTAGCCAATACTCCATGATGCAAATCATCACTATGACTTGCAAACTCTGCTAAGCCCGAAGCTTGCATTTCTCGCACTTGCTTCCAATTGACTAGATTTCCTTGTCCATAAGCTTCATAGCCAGCTTGTGTATTCCCATTTAGCCAACTGGTCGGAAGTGCAAATACTGCCGGAATCTGATATTGCTTAAGTAATGGAAATACACGGCTATAACTACTTAAAGCGCCATCATCGAAAGTTAATAGAATAGAATTATGAGGTAATTCCTTACCTTGTTTACGCGCTTCTTCAATATCTTTTAAGCGAATTGGTTTCCAGTCAGATTGACTTAACCAGTCAAAGAACTGTGCTAAATTTTTCGTTTGGATTGCATAAATATCCCGATCCCCTTCTTTTAAGACATCATCTCTCACATCATGAAAGGTTAAAGAAACCGTATGATTTTTTGGTAAATCTTTTTCTATCTGGGCATATGCAAATTGCAGCGGCAACAATGTTGAGACCAAGGCACAGCCCAACATTTTCGACAATAAATTATTCATTAAAAACGCCCTTCAAATCCAAAAATACCGTAGGTATGTTGTTCATCATGTCCATCGTAAGGATGGTATTGCCAACCGATTCCATAATTGAGCTGCCATGTCCGTGATAGCTGCCATTGATGTTGATATTGCAAAGAGTAAGTAGGTTTAGCAGAGTAATCGGCCTGTTTATAAAGGCCTACACCCGCTTCAAAATGCTGCTTAAATGAACGCTCATATTCACGCCAAGTCACCCAGTCATGACTTAAGTTCAACTCAGCGCTGTAATGTGAACTTGGACTAAAATAAGCTGTTTGATCTTGGCTGTTAGTACCGTAGAAACCTCGAACAGTGCCATAAGTAATATGATGAGGTGCGTCGAATAGTCTTTCACGCCAAAATGTTGAAAATTCTTGTTGTTTGTTACCATCACTAATATCAGTTAAACCGTAACTCGCGCCAATCTGGCGAGATTCATCTTTTTGCCATGTGACAGCAGCTCGGTAAGATTGACCATCTTCCCCTGCATCAAGGGCTTGTAAAGGAATGTCAGCCTGACTGTTATATTGCAATTGATACTGCCAATGGTCATTTAGCCATTGGGACCAATCAAGACGGACTCCTGCTTGTCCACCATCCGTACTTTGCGACACAATTGCCGCCAATGCCTTACGGTTCGCCTGCCATTCTGCTCCGACCCCATAACGCTGGTCATGGACATCGCCAAAACGGTACTCACCATAACGATCTTGATGCCAAGCGAATAAACGATAATTATCCTTAATCCAAGGGCTATTAAGACGCGTTTCCATTTCACGGTCTTTTAAACCATTCTGCCCACTTACAGTATCGTGACTGTCGGCTTTACTTTGGCCCCAAGTAGTTGAGTGTGAAATTGTGGCTTTATTACGATCTTCTAATTCTTTTCGACTTTTAATGACCCCACTATCATCAGGGTAATATTGCACTAAGTTTTGTGTGGTTTTTCGCCATGTCGGAATATCACCCAAAGCTTGAGCATTTTGCATTTCATTAATGCGGGTGTCTTTAGCAATCGGATCTATACCATTTAACCGAGAAATTGTTTTTTTTGCCTCTAGCGGTTTTTCTCTCCAACGTTCTACACGCGCAAGATTATTAATCAGGCTCTCATTCGCAGGCGCCTGCTCTACTTTTTTTTGAAAATGCTTTTCAGCTTGATCCAGATGATTAGCGTAGGCTAAATGCATTCCTTGTAAAGCAATATAATCATCACGATCAGGATGACTGGTTTTATCTACACCCTTAGCCTGACTATATTTATAAGTCGGAATAAGCTGATCAACTTCAGCGAGAAGTTGTTCAGCTTCCTTATATTTTTCTTGTTCAATATAAGAATAATACAGTCCCGTATAAACGGTCATATCCGGATAATTCTTTTCACTTAAAAGCGTTTTATAAGCAAACTCGGCCTGTTTCGGTTTTTGCTCCGCCAAATAACTATCCGCAATTGCATGACGTACATATGCCGGTAATTTTTCGAGTGGAATATTCAACTGGGTGAAACTCTCTATAACTGCTTTTGAACGCCCTCTAAAATCTAATCCATATAAATAATCGTAATAAAACCGTAAGTAATTAGGATCGGAAGGATTCATTTGCTGATGCATTTTTTGTCCTTGCTCCAGCACTTTATCTAATTCAGCAAAGCTTTCAGCATCGGATAGACCTTCGCGATTTAAATATTTATATCGAGCAATTGCATTGTTGATATGTTGAGAAAACTCACTAACTTGTAAAGTCTTTAACATTTGCACTGTTTGTTCAGTTTTTTCGCTCGCTTGCAGTAATTGCTGCGCCTTTTTATATGAGCCAATAGCAATTAGATCGTAAACATATTCTTGTAAAACGGATGAGGATTTTGGTTGTTGTTGATAAGCATGCTCAACTGTAGCTAAAGCATCTACTGGTAAATTTATTAAACGATAAGCATATGCAACCCGTACCAACTGATCAGCAGTTAAACCTTTAATATCGATCTTCGACAACTGATCTTTAGCATTCGCCACATCTTGAGCTTCAGCATACAAAACCGATAATAAAATACGCCCATCAACTGACTTTTGAATATTGAACTTTTTTGACCAGTCAATTGCAGTTTTAAAATGCTTAAAATCACGGAAATTTTGAATTAAAGGTAACTTTGCATATTCTGGAAAGTCTGCATAATTAATATTTACCAAAAACCGTGAAAAATTTGTAAGATCCCTTTTTTCACTTGACATAATAAACAGATAATCAGCAAGCAGCTTTTGATCATGCGGGTATTTATTTAGCAATTGATCTAGTTGAGATACAGCTTGTTGAGTTTGTCCTGCTCTATAATTTTGAATAGCTTGCTCACGCAATACATCAACCTGAGCAGCGTATAAATGAATTGGCAAGAGATAGACCAATGAAAAAACACATTTCTTTAGCATTTTGAGAATCGAATAGTCCCATATCGAGATGGGAAAGTATAGTTAAAAATGTGACATACATCACAATAATCAAATAACTAGCAACTTTAATCACAAATAATAAATATGGAGAAAAAAAGTATTTGTTTTTTTAAAAGCCACCTAAAAACAAACATTTACAAAAATATAGATTATTCTTTTATATACATTTCTTTTCAAAATTATTCTTTTTGAATATATTTAATTTGCACAAAACACACCTAACATTAACCAATCAAAAACATTTTTATATAAATGGTTTTATATTTAAAACTTTTATTTTTAATTTGTTTTATATTTAAAACCATTCAATTTAATAATATTAATAAATTTTAAATTGAATGGTTAAAATAAATAATTGACTTAATTAACCAATACGACGTTTTAAACCTGTCATTTGTAAAATACGAGTAGAAATTTCTTCAATCGACATTTCGGTAACATTTAAGTATTTAATTCCCTCAGAAATATAAATACCTTCAATAGCTCGCAACTCCATCTGACACTGGCTAAAACTTGCATATCGGCTATTCGCTTTACGTTCACTTCGAATGGCAACCAAGCGCTCTGCATCAATCATCAAACCAAATAATTTACTGCGGTGCTCTCTTAAAACTGCCGGTAAACGATTATCATCTAAATCTTCTTCGGTTAAAGGATAGTTAGCAACACGGATACCAAATTGCAAAGATAGATAAATAGAAGTCGGTGTTTTACCGGAACGAGACACCCCAATTAAAATTAAATCAGCTTTGTCATAATGGCGGGTACGTGCTCCATCATCATTATCAAGCGCAAAATGAACAGCATCAATCCGGGCTTTGTAATACTCCGAATCGGTCACGGCATGAGTCTGTCCTACTAAAGTTGTAGGCGGGGTTCCAAGCTCCTGTTCCAGCTTACTAATTAACCCTTCAAACACATCCAGATTAACCGCTTTAGCCGTATTAATAATTTCTCGCACATGCGGATCGACCAAAGTATCAAATACTAATGGCAGGCAACCATCTCTGGTCTGACACTTGTTAATCTCGACCACCACTGCCATTGCGGCCTCTTCAGTGGTAATATAAGGCATGATGTGAATATCAAAATCTACGTTAGGAAATTGGGCTAATAACGAATGTCCAAGGGTCTCGGCAGTAATCGCAGTTCCATCAGAAATAAAAAAAACACTCCGCTTAAATTGTTTACTTTCTGACATTAAAATTCTCCTTAAACATTTGTCTTAGTGCTATATAATCTTTATAGTAAACTGATCTTACATGACTGTCGCTTAGTAAAATTCTCAACTAAGCACTTTATTTTTTAATTTCATGCCAAGATAGACATTAATACTGCAAAAGTGGAGTGAAAACTTTGGAAGCGCGCGTAATCGGTCTAGAAAAATTAGGGAAACACGATGTCGAACTCGTAGGTGGGAAAAACTCATCTTTGGGTGAAATGATCAGCCATTTATCAAATGCTGGTGTATCGGTACCTGGTGGTTTTGCAACAACTGCTGATGCCTATCGTGAGTTCTTAGACCAAAGCGGTCTTAACGCTCGAATTCAAGCAGAACTTGCAGAGCTTAACGTTGACGATGTAAATGCCTTAGCAGAAACTGGCGCTAAAATTCGTCAATGGATTGTAGAGACTCCACTTACACCTGGCTTAGAACAAGAAATTCGTGAAGCATTTGCTGCACTTTCAAATGGTAACCCAGATATTGCTGTTGCTGTTCGTTCGTCTGCTACTGCAGAAGACTTACCGGATGCATCGTTCGCCGGTCAGCAAGAAACTTTCTTGAATATTCGCGGTATTGATAACGTATTAATTGCTGTAAAAGAAGTATTTGCATCATTATTTAATGACCGTGCTATTGCATATCGCGTTCACCAAGGTTTTGAACACAGTCTAGTTGCGCTTTCTGCTGGTGTTCAACGTATGGTTCGCTCTGAAACTGGCGCTGCAGGCGTAATGTTTACCCTTGATACTGAGTCTGGCTTCCGTGATGTTGTATTTATTACTGCATCTTACGGTTTAGGTGAAATGGTTGTACAAGGTGCCGTTAACCCGGATGAATTCTATCTTTCTAAACCATTATTAAATGCAGGTAAACACGCGGTATTACGCCGTAACCTTGGTTCTAAGCACCAGAAAATGATTTATGGTGAAGAAGGTTCAGCGGGTAAATCTGTTGTAGTTGTAGACGTTGAAAAACAAGAACGTCAACAATTCGCGTTAAATGACCACGAGTTACAAGAGTTAGCGAAACAAGCGCTTATTATCGAAAAGCACTATGGTGCTCCAATGGATATCGAGTGGGCAAAAGATGGTGACGATGGTCAAATCTATATTGTTCAAGCTCGTCCTGAAACTGTAAAGAGCCGTCAAAATGTCGGCACAATGGAACGCTACCTACTCAAGCAAAAAGGTACTGTACTTTGTGAAGGCCGTTCAATCGGTCAACGTATTGGTTCTGGTAAAGTCCGTATTGTTAACTCAATTAAAGAAATGGACAAAGTACAAGACGGTGACGTACTTGTATCAGACATGACTGACCCAGATTGGGAACCAGTAATGAAACGTGCTGCTGCCATCATTACTAACCGTGGTGGCCGTACTTGTCACGCTGCAATTATTGCCCGTGAACTTGGCGTACCAGCAATCGTAGGTTGTGGTAACGCAACTGAAGTATTGACTGATGGTCAAGAAGTTACTGTTTCTTGTGCTGAAGGCGACACTGGTTTCATCTACGAAGGCGCGTTAGATTTTGAAGTTCAACGTAACTCTATCGAATCTATGCCTAAACTTTCATTCAAAATCATGATGAACGTAGGTAACCCTGACCGTGCCTTTGACTTTGCTCAAATTCCAAACGAAGGTATTGGACTTGCTCGTCTAGAGTTCATTATTAACCGTATGATCGGTGTTCACCCTAAAGCTCTTCTGAACATTGAAAGTTTGCCTCGCGAAACTCGTGCAGCGGTAATGACCCGTACAGCTGGTTATGCATCACCTGTAGAATTCTATGTTGAAAAACTAGTTGAAGGTATTGCTACACTTGCAGCAGCATTTGCTGATAAACCAGTTATTGTTCGTATGTCTGACTTTAAGTCAAATGAATATGCGAATCTTATTGGCGGTAAGTTATACGAGCCAGAAGAAGAAAACCCAATGCTTGGCTTCCGTGGCGCAAGCCGTTATGTTTCGGACAATTTCCGTGACTGTTTCGAACTTGAATGTCGCGCACTTAAAAAAGTTCGTGATGAAATGGGTTTAACTAACATCCAAATCATGATCCCATTCGTACGTACAGTGTCTGAAGCGAAACGCGTTATTGAGTTATTAGCTCAAAATGGCTTGAAGCGTGGTGAGAATGGCTTAAAAGTCATCATGATGTGTGAATTACCAACTAATGCATTGTTAGCTGAACAATTCCTTGAACACTTCGATGGCTTCTCTATCGGTTCTAACGACTTAACTCAGTTAACACTTGGTCTTGACCGTGACTCTGGTATTGTTTCTCACTTGTTCGATGAGCGTGATGCTGCTGTAAAAGCTCTCCTTTCAATGGCAATTCATGCTTGTCGTAAAGCTGGTAAATATGTCGGTATCTGTGGTCAAGGACCATCAGACCACCCTGACCTTGCAAAATGGTTAATGGAGCAAGGCATCGAATCAGTATCTCTTAACCCTGACTCGGTTTTAGACACATGGTTCTTCCTTGCTGAAGAAAAAATCAAGCAAATCTAATTTGTTATAAAAAAAGACCCATCCGTGGGTCTTTTTTCATCTTTAGAATAGAGAATTTTTACTTATGCAAATTTACTTGGCACGTAATAATCAACAAGCTGGGCCTTATACCTTAGAACAACTAAATCAAATGTTGGCAAGTCAACAAGTTTTGCTTACTGATTTAGCTTGGCATGAAGGCATGACAGAATGGAAAGCTTTAGGAGAATTAACCCAAGGTAAACTTGTATATCAACCTACTGGTTATTCTGCTTTTTCAGCAAATACAAATACGCCTTATAATGAGACCATTCAGCACATTCGTGTAGAAACTAAAACACACGAGCTTGCTTCAATTTCGTCTCGTGCTCTTGCAAAAATTATTGACTTATTACTTTGGCTACCTATTGCAGCTATTCCGTCTTTTTTCTTTAATGAAGCTCAATATAAACAACTTTTTGAGTTACAAAAACAGATGCAATCTGCAGAAGTTGCATCAACTAAAGCAGCTGAACTTCAACAGCAGCTTTTTACCCTTATTCCTATAGAAGCTTGGCACACAATGCTACTTTATGTCGTGATAATGCTCGCTATTCAAGCATTTTTATTGACCAAGTTTGGGCAAAGTATTGGTAAAAAAATTGTCGGAATTAGAATTGTCGATGCCGAAACCAATGGTAAAGTTAATTTAACGCGTATCTTCCTTCTAAGAAGTGTCGTTTTCATTATATTAAACTTACTATTTATGCCTATTAGTACAATTATTGACTATGCTTTTGCATTAGGACAAAAGCGACAAGCTCTACATGACAAAATTGCAAGAACAAAAGTGATCAAATGATAGTAAATGACTCATTCATTTAATGTCTAAAAAAAAGGAGGCACCTCGCCTCCTTTTTTTCCATAGAGAGTTGATATTTAAATAAAAGCTCTGTTGAAATTAGATACCCTACAAAAAAAATCGGGTTTTAAAACAATTATTTCAGACGACTTTATGTGTAGCTTAGTTTGTCGATATGAGGCATAATGCCCTACAACGTAGCGGTGTCACATCATTGAGAAGTCTAATTTTTAAGACTAGCGTTCTCAATCATGCGACACTTTAATCGCTATCCCATATTTAATTAGGGAATGGGACTCTTCACCGAGGTTGTAAAATGAGACAAACGATTTTAGCTGTATTGTCTTTATCAACGCTTGCCGCACTTTTGACTGGGTGTGGTGGTGATATGGTACTTCTAAACTCTAAAGGTCCAGTTGGTCAAGGTCAAAGTGACCTTATGATGACTGCGATCTATTTAATGTTACTTGTGGTGATTCCTTCAATCATCATGGCATTATGGTTTGGTTGGAAATATCGTGCGTCAAATAAAGATGCAGACTATAAACCTACATGGGCACACTCAACTGCAATTGAAGTTGTAGTATGGGGTATTCCTGTCATTATTATTGGTATTTTAGCTTGGTTAACTTGGTGGGGTTCCCACAAGTATGACCCATACCGTCCTTTAGAATCAGATAAAGCACCTTTAACTATTCAGGTTATTGCTGAACAGTTCAAGTGGATTTTTATTTATCCTGAACAAAACATTGCGACTGTTAACGAAGTACGTTTCCCAGAGAAAACTCCGTTAAGTTTCAAAATCACTTCTAACTTCACGATGAACTCATTCTTCATTCCACAGTTAGGCGGTCAGATTTATGCAATGGCAGGTATGCAAACTCACCTTCATTTGTTAGCAAATGAAACTGGTGTATATCGTGGTTTCTCTTCTAACTACTCAGGCTATGGTTTCTCTCAAATGCGTTTCAAAGCGCATAGCGTTACAGAGCAACAATTCAACGAATGGGTAGCGGCTGTTAAAGCAGGTAATGGTACAACCATTAACCCAGAAGCAGTTCAAAAAACTACGCTTGACCAAGCTGAATTGGCAACCTTACGTGATGGCGATCGTTCTAAGCACCAAATCGAGCATTTAGTAAATCGTGCTAAAGCTGCTGGTGACCAAGAAGCGCTTGCTAAAGCAGAAGCGATGAAACCGTTCCCGACTAAGCCACACCCTGTGACTTATTACTCTTCAGTTGAACCAAAATTGTTTGAAACAATTATCAACCACTATATGAGTAACTATCATGGTGCTGACCACTCTGCTGCACATACAACAGCAGAAACTCATGTTGCAGCTGAACACGCTGCTCAAGGGGAATAAGACATGGATATGATTTTTGGTAAATTGGGTTGGGACTCTATCCCGACAGAGCCAATCGTACTTGTCACCATGGTCTTTATGGCACTTGGTGCAATTGCTGTGCTTGGCGGTATCACCTATTTCAAAAAATGGGGATATTTGTGGAAAGAATGGTTTACAACTGTAGACCATAAAAAGATTGGTATCATGTATATCATCGTATCTGTCGTCATGCTTTTGCGTGGTTTCGCCGATGCGATTATGATGCGTTTACAACTTTTCCTCGCTAAAGGCGGTGGTGAAGGTTATTTACATCCTGACCATTACGACCAGATCTTCACCGCACACGGTGTAATCATGATCTTCTTCGTAGCAATGGGCCTAGTTGTAGGTATGATGAACATCTCTGTACCTTTACAGATCGGTGCTCGTGACGTTGCTTTCCCATTATTAAACTCTTTAAGCTTCTGGTTATTCGCTGGTGCTGCTGGTTTAATGATGCTTTCACTTGTATTAGGTGAATTTGCTGCGACTGGTTGGATGGCTTACCCTCCTCTGTCTGGTATTCAATATTCTCCTGGTGTAGGTGTTGACTACTATATCTGGGCACTTCAGGTTTCTGGTCTAGGTACGCTTTTATCTGGTGTTAACTTCTTCGTTACCATCATCAAAATGCGTGCGCCTGGCATGAAATTGATGGATATGCCTATTTTCACGTGGACTTCACTTTGTACGGCTGTATTAATCATTGCATCTTTCCCTGTATTAACAGGTACTCTTGCGATGCTTACATTAGACCGTTACTTCGGTTTCCATTTCTTCACAAATGAGCTTGGCGGTAGCCCAATGCTTTATGTGAACTTGATCTGGACATGGGGTCACCCTGAAGTATATATCTTGGTATTACCAGCATTTGGTTTATACTCAGAAATCGTTGCAACCTTCTCTCGTAAAGCGTTGTTCGGTTACAAGTCTATGGTATATGCAACAATTGCAATTACTGTATTAGCATTTGTTGTATGGCTTCACCACTTCTTCACCATGGGTGCTGGTGCGAACGTTAACGCGTTCTTCGGTATCATGACCATGGTTATTGCGATTCCTACTGGTGTGAAAATCTTCTCTTGGTTATTCACCATGTATAAAGGTCGCATCACCTTTACTACTCCAATGTTATGGACGCTTGGCTTCCTTGTAACATTCGGTATCGGTGGTTTAACTGGTGTACTTATGGCTGTTCCACCTGCGGACTTCCTTGTACACAACTCATTATTCTTGATCGCTCACTTCCATAACGTAATTATCGGTGGTGTGGTGTTTGGTATGTTTGCCGGCATCATTTACTACTGGCCAAAAATGTTTGGTTGGAAGCTCAATGAAGCATGGGGTAAAGCTGCATTCTGGTTCTGGTTCTTCGGTTTCTATTTTGCATTCATGCCACTTTATATCCTTGGTTTCATGGGTATGACTCGTCGTTTGAATACATATGACAACCCTGAATGGGACCCATACCTTGCGATTGCATTATTCGGTGCTGTTCTTGTTGCGATTGGTATTGCATGTTTCTTAATGCAAATCATCGTTGGTTTCTTACAACGTCACCAAAACATGGACTACACAGGCGATCCATGGGATGCTCGTACACTTGAATGGGCTACTTCTTCCCCTGCTCCATTCTATAACTTTGCTCATGAACCAGATGCAAGCGGTATTGACCGTTTCTGGACTGACAAAGAGAACGGTGTAGCATACGCACGTAATACTAAATATGAAGACATCCACATGCCGACTGATCGTGCTGCTGGTTTTGTCATTGCAATGTTCATTACTCTTCTTGGCTTTGCACTCATCTGGCATATTTGGTGGCTCGTTGTTGTTTCATTCGTTGCAGCTGTTGTTAGCTTGATCGTAAGCTCATTCACTAAGAATGTTGATTACTATGTTCCAGCTGCAGAAGTTGAGCGTATTGAAAACGAACGCTATGCTTTACTTGAAAAACACTTGAAGAAGGACTAAGGAAATGGCTGAAGTACTTCATCACGACAACCACGGCCATGATGGTCATCATGAACATGATGATACTGACTTAACGGTCTTTGGTTTCTGGACATACTTGATGAGTGACTTGATTCTTTTCGGATCACTCTTCATTGCGTTCGCTGTATTAAGCAGTCATGTTCCACCAGGAACTCCAAGTGCATATGACCTGTTCCATGAATCATTAGGCTACGTGTTAACTGAAACATTTGCCTTATTGATTTCATCGGTGACTTTCGGTTTTGCGGTACTTGCATCTTATAAAAAGAATGTAAATCAAGTGATCACTTGGTTATTTATTACATTCCTTTTTGGTGCAACCTTCATCGGGATGGAACTCTATGAATTCCATCACCTTGTAGAAGAAGGTCATGGTCCAACACACAGTGCTTTCTTATCATCGTTCTTTACTTTGGTAGGTACGCACGGTATCCACGTAACTTCTGGTTTAGTGTGGATGTTGGTACTGATGTATCAAATCAAAACTAAAGGTTTGACTTTACCGAATACACGTCGTCTTGCTTGCTTAAGCTTGTTCTGGCACTTCCTTGACATCGTTTGGATCTGTGTATTCAGCGTCGTTTATTTACTGGGAGTTCTCTAATGAGTAGTCATGAGCATAATGCTGCTGGTGCGTCACACGGTAACTTTAAGCAATACACTGTTGGCTTTATTCTTTCTGTCATCCTTACCATCATCCCATTCGGGATGGTGATGGCGGGTGGTTTCAGCCGCGGTCTTTTGGTTACAGTGATTGCAATCACTGCCGTTGCTCAGGTTCTTGTACAACTTGTGTACTTCTTACACATGAATACATCATCTGAACAACGTTGGAATATGATTGCATTTATCTACACAATCCTATGTATCGCTGTACTTTTAATCGGTTCTGTGTGGATTATGAATTACCTTCACTACAATATGATGATCTAAACTGATTGTCATGTTGAAAAAGTATTTATTCCTGACTAAACCAGGAATTCTCTTCGGTAATTTCATTACCACCTTGGGCGGCTTCTTCTTAGCCGCCCAAGGCTCTATAGACATCTTATTATTATTGCTCACTCTCATTGGAACAACATTAGTTGTTGCTTCAGGTTGTGTGGTTAATAATGTTATAGATCAAGATATTGATACAAAGATGCAGCGTACTCAAAACCGTGCACTTGTTAAAAAAACCATCTCTCCTACTGTTGCGCTTGTATATGCTTTCGTACTCGGAGTAATGGGTTTTAGCATTTTGTGGTTTGGTGTAAATGGTTACGCATTTTTGTTTGCAATGATTGGTTTTATTGTCTATGTCGGTTTTTATAGTTTGTGGACTAAACGTATCTCAATCCATCAAACCGTCATTGGTAGTATCTCCGGAGCGAGCCCTCCTGTTATTGGTTATACAGCAGTAACTCATCAATTTGATGTGGCAGCCTTGCTTTTGTTTTTAGCATACGCTTTATGGCAAATGCCTCACTCTTGGGCAATTGCAATTTATCGTTTTGATGATTACAAAAATGCGGGAATTCCTATCTTGCCTGTAGCACGTTCCATTTATCGCACGAAAATTGAATGTGTAATCTATATCCTGTTGTTTGCAGCTGTTTTGAATGGGTTATATTGTTTTGGCTACACCAATGTATTTTTCTTGATTACCTTTAATGCTTTGACCGCATACTGGTTTTATTTATCAATTATTGGATTTAAAGCCGAAAACGACCAACTTTGGGCTAAACGCTTTTTCCTTTACTCAGTAATCTTAATTACTTTGCTAAGTTTAAGTTTTAGCTTTACCTATCAATCCCCTGCTCCAAATCTTCCTCTCTTTTAATTAAGGGAGGATTTCCTCCTCTCTCAAATAACTTTTATATTTCTCATCAAAAGATTTGTTTTTAGTCTAATTTTTACCTATAATTCAGCCTTCGCATTTTTTGCGACGTAGCTATTTATATTTTTAGCTATGACTCCTTGCTTCTAATTTTATTAGGGGCTGTTTAAACCGTAAGGAGCTGACAATGCGTCATTACGAAATCGTACTTTTGGTACACCCAGACCAAAGCGATCAAGTTGTAGGTATGGTTGAACGCTATATCTCTCAGATCAAAGAAGCTGATGGTCAAATTCACCGTTTAGAAGATTGGGGCCGTCGTCAATTGGCTTACCCAATTAACAAAATTCACAAAGCGCACTACATTCTTATGAATGTTGAATGTGGTCAATCTACGCTTGATGAGTTAGAAGAATTATTCCGTTATAACGACGCGATCATTCGTAACCTTATCATCCGTCGTGAACACGCAATCACTGAAGAGTCATTGCTTGCTAAGAGTGCTGAAGAAAAGCGTGCGCGTAAAGCTCAACGTGAAGAAGCACAGCAAGTTGCTCAAGAAGCTGAATAAGGAGAACATCAATGGCACGTTTTTACCGTCGTCGCAAGTTCTGCCGCTTTACAGCTGAGAATGTTGCGTACATCGACTACAAAGATATCGATACTTTAAAACAGTACATCACTGAAAACGGCAAGATTGTTCCTAGCCGTATCACTGGTACTAAAGCTCGTTATCAACGTCAATTAGCGCTTGCTATCAAACAAGCTCGCTACTTGTCTTTGATTCCGTACACTGACAACCATAAGTGAGGTGATCTGTGGACGTTATCTTATTACAACGCATTAAGAACCTTGGTAAATTAGGCGATAAAGTATCAGTTAAAGCTGGTTACGGCCGTAACTTCCTTATCCCTCAAGGTAAAGCAGTTGCAGCTACTGAAGCTAACACTGCTGCTTTCGAAGCTCGTCGTGCTGAACTTGAGAAGCAAGAAGCTGAAGTATTAGCTGCTGCTCAAGCACGTGCTGAACAATTGAACGAAGTTAACATCGTTATCACTGCTAAAGCTGGTGACGAAGGTAAACTCTTCGGTTCTATCGGTACTCGTGACATCGCTGACGCGTTAACGAATGCTGGTCTTACAGTTGACCGTGCAGAAGTTCGTTTACCAAACGGTGCGCTTCGTCACACTGGTGAATTCAACATCGCAATTCAATTGCACCATGATGTTGTTGCAGAAGTTCTCGTTACTATCGTATCTGAGTAATTTCTCATCAAAAAAAGAGCATGCTTACGCATGCTCTTTTTTTATCTCTTAAATTTAAGCAATAAAATTAGATATATTAATTCCTGATCAGTTCTTCAGTTTAATTGGTTTTTTAATTAGGTAGTTTATTTAGTTTTGTTTTAAGATAGTTCTCGGCTTAAAACCCTTTTTGTGTACACATTTTATCATCAGGTCTAATTATGTCTCAGGCGAATGCCACTTCTTTAACCCTTTCATCTCCAACAGAAAATAAGACGAGTGAATCAGGCCAACTTAAAGAGTTTCGCACTCCCCCACACAATTTAGCCATTGAGCAAGCTGTACTTGCTGCGCTGATGACCGTTGCTGAATCTTTTGAACAAGTCAGTGACTTACTCAAAGAAAATGATTTTTATGCCACTCGTCATAAATATATTTATCGTGCAATTGAAAAATTAGCACAGGAAAACTCACCGTATGATGCGGTTTTGGTCAACGACTGGCTTTTAAAACAAAACTTACTCGATGCGATTGGCGGTGAAGAATATTTGATGCAGCTTATGGCTGACTCACCTTCGAGTTTCTATAATCTTGAAACTTATGCGACTAAAATTAAAGAATTTTCTACACTACGCAGTATGATTAAGGTAAGTACTGAAATTTTACAAAATGCTTACGACACAAAAGGTCGAGGTGTAAGTGAAATTTTAGATTTAGCCGAAACGAGTATTTTCTCTTTAGCAGAACAACATAACAACAATAAAAAAGATTCTGGTCCTAAAGCAATCAGTTCTGTAACTGCCGATGTGATTAGTAAACTTGATGAGCTTTCAAAATTAGATGGAAATATTACTGGCTTAACGACTGGCTTCTTAGAGCTCGATAATAAAACCTCTGGTATGCAACCGGGTGATTTGATTATTGTCGCAGCACGTCCATCTATGGGTAAAACTACTTTTGCCATGAACTTGGTTGAAAGTGTTTTACAATACAATAAACTCCCAGCTCTCGTCTTCTCTATGGAGATGCCAGCAGACTCAATTGCGATGCGTCTAATTTCAGCTATGGGTAAAGTGCATCAAGGGCATTTACGTTCAGGTAATTTGGATGCTGATGAATGGACTAAAGTAACGGGTACCATTCTGCAACTTCAACAAATGCATTTGTATATTGATGATTCCTCTGCCTTACCACCTACTGAAGTTCGTGCCCGAGCTAGACGTATTGCAAAAATGCATGATGGTAAAATCGGCTGTATCATGGTCGACTATTTACAGTTGATGAAAGTTCCGGGCATGGGTGACAACCGTGTTGGTGAGATCTCGGAAATTTCACGTAGCTTAAAAGCTTTAGCTAAAGAAATGAACTGTCCTGTGATTGCACTATCTCAGCTTAACCGAAGTCTGGAAAACCGACCGAATAAACGCCCAGTAATGTCTGACTTACGTGAATCTGGTGCGATTGAACAGGATGCCGACTTAATCATGTTTATTTACCGTGATGAAGTCTATAACAAAGAATCGAAAGAAGCAGGCACCGCAGAAATTATCATCGGTAAACAGCGTAATGGTCCAATTGGTACTGTTCGCCTTGCCTTTGAAGGCCAATATACTCGTTTTAGTAATCTCTCTCCTGAGTATTACAGCCAATATGATGATGAAGAATAAACTCTATCTCTAGCCCAAAGGAGTAAATGAGGGTGCGTCAAGCAACAGTTTATATTGATCGCCAAGCGCTTCAATATAATTTAAACCGTGTCAAACAACTCGCAGCAAATTCAAAAATCGTAAGCATGGTAAAGGCCAATGCATACGGACATGGAGTCAAAGACTGTTTAGCAGCCTTAAATGCCTCAGATGCCTTTGGTGTAGCCTGCCTACAAGAAGGATTAGAAATCCGTGAACTTGGTTTCGAGCAACCAGTTACTTTAATTGAAGGGGTATTTTCTGAAGATGAAATGCCCGTCGCAATTGAACAAAAATTTGAATGCGTCATTCACCATCAACAACAGTTTGAATGGTTAATTAAACACAAACAAGCATATATTGCCCAAGGCTTAAAAGTATGGGTTAAATTAAATAGCGGTATGAACCGTTTAGGTTTTAAAAACCCAGAAATTATTGAAGTGATTAAGACATTAAAGTCTGAAGGTTTTACATGTGTACTTGCTATGCATTTTGCAAATGCAGATGTAGACCACCCTTTAAATGAACAACAAAAACAGCAATTTTTGCATATTAAAGAAACTTGCGATCCAATTTTAGCATCATGCTGTAATTCAGCTGCCATCTTTAAATGGCCAGAACTAAATTTTGACTATGTACGTCCTGGTATTATGCTCTACGGCGCTTCACCTTTTGCAGATAAAACAGTGCATGATCTTGATTTGAAACCTGTCATGACTTTTACTGCAGAAATAATAGCGTTAAACCATATTGAAGCTGGTGAACACGTAGGTTATAGCTCTACTTTTTGTGCTCAACAGGCTATGGATATCGCCATTGTTTCTATTGGCTATGGTGATGGTTATCCAAGAGCTTATATTAAGCAAAATTTTGTCGCTATTGATGGCAAACTTTGCCCAGTTGTGGGCCGTGTAAGTATGGATATGATTGCGATTGATGTCACAAATACTCAAGTAAAACTTGGCACCCAAGTTGAACTTTGGGGAAATTACCGTTTAGTTGATGATGTGGCTGAAGCAAATGGCACAATCGGCTATGAATTACTTTGCCGTCTAAGTTCTCGCCCAGTCCGTCAGGGTACTTAAAGTTCACTAAATAAAAAATCCAAGCACTGCTTGGATTTTTTTTGAATAAATTTTAGCGCCAATAATCATCTGTAGGTTTTGGCATTTCCTGTAAACCACGGCGTAACGTATCTGACCATTGACGACTAATTTGTGAAAAATATGGATCATCTTCAGTAATTCGCTTACCCATAGGGATCACAAAACTATCTTTACTATAAACCAATGCATCTAACGGCAAACCAACAGAGACATTAGAACGCAATGTAGAATCAAATGAAATTAAACTACAACGAAGAGCATCATCTAATGGCATCGCATAATATAAAGCTCGATCTAAAATAGGTTTGCCATATTTACTTTCGCCAATTTGAAAGTAAGGCGTATCTGTGGTGGCACAAATAAAATTGCCTTGCGGATAAACATTATAAAGCTGCATATCTCCGCCTTTGATTTGCCCACCCACTAAAATACTACAGGCATAATTCATTTGTTCTTGGGTATCTGAACTGATATCTTCTAAAACGCTTTTCAAGGTTTTACCGACTAGATCAGCCACCTCAAACATAGTATTAATGCTATATAAATTAGGCTCTTGTTGCAAAATAAGTGCATTTTGCAAATGCCCGATAACCGCTTGTGTAGTTGCTAAATTGCCTGCTGTTTGCAAGGCAATAAACCGCTCTCCCGTTACTCCAAAAGTATGCAGTTTACGGAACACAGAAATATGATCGACCCCGGCATTAGTTCGAGTGTCACTTATAAACACCAAACCCTGTTCCAATCTCAACGCACAACAATAGGTCATTTCGTTCTCTTTACATTCAACAAGCCAGCACTTGAACCACAGACATCATATTTTCAGTACCACCTTTTTCTCGCACTCCCCTAATGGGCGCAACATCGAGATAGTCCCGACCAACAGCAAGATAAATATGATGCTTTGGTGTAAACAATTGATTGCTCACATCAAAACAATACCACTGATTATCTAAAAATACCTCCGCCCAAGCGTGACTGGCAAGGTGTGGAGAATTTTGATCAAATAGATAACCAGAGACATAACGTGCTGGTAATTGTAACGCACGGCACATAGCGATTAAAACATGTGCATGATCTTGACACACCCCCTGACCTGCCTGAAAGGCTTGCGTAGCCGTTGTATGAACAGATGTACTATCCGGTTGATATGACATCTTTTGCAGAATATTTTCACTGAGCAAAGCAATATGTTGTCGATCTTTGACAGTTACAATTCTCTGGGCAAAATCCAACATTTCAGCATCATATTTAGTAGCCTCTGTACTTTGGAGAAATAGATTTATTGGTATAGATACATCTACTCCTCCTATTTCTGTATTTAGAAGCTCTACAATGCCTTGCGCCATAAAGGTAAGGTGCTGATACTCATAACGCTGGCTAGCCGTTATCCAAATATTATTAAAAATATCTCTTTTGAGCGTCTTGTCACCAGGTACACTGATTGCCCAATTCATAACATGTTGATGCAGCGATGTTTGAGGCATCATCTTGATATACTGAATACTGTTTTTAGCAGTTTCAGTATAGTTATAATGCGTTTGATGATTAACCATCAATTTCATAATTATGCCTCGAACATATATTCCAACTGCTGGGTAAAATTATAATAAGCTTCCCAATTTGGATGACCTTTTAATAATTGCCATGGTTGGGTTAATTTATTCCATCCTAAGTCATTCAGCTGTTGAAGTAATTTTTCTAGCTCCTGCAAGAGCTGTGTAAGGTCTTGCTGAAAACGTAGTTGTATATCAAATAATTCTATCTTTTGTCCTAAATGCAGGAATAACGCTATATCTTCATGTTCAGCATCAAGTATTTGATTACATTTCGCTAAAGCCGGCTTTAATGAGTCAGGATGAGCTTGAACTCCCTTAATCGCATGATTTAATTCTGCATAGGCATTTGAAGATAATATTCCTCTTAACTCTTGAATATTATCTTTAGCAATAGCGAACTGATTCAGTAACGAATATGTTTGTTTCGTATCCAACATATAGCAATTCAGTAATTCTGCTTGATCAATGACTAGCCCAAATGCTGCTGCAAATTGGGCTGCTTTAGCATCATCTGTAAATGGCAAATGTGATACAGCAAATTGAATTCGCATTAAATAACGACCCAACCAATAAATGTGGTGCGCACTCGAATTGAGTAAAACCATAAATTTCCTCTTTAACCAACCATTAAGAATGTAGCGTTTCAACAACCCATGTATCTTTAATACCTCCTCCTTGTGAGGAGTTAACGACTAAAGAACCTGCCTGCATGGCTACTCGTGTTAAACCTCCGGGCACAATTTCGGTCCGATAAGGAGAACTGAGTACAAACGGGCGTAGGTCGATGTGGCGCTCAGCCACTCCTGCTGTAGTTAAAGTCGGTGCAACCGATAAAGCCAATGTTGGCTGGGCAATATATTCATGCGGCGTAGCAATCAGTTTTTGTCTAAATTCATCAATTTCACATGAGCTTGCTTTAGGACCAATTAACATGCCATATCCACCCGATCCTTGAGCTTCTTTAATGACCAATTGATCTAAATGAGCCAGTACATAGTCCAGATGTTCTTTCTCACGGCACTGGTAAGTAGGTACATTCTTCAAAATTGGTGTTTCACCCAAATAATATTGGATCATCTGATCAACATATGGATAAATCGATTTATCATCAGCTACTCCAGTGCCGGGCGCATTGGCAATCACTACATTTTTTTGTAAATAAGCAGACATTAAACCTGCCACACCTAAAGCACTATCAGGTCTAAATGCAAGTGGGTCTAAAAAATCATCATCTAAACGGCGATAAATCACATCAACCTTCTGACGGCCGCGAATCGTTTTTACAAATACTTGATCATTTTCTACAAATAAATCTCGATTGGTGACCAGTGGCACATCCATTTCACGTGCTAAAAAAGCGTGTTCATAATAAGCACTGTTAAAACGTCCTGGCGTTAAGACCACAATAAAAGGCTGATCAACTTCAGAGTTTTCTTGAAGTATTTCTTTTAATAAGCTTGGATAGTGTTCAATACCTTGCAAATTGTTAGCAGCGCAGAGCTCAGGCATGAGTTGCTGACTAATATTCCTGCATTCAATCATATAAGATACGCCAGATGGTGTTCTTAAATTATCTTCAAGTACAAAAAACTCGCCTTCACTGTCACGAATAATATCTATTCCGCTAATTTGAGAATAAATTTTGCCTTTAAGCGTGTGTTTAAGCATATGGGGCTGAAAAGCCTCATGACAAATAATCTGACTTTCCGGAATTAATTGCTCTTTTAAAATATGTTGCCCATGATAGATGTCATCTAAAAAATAATTGAGCGCTTTAACTCGCTGTGCGCTGCCAGCTGCGATTTTTTCCCACTGTTTTTTTTCAATAACCCTTGGAATGAGATCAAAAGGTATCGTTCTCTCCACTCCCTCCTTATCACCGTATACGTTAAATGTAATGCCGTGATAGAGAAAATGTTGCTTAGCCTCCGCATTTAATTGTTTCAACTCATCCAAAGTACGAATGCTCAGCCATTGTTCAATTTTTTTAGAGGCCATACCGTTAGATGTTGCATCATCTAACATCTCATTAAAAAACTGCGATTTTAGTTGTTCAAATAGGTTCGACTGTACGGAAAGATTTTCTATAAATGAAGTTTGGTTAAGTAATGCGTTGGTCGCCTGTTCCTGTAAAAAATAATCAATATCGGCTTGTAGGTCTTTCTCTTGTTCTGACATAGCAACCTCGTCTTATCATTTATCTATATTTCATTTTTAAATAAGCAATTTCAGTGCCACTTATATATCTATAATGCTTATTGAATATCATTGTTATAACTTTCTTCTAAATTTTAACATTGATTGTAAAAGCTGATATAAACCGAATCTGACAAACTTGCTAAATCTGTAAAGTTTTTTTATTGTGTTGACACCAAAGCAATTGGATATAGATGTATTACGCTTATGTCTGTAACAGAAAAAGAAACTTCAAATAGTTTATATCGCCAATGGCAGATTCTATCTCGCCTTCCTACCGGTAAATGGATCGGAACTCGAGAATTGCAAGAAATGCTTGAGCGTGAAGGTATTGAAATCAGTTTAAGGACTATTCAGCGTGATTTAAACCAAATTGCTCAGCGTTTTCCAATTGAAAGTAATAAAGCTGTACCTCAAGGCTGGCGTTGGCAATCAGATGCACCAATTCAAAGCTTACCGCATATGACAAGCTCTCAAGCTGTAACCTTTATGATGGTTGAGGAACATCTCAAACATTTACTTCCACCCAGTCTACTTGATGAGATGGGGCCTTGGTTTGATTTAGCAAAACGTAGTCTGTCTACACAAAATAATGTGAGACAGTGGATTAATCGTGTCCGTATTGTGCCAGCAAGCCAACCGCTTATTCCACCTGTAGTGGACCGTGCTGCTCAGCAGGCAATTTATGAAGGTCTACTACAAGACAAACAGATTGAGTGCGTCTATCGGGCCCGTGTAAATCAAGGCGAAGATAAAACTTATATTTTAAATCCTCTTGCTTTGGTCCAAAAAGGTGCTGTGATTTACTTAATTTGTACTCGCCATGATAAAACTGAAGTACAAACATTTGCCTTGCACCGATTCAAATCTGCTAAAGTTTTAGAAAGTCGGGCTTTACACCCTGTCAATTTCGATATTGACCATTATATTGACTCAGGGGCTTTAGGTTTCAGAGTAGATTACAACCAACCCACTGAATCTATTCAGCTTACTTTAACCATGACCGAGCAAACTGCTAAAACTTTTTATGAAAGTCAGTTAAGTAAAGATCAGACCATTACCCCAATTGAAGAAAATATTGTCGAAGTTACGGCGACCGTTCCATTTACATCCCAACTCGTATGGTGGTTACGGAGTTTTGGTAAAAAACTGCTTCATATTGAGCCAGTCCAAGTACACAATGCTGTGCGAGAAATTGAGCCTGATAGCAAATAATCAGTAGATATAAAAAAGAGAACCATATGGTTCTCTTTAGATTTTGAATTGTAATTTTCTTAATTTTATATTGGCATTTATACTTTTATTTATTTTCAGATCAATATGTTTTCCCCCACCAAAAATGATCTGCTCTTTCTTTTGCGCTATGTTGAACATGAGTATTGGCATGCCATTTCATATCCATTGTAGCGAATTGATTTCATTGTCATGTTTAAAGCCCTCTTGTTTGAACGTGAATTTAATATAACTTTCGCTTTAAAACTTGTGAAATAAGAAAAAAAGGATGCAAAATCTCTTTTGATGCTTAGGAAAATTCCAGATATTTTTTGATCAGAAAATAAAAAAGCCCAGTCTTAACCGGGCTTTTTTACACGCTTAAATAATTAAGCCGTTTTTTTCGTCATATTATTTTTACGAATCGTGATCATTACAAGCTGAACAGCAGCTGGGGTAACACCAGGAATACGGCTCGCTTGAGCTAATGTTTCCGGGCGAACTGTTTTCAACTTCTGAGTAATTTCGCGAGATAAACCTGAAACGACGTCATAATCAAAATCAGCAGGAATTTTAGTTTCTTCAAGACGTTTTAATTGAGCTACATCTTCATGCTGACGGTTAATATAACCTTCATATTTAACAGCAATTTCAATTTGCTCACCGACTTGCTGTGATACTTCAGAACCTGTAAGTTCCGCAATTTGGCCAAAATTAATATTAGGACGTTTAAGCAAGTCAATCGCACTACATTCTTTACTTAAATCAGCACCTGTCATTTCAACAAACTTTTTACCCATTGGGTTGTTAGGTGCCGCCCATAAATGTTGTAGACGAGATGTTTCGCGCTCAACAGCTTCCATTTTTTCGCAATAAGCTGCCCAACGAACATCATCAACTAAACCAAGCTCACGACCAATAGTTGTTAAACGTTGATCGGCATTATCTTCACGTAACATCAAACGATATTCCGCACGTGAAGTGAACATACGGTATGGCTCTTTCGTACCTAGGGTAATCAAGTCGTCAACCAATACACCCATATAAGCTTGGTCACGTTTAGGTGTCCATTCTTCTTGTTCCCATGCACGGCGTGCAGCATTCAAGCCTGCAAGTAAACCTTGGGCACCCGCTTCTTCATAACCGGTAGTACCATTAATTTGCCCTGCAAAATACAAGCCGTTAATTGCTTTGGTTTCTAGGGTAAATTTCAAAGCTTGCGGGTTGAAATAGTCATATTCGATTGCATAACCCGGACGTAAGATATGGGCATTTTCCATACCGCGAATCGAGCGCACAAGTTCAAACTGAACATCAAATGGTAATGAAGTCGAAATACCATTTGGATAAAGCTCATGTGTATCAAGGCCTTCTGGCTCTAAGAATACCTGATGCGAGTCTTTATCAGAGAAACGATGAATCTTATCTTCAATTGAAGGACAGTAACGTGGACCTACCCCTTCAATGACACCGGTATACATTGGTGAACGGTCTAAGCCACCACGAATAATGTCATGAGTTTTTTCGTTAGTATGCGTGATATAGCAGTTCACTTGTTCTGGGTGCATAGACACATCACCCATGAACGACATTACCGGAGACGGGAAGTCGCCTGGTTGTGGTGTCATAACAGAAAAATCAACTGAACGTGCATCAATACGTGGAGGTGTACCTGTTTTTAAACGGCCTACCGGTAATTTCAACTCACGAAGACGCTGAGCAAGAGCAATAGAAGGAGGATCACCAGCACGACCGCCGCTTGATTTCTCTAAACCAACGTGAATAACACCGCCCAAGAATGTACCAGTAGTTAACACAACAGTTTTTGCATCAAAGCGGATACCCATTTGGGTCACAACACCCTTAACTGTATCGCCTTCAACAATCAGGTCATCAGCCGCCTGTTGGAAAATATCAAGATTTGCTTGGTTTTCTAAGGTCTCACGAATCGCAGCTTTATAGCGAACACGGTCAGCCTGAGCACGCGTTGCACGTACTGCAGCACCTTTACGCGAGTTTAAAATACGGAATTGAATACCGCCTTTATCGGCAGCTAAAGCCATTGCACCGCCAAGCGCATCAATTTCACGAACTAAGTGTGACTTACCAATACCACCAATCGCTGGGTTACAGCTCATCTGACCCAAAGTCTCAATGTTATGGGTCAAAAGCAAAGTCTGTCGTCCCATACGCGCAGCAGCAAGCGCCGCTTCCGTACCTGCGTGACCGCCACCGATAACGATAACATCATAAACTTTAGGATAGTGCATGAGTACAAAAACACCAGAAAAAAAAGACGGAACATTATAGCAAAATTATCTGCTTATAGATGTACATAATTACAAAATTGTCGTGACATGATTTACGGTAAGCCACATGTTTTGACATTTTGTTTCATGAATTCAATACAAAGTGAATGTTTTTAAAACTTTTTCATTTTAGAATAAAAAACGTACAGCACTTCTATGACTTTAAAATTAACGCAACTAGAAGGAACACAAAATGAAAACGACCATGTTGAAAATCTTAACAGCATCTCTAATTTGTTTTTCAGGCGTAACTTTTACACACGCTGCTGATACGAGCAAAGCTGAAACTCAAAAACAAATTCGAGTGTGTGCAAAAAAACAGCAAGGTGAATGGGTTTCTTACAATCACAACGGTGTAACTTTTAATGGTACTTGCCAGCCGAACGAAAATGGCAAATTACAATTCAAGGCCCCTGCTCCTTAATACAGTTTTGACTTAAGATATAGAGAAATCGTTTTATATTCTCCTATATCACATCATCATTTTTAAAAAGCGGTCCATTAAAGATGGGCCGTTTTCTTTTTTAAACTACTCTAGTCGGCTACAATATGCCTTTAAATAAAATTTTAGGTCCTTTTCGTGAAGTGGTTACAAATACACATTACCGTTGATCAAGAACAAGTTGAATTCACAGAAACACTTTTAATGTCTCTAGGTGCGGTAAGCGTAACTTTGGATGATGCCGAAGATCAGGCTTTACTGGAACCATTACCAGGTGAAACACCACTCTGGAACAAAGTCATTGTTACTGGTATTTACCAACAAGACGAACAAGACCCAATTGATGTTGATACTTTAGAAGCTTTCTTAAAAGCACAACTTCCAGATGTGCCAATGCGTCATGAAGAACTTGAAGATCAAGTTTGGGAACGCGCATGGATGGATTATTATGAACCAATTCAGATTGGGGAAAAATTCTGGATTGTTCCTGAATGGTTAGAGCCACCAGAAGCAGATGCTACAAATATTAAGCTTGATCCAGGCCTTGCTTTTGGTACAGGTAATCATGCAAGTACTTTCTTATGCTTACAATGGTTAGGTAAAACTGATGTTAAAGATAAGATCGTGATTGATTATGGCTGTGGCTCAGGCATTTTAGGTGTTGCAGCTTTATTATTAGGCGCTAAGAAAGTCTATGCGACAGATATTGACCCACAAGCAGTTTTAGCAACTAAACAAAATGCAGAACTCAATGGTGTATTAGACCGTTTATATGTAGGTCTTCCTGAAGAGTTTGATCAAGAATTCAAACCTCAACAAGCAGATGTTTTAGTCGCAAATATTTTAGCGGGTCCTTTAATGGTACTTGCGCCAGAGTTTGCAAAATTACTTAAATCTGATGGTGATTTCGCACTTGCTGGTGTAATTGAAGAGCAAGTTGCTGATGTTTCAGGTGTTTATTCTGAATTTTTTGATATATTAGATGTCGAAAAGCGCGAAGAAAACTGGTGCCGCATTTCAGGAAAACGTAAAACAACAAATTGAGATGTTTTAACTCATGAATGAAAAACAAACCCGCTGCCCTAAGTGTCTAACAGTTTATAAAGTTTCTCTTACTCAGTTAACTGTTGCTCAGGGTATGGTTTGTTGCCCTAAATGTAATTTAAATTTTAATGCTCTGACTAATTTAGTAAATGTTGAGCAGCCGGAAACGGTAAACTCATCTGCTTTAGCTCATGGCTCTATGCAAACACGATATATGACCCATTCTCATGTATTAGATATCTTTGATCAAAAAGTTGAAAACTCTAATATTGATCTTTTGACTTATTTGAATAATTTAAATTACTTCCATAATGAACCTATTAATGCTCTTCCTAATCTTAATTTGGCTGAGCAAGCAACCTCTCCTGAACAAGATAACGGTAAAAAGCATAGCTGGTTGTACTATACGCTTTGGAGTTCTGCAAATCTGATTCTGATTTTGGTTTTTACTTTTCAGATTCTTTGGTTTAACCCTAAACTCATGCAACAAAGCCCTGCGATTAGCCATGCATTTAATTATGTTTGTCAAATATTGCATTGCAACAAGTCAGCTGAACAATATCAACTTCTTTATATAGAAAAAGTAAAGCTACGTAAAATTGGTACAGAGCATACTCAACTTTCAGGTGTTCTCATAAATCAGAATAATAAAAGTATTGAGTTGCCCAACCTAAAACTCAGCTTTGGCAAAGAAACCGATCAAGAAGAAATCATTTTTACCCCTCAACAATACTTGGTCGAAAATTTACGGGGTATTCAACGTATTCCGACCAATACACCTTTTAGATTCCAAGTTGAGCTAAATAAAAGCAAAAAAAGCCTAGTAAATTATCGATTAGAAATTGTCCACCCCTAATTTGTAAAAAAAGTGAAAAAAAATTAAAAAAAAATGCAGTTAATTTGCTCACTTTTTCCTAGACAATGGTATGATACGCGCCACGAAAGCTTTGACTCATATACTCCTCGCTCTCAATTCAAAAAATATACTGTTAAGCATGTGTGCTTTTCTACATTAAGCGCATAGCCTAACTTTTTTTGTTTTTGAGGGGGCTGTAACAAATATTTAATTATTGTTACGCTTATTTTTTACTCAATACGAAGAAATATGGCAAGCTAATTGTTCTTATGTTTTAGAGTCACTGTTTTAGGATCTAAAACAGGACTCCGTATTTTTAGACCACATTTATATACTACTTTACCCAAGCTAGTATTTGATTTTCGGATTAACTCGCATGAATAGCAAATCTCCTATTTTTACTGCACAATCTGATGTTGCTCTTCGCATCCACGTGGATCGCGCAGTTCGCCATTATTTTGCACAATTGCAAGGTGAGCAACCATCTCAGGTATATGACATGGTGCTAGCAGAAATGGAGAAACCTCTTTTATCTGTAGTTCTAGAATATACTCGTGGTAACCAAACACGTGCCGCAGAAATTCTTGGACTCAACCGTGGCACTTTACGTAAAAAGTTAAAAGCTCACGGTTTAATGAGTGAATAAATGATAAAATGCTCACGGCTTCGTGGGCATTTTTTTTGTGCTTCTAATTGGTTTTAATCCGTAGACTTGAAATTGTTGACTTGAACATCATGACTATTAAACGTGCTTTGATTTCTGTATCAGACAAAACAGGAATTGTCGAATTTGCTCAAAACCTTGCAGCTTTAGGGGTAGAATTATTATCTACAGGCGGCACATACAAGTTGCTTAAAGATAATAATATTGCTGTTGTTGAAGTATCTGAACATACCGGTTTCCCGGAAATGATGGATGGCCGTGTTAAAACACTACATCCAAAAATTCATGGCGGTATTTTGGCTCGTCGTGGTCTAGACGAAGCTGTTATGCAAGAACACAACATCGATCCAATCGATTTAGTTGTCGTTAACCTTTACCCATTTGCGGCTACAGTAGCTAAACCTAACTGTTCTCTTGCTGATGCTATCGAAAATATCGACATCGGTGGTCCAACAATGGTACGTGCTGCTGCTAAGAACCATGCATCTGTCGGTATTGTGGTAAATGCTTCAGATTACGATACAGTTATTAGCGAATTAAAAGCTTCTGGTTCACTTTCTTACGAAACACGCTTCGATTTAGCGGTTAAAGCATTTGAACATACAGCTCAATATGACGGCATGATTGCTTCTTACTTAGGCGCTCGCGTTGGTAAGGCCGAAGGTGAAGCAGATTTATTCCCTCGTACGTTCAACACCCAATTAAACAAAGCACAAGATTTACGTTACGGCGAAAATCCACACCAATCTGCTGCTTTCTATGTTGAAGCAAATGCAAAAGAAGCTTCTGTTTCTACTGCAAAACAATTACAAGGCAAAGAATTGTCTTATAACAACATTGCTGATACTGATGCTGCCCTTGAGTGCGTGAAATCATTTGCAAAACCAGCTTGTGTCATCGTAAAACATGCTAACCCTTGTGGTGTTGCCGTTTCTTTAGACGGTATTAAAGCTGCTTATGATTTAGCTTACGCAACAGATCCAGAATCTGCTTTCGGCGGTATTATTGCATTTAACCGTGAGTTAGATGTTGCTACTGCCCAAGCAATTGTAGACCGCCAATTCGTTGAAGTAATTATTGCTCCAAGTATTGCTGATGGTGTACTTGAAGTTACTGGCGCGAAGAAAAATGTTCGTGTTTTAGTATGTGGTGAATTACCTGCAATTGATGCACGTGCTCCACAACTTGACTATAAACGCGTTAACGGCGGTTTACTTGTTCAAGACCAAGACTTGGGCATGATTACTAAAGATGATCTTAAAGTTGTGACTAAACGTGCACCAACTGAACAAGAAATTGATGACCTTATTTTTGCATGGAAAGTTGCGAAATACGTAAAATCAAACGCTATTGTTTATGCGAAAAACCGTCAAACTATTGGTGTAGGTGCAGGCCAAATGAGCCGTGTTAACTCAGCACGTATCGCAGCAATTAAAGCTGAGCATGCTGGTCTGGTTGTTGAAGGCGCAGTTATGGCATCTGATGCATTCTTCCCGTTCCGTGACGGTATTGATAATGCAGCAAAAGCTGGCATTAAATGCATTATTCAACCGGGTGGTTCTATGCGTGATGAAGAAGTTATTGCAGCTGCTGATGAAGCTGGCATTGCAATGGTCTTCACTGGTATGCGCCATTTCCGCCACTAATTTAAATTTAGTCCTCCCTAACCCTCCTTTTATTCAGGAGGGTTTTCCACAATAATGGAACTATTTCTCCACCTTGAGAAATAGAGGGGGATGAAAAAGGATTAAAGTTAAGGAACAAATTAAAAATGAATATTTTAGTTTTAGGTAGTGGTGGTCGTGAGCATGCTTTAGCATGGAAAATCGCGCAAGATGCCAAAGTTACTCAAGTTTTCGTTGCGCCTGGTAACGCAGGAACTGCAACAGAACCAAAATGCGTTAACGTTCAGCTCGATATTTTAGACAACCCGGCAATTATTGCTTTTGCTAAAGAAAATAATGTTGAACTGATTGTTGTTGGTCCAGAGGCTCCATTAGTAAATGGTGTTGTTGATGCTGCGCGTGAAGCAGGCGTAAAAATTTGGGGACCTACTCAATATGCAGCACAGCTTGAAGGTTCAAAAGCATTTGCTAAGCACTTTTTAAAACGACACAACATTCCAACTGCTTTTTATGAAGTATTTACGGAAGTTGATGCAGCAAAAGCTTATGTTGAAAAAAATGGTGCGCCAATTGTAATTAAAGCTGACGGTCTTGCGGCTGGTAAAGGCGTTATCGTTGCAATGACCAATGAAGAAGCTTTTGCAGCAATTGATGACATGCTTGCAGGCAACAAATTTGGTGATGCAGGCTCACGTGTTGTAATTGAACAGTTCCTTGCTGGTGAAGAAGCTTCTTTCATTTGTATGATTGATGGTAAAAACATTTTACCAATGGCAACTTCACAAGATCACAAACGTATTTTTGAAGGTGACCAAGGTCCTAACACAGGTGGTATGGGTGCCTACTCTCCTGCTCCAGTTGTGACTCCAGACGTTTTTGAGCGTGTAATGAATGAAATTATGCGCCCAACTGTTGATGGTATGGCTGCTGATGGACATGTTTATACTGGCTTCTTATATGCTGGTTTAATGATTGATGAACAAGGTCAACCACGCGTAATTGAGTTTAACTGCCGTTTCGGTGATCCGGAAACTCAACCGATCATGATGCGTTTGAAGTCATCTCTTGTTGATTTGGTTGAAGCAGGTATCGCAGGTAACTTACCAAGCGAAGCAGAATGGGATGAGCGTAAGTCAATCGGTATTGTACTTGCAGCAGAAGGTTACCCAGACAGCGTGCGTAAAGGTGACGTTATCTCAGGTATCGGTCAATCACCAGAAGATACTAAAATCTTCCATGCAGGCACTGCTACTCGTGAAGATGGCCATATCGTTACTTCTGGCGGACGTGTACTTTGCGTGACTGCTCTAGGTGACAGCGTTCTTGAAGCACAAATCAATGCTTTAGAAGTATGTGGGCAAGTAACCTTCACAGGTATGCAATACCGCAGTGACATTGGTTACCGTGCTATTGCTCGTGAAAAAGCTGAATAAAAATTTAAATAGTAAAAAAGCTCTCTTATGAGGGCTTTTTTATTTTGCTTATTCACTTATCACAAATATTCATATTAATCTTAATTTTTATTCAATTCTGATTAATAAGATCGAAACATGTCCACTATATTGAATATGTTTTTATTGTTATGATTGGTTAAACCGTTGGAACTTTCAACATCACCAATTTTCCCAGCTGAGAGCCAACCCGAATGGTTGAGATCTCTCATAATCAGGACTTTTTTTACATGAAAAAGCTGATCAGTCTTTTTTTAAGCGTGTCTGTAGTATTACTTGCAGCTTGCGGCAAACAGCAAAATGAACCACAAAATGGCAAAGACTCTGCTCAGTTACAAACTGTAGTCATTGCTTCAACTGGTTCTGACGCTGATATTTGGCGCTATATTGCAACTTTACCGGAAACTAAAGCTGCCGGTCTTAAACTTGAGGTTAAAAACTTCACTGATTATGTTGCAATGAATACAGCTACTGCAAACAAAGAAGTTGACCTAAATGCATTCCAATCTTATGCCTACCTTGTTGCATTTAATGCTTCAAATAAAGATAAGATTGCTCCTGTTGCTACAACTTATCTTGAACCAATGGGTATTTACTCGAGTAAATACAAAAAAGTTGATGAGTTCCCTCAAGGTGCAAGCATTGCTATTCCTAATGATGCAGCGAACGAAGCTCGTGCATTGTTATTATTACAAAGCGCAGGTCTAATTAAGCTTAAAGCTGACTTTGATCCAGCGAAAGGCACTCCAAGCGATATTACTGACAACAGCAAGAAAATTGATATCAAACCAATTCAAATGGCAACTGCTGTTCGTGTAAAAGACGAAGTTGATGCAATTGTTTTAGGTAATACTTTAGCAATGGAAGGTGGTTTAAATGTGCTTAAAGATTCTATCTATTATGAGCCAGTTGACCAAAGTACAAAGCTGAATGTAAATATTCTTGCAACTGCTGAATCACGTAAAGATGACCCTGTTCTTCAGAAAGTTGGTCAGCTTTACCACACCGAAGCTGTTAAAAAATACGTTGAACAACACTTTGGTGGTACAAAAGTTGACGTGAATCAGCCAATCAGCTACCTCACGCAAGCTAAATAGTAATATAATAGCTGCAACGCGAAACAGGCAAAGACTCTTTGCCTGTTTTTTCTTTTTAGCATAGTTTTTGACGACATGATTCAATTTAAAAACATTTCAAAGCACTATCAGCTTAAAGGCCAAACTATACGTGCACTGGACCAAATTAATTTGGAAATTCCTGAAGGCAGTATTTTCGGCATTATTGGCTATAGTGGTGCAGGTAAAAGTACTTTAATCCGCCTGATTAACTTACTTGAACGACCAAATGAAGGTCAGGTTATCATTAATCAAAAGGACTTCACTGCTTTGGATGCGCGTTCATTACGTCAGGAACGTGCAAATATTGGTATGATTTTTCAGCACTTCAATTTGCTTCAAACCAAAACAGTTGCTGAAAATATTGAAATGCCAATGCGTCTGCTAAATTACAGCAAAGCAGAACGTGAAAAGCGTTTAAATGAGTTACTTGAATTCATTGATCTTAAGCATAAAAAAGATGCTTATCCGGATGAATTATCTGGCGGTCAGAAACAACGTGTTGGTATCGCTCGTGCTTTAGCCAACCACCCTAAAATTCTTTTGTGTGATGAGGCCACCTCTGCCCTCGACCCACAAACGACAAAGTCGGTTTTAGAATTATTAAAGAAAATTAACCAAGAGCAAAAAATCACAATCGTCATGGTAACTCATGAAATGGATGTGATTGAGACTGTATGTGACCATGTTGCTGTCATGGAAGCTGGTAAAGTGATTGAGCAAGGCTCAACCATTGATATCTTTAGTAATCCACAACATCCGACAACTAAAAACTTTATACAAACTGTTTTACATCAGCAGTTGCCTGTAAATATTTTAAATCAACTGGAAAACCAGCATCATCACAGCATTTATTGCTTACAGTTCTTAGGGCGTTCAGCACAAGAGCCTGTGATTCAGTCGCTTATTAAACAATTTGATATTAGTTTAAATATCTTATTTGCCAATATGACTGAAATTAACGGCACCGTCATTGGTCAGATGTTTGTACAGCTTTTAGGTGATCCACAGTTGATTCGTCAGGCTATTGAGTTTTTAGAGAAAAATGAAGTGAGTGTAGTTCAATCAGGAGATCAAGTATGAGAGATTTAATCGTACAGTGGTTAACTGAACTTACTCAACCTTTCTGGCACAGTTCTCTTTCAATTGACCAGTTTGTAACTGCATTGCAAGAAACCTTCCATATGGTGTTCTTTGCGCTTTTATTTGGTGGTATTTGGGGCTTCATTCAAGGGATTATTCTACTTGTAACCCGCCCAGAAGGCATTTTGCCAAATAAATTCATTTATCATTTACTCAACCCAATTGTAAATGCTTTACGTTCTCTGCCATTTATTATTTTACTTATTGCAGTTATTCCACTGACCAAATTATTGGTAGGAACTTCAATTGGTACATGGGCAGCGATCGTTCCTTTAACAATTTACGTTGGACCATATATGGGACGTCTTATTGAGACTTCCCTGCTTGAAGTAAATGAAGGAATTATCGAATCTGCTCAAGCTATGGGTGCAACTCCTTGGCAGATTATTTCGCGCTTTATCTTACCTGAAGCTCGTAGTTCGCTTATTTTGAACTTAACGACTGCTACGATTAGCCTTATTGGTGCAACCGCTATGGCTGGTGCAGTTGGTGCTGGTGGTATTGGTGACTTGGCAATTTCTTATGGCTATCAACGTTTTGATACAAGCGTCGTTATTTTAACGGTTATTGTATTATTACTTTTGGTACAAATCGTTCAAATGCTAGGAAATTGGCTCGCAAAAATGCGCTAATTGAACTCCTACAAAAGCCCTCTTCCATGAGGGCTTTTTTATTTTAGAGAGTCTAATTTATAGAGCATTTTATTAGACAGGTTACTCAAGGTAATTTCTGTTATTATCAAAATTAGCCCGTAGATACTGCTTTTGGATTTAGTTTCAGGATAAAAAAATGCGTTATAGAATTCATTATATTGATGTGCAAAATGCCCTACAAAACTATATCTGGATTTTAGAAGATACTGAGACTCATGAAGCTGTTGCAGTTGATCCAACAGAGGCTGAGTTAGTCACCCACTTTTGCCAAGAACATCAATTAACTTTAAAACAGATTTGGCTTACCCATTGGCATAAAGACCATATCGGTGGTGTTGCTGATTTAACGGCTAACACGCCTATGGCGGTATATGGCCCAAGAGATGAACTAAGTAAAATCCCTGGCATTACTCATCCCTTACAACACGATGATCATCTAAAATTTAATGATTTAAAAGTAGAGATTATTGCAACACCAGGCCATACCTTAGGTCATATTGTATATTTTATTGAAGAGCTTAATGCCCTCTTTTGTGGAGATACCTTATTTGCAATGGGATGCGGGCGACTATTTGAAGGTACAGCAGAACAGATGTACCACTCACTAAATCGTCTTGCTGCACTACCCACTGCAACCAAAGTGTATTGCACACATGAATATACACTTTCTAATGCGGAATTTGCCTTGAGTGTAGAGCCTGAAAACCACGCACTGCAAGAACGTGCTGAACAAGTCCGTATGCTTCGTCAAGAAGGTAAAATTACCTTGCCAAGTAGTATTGAACTTGAACTAGCAACAAATCCCTTTTTGCGTGCTGAAAGTGTAGATGAGTTCGCTCACTTACGTAGCTTAAAAGACAATTTTTAAAATTATAAGCTTTCAACCAAGATACAGTTTAATTTTAAGAACTGTATCTTTTTGAATAAAGCATGTTGCATGAAATTATTTTTTACATTTATTGATTTTAGATTAATTTAAATTGATTAAATTTTAACCCAATATCATTATTTTAAAATCTATATAAAAAACAAAAACTTAAAATTTATAAACATTCAGATTAATTACATAAAAACTTAATAAATTTATAAAATGAAGGATATTGCTTTATCTATTTTACTTTTTTTACAAGATGCAAAATAAAACAAAGTTTTCCCCCTTTAAAAAATTCGAGTAAATCCCTATTAATAAATAAGGTGTAAGACACGGATAGAAGGAGTTCTCACGTGAAAAAGGTTGTTAAAGCGAAAAATTTAATTGCGTTCCGTATTTGGTTAGAAAAATTAGGGTATTCGGTTAAAAACCTTGCTGATGGAAAAGGTTTTACTTTCAGTTTTAAAAAAGAATATGGCTTAGTGACCTGTGATTTGGCAGGTAATGCTTTAGCCATGCAATTAGGTGAAGAGTTTGAGGATCACTTAAAAGCATAAATCCAGGCGAGTTTGTATACTATTTTTATAGTGGAGATAACTCAAAAGTTCTGCTTTTTAAAAAGTAGTTCTATACGAAAATTTGTGAAATTTTTATAGTGGCTTTCCTTAATAACTATTAATGAGTATATAGTTTTTAAATTATATTTTTTTGATCATTAAATAATAAAACCTGTAACACAGCACCTCTCCCGATTTGCCAGTTGCTACAGGTTTTTTATTTCGAATTAAAAAATTAATTCGTTTTCGATTTGCGTAAAGCTTTATCTAGAACGTCCTTGTCCAGAGCTTTGTCCCAACGGGCAACCACAATGGTTGCACATGCATTACCAATTAAATTAGTTAATGCACGACACTCCGACATAAAACGGTCAATACCTAAAATAAGCGCCATACCTGCCACTGGTACAGCAGGTACTACCGATAAAGTAGCTGCGAGTGTAATAAAGCCTGCGCCCGTTACCCCTGCCGCACCTTTAGAACTCACCATTGCCACTAAAAGCAATGCAACCTGCTCACCAATTGATAAATCAACATTACATGCTTGTGCAATAAATAAAGCCGCCATAGTCATATAGATGTTAGTTCCATCAAGGTTAAATGAGTAACCTGTCGGAATGACTAGACCTACTACAGATTTTTCACAACCTGCTTTTTGCATTTTATCCATTAAAGATGGTAAAGCAGCTTCAGAAGAGCTTGTACCTAAAACTAACCAGAGTTCGTCTTTGATGTAACGAATTAAATCGATAATTGAAAAGCCATTGTAGCGTGCTACAGCCCCTAAAATGATTAATACGAACAGCACTGCCGTGATATAGAAGGTCATAATCAATAGTAATAAATTACCGATTGATTCAATTCCATACGCACCGATAGTAAATGCCATAGCACCAAAAGCTCCAATTGGTGCAAGTTTCATTAACATGCCAACCAAATAGAAAACCGGAGCCGTGAGGTTATTTAAAAAATCAGTAATTGGACGTGCACGGTCACCCAAGGCAGCTAAAGAAATACCAAATAGGACTGCCACAAATAGAACCTGCAAAATTTCACCACCAGCAAGCGGACTCACTAATGTTTGCGGGATAATATTCATGAAAAAGTCAGTGATATTTGTAGCATGAGCCTTTTCAACGTAACTATTTACTTTATCGTTGACTAAGGTTGCCGGGTCAATATTTAGGCCTTTACCAGGTTGAATGATATTAGCCACAATCATACCAACCACAAGCGCAAGGCTAGAAAAAGTAAGGAAGTATAGCATTGCCTTACCTGTCACTCGCCCAACTCGACTCATGTTTGTCATGCTGGCAATACCGGTAACCACTGTCAAAAAGATTACGGGAGCAATAATCATTTTGACGATTTTGATGAATGCATCACCAAGCGGTTTTAAGCTCTCGCCAAGTTCTGGGTAAAAATGACCAATTAAAATGCCCAAAATAATTGCAAAGATGACCTGTACATACAAAATTTGATGAAACTTTTGTTTTTTCTGTACCGTTTCTTGGTCAAGGGTATTGAAATCCATTATCTAAATACCTTTTCGATGGGGATAAAAAAATAAAATATAAAGCGTGCACCACAAGCTGCTTTAAATGAAGTGGAGCCATTGTAAAGAATAAAAAACACCCTGTGTCATAAATTTAAAAAATGTAAAATTTAAAAACCATGCATATTTTTGTATAGAAAATATTTATGTCAATAAGTTTCATAAAACTCAAAGTCTTTAAAAATTTACATAAATACATGTTTATAAAATAATTTAATTAATTACATCATGCATTATCTATATTTATTTTTGATTTTTAAATGAGCAGAACAGGTATTTTAAAAATAAATGATTAACTCATCCTCATATCAATCTTAAATTATGAGAATTTATTTTTTAAATAATAAGAAAGATTGATATATATTTATTTAATAAAAACAAGGGACTAGTCTTTTTATAGATTTTATCTACTTATTTTTTATAAAAAGACGGTTTAAAAGGTCATATACATACTCAAGACTAAGATCATGATTGGTAAATAAAATTCGAAATAACATAGGTGCAATTACTGCCTCGATGATTTCCTGATTAGGTATAGTAAGCTCATTACGTAATTTTGCCCTGTTTTGAATAATATCGAGTTGTTGGATAATTAAAGTCTCACATTTACGGGCATTAGAATCCGAGTTTGATGTATAGAGTACGTCTCGCAATAAGTCTTGCCCAACCTCTGAAGCATATTCTTCAAAATATTGCTCGACCCATGCTGTAATATCTTGTTGGAACGAACCTAAATCTTTGGGTTCCATATCAGGCTTGAGTTCATTTAAAGCTACATCTGAAAATAATTGATTGATGTCACCCCATCGACGGTAAATGGTTGAAGGCGTAACCCCTGCCTGCGCTGCAATCATAGGAATAGTAATTTGGCTCTGCTCAAAATCTTTTTGTAGTTCTTTTACAGCTTGATGTACCGCAGTTTGTATTCTTTCGCTGCGTCCACCAGGGCGTAATCCAGTAACAACTTTTGCCATTTATAAACTCTGTAAAGGGATCAAAAAATTTATAAATATTTATAACTATATACAAAATACACTAAAGCTAAGGATTTGCTTTAGTGGAAAAATAATGTATAAAAGCTAAATATTTGCTTTTATGTTATTCATCTTATATGAACAATTCAAGTTCAAAACGGTCAAGAGCTGTTTTTCAATTAGATGCGGCAAGTGCTTTGACACTTAATACCATCACGCTCATGACATTCATGGCTGCATCTAGTGCGCCGACACCACTCTACCGTCTATACCAACAGCTTTGGCAATTTTCACCGGTTACATTGACTTTGATTTTTGCTACCTATGCTTTTACGCTGCTTGGCTCATTACTCATTATTGGTTCTTTGTCTGACTATATTGGACGCCGCCCAGTCATTATTGCAGCTATTTCTCTGCAAATTATTTCAATGAGCTTTTTCTTATTTGCTTCAGATGTTTCGGTGTTATTCATTGCACGAGGCTTACAAGGAATCGCAACAGGGCTTGCTGTTTCAGCTATAGGCGCAGCAATTTTAGATTTTAGTAAGCTTCATGGTTCACTAATTAATAGTATTACACCAATGATAGGTATGGCTGTTGGGATTTTTCTGACTTGTTCTATTTTGCAATTCTCTGCCCACCCCTTACAGCTTGTTTTTGAGTTCTTATGTTTTCTTCTTATTTGTGAACTCATTTTAAGTTTTCTTACTCCAGAAACCGCACAAAGAAGATCCGGTGCACTTGCTTCATTAAAACCCAATATGGCTATTCCCCCACAGACAAAAAGCGCTTTATTGAGTATTAGCCCGATTAACATTGCACTTTGGATGGTCAGTGGTTTCTTTCTATCGCTTATGCCATCTTTACTGGCAAAAATCTTCCACACGTCATCGGCATGGTTAAACGGGATTATGTTTATGGCGCTCGCCCTTTCCGGTGCGGTAGGTATATTAACGCTTAGGAAGTCGACAAATTTCCGTATTTTATTAACTGGTACGCTCTCGATTGCTATTGGTGCCATTGTCTTATTCATCGCCATTAACCTAACCAATGCAGTAGTTCTATTTTTAGGTTCTATTATTACTGGAGTTGGTTTTGGTACGGCGTTTATGGGGGCTATTCGTAGTGTAATGCCATTGGCACTTCCCGAAGAACGTGCGGGTCTTATGGCTGCTTTTTTTGTTGAAAGTTATTTGGCTTTTAGTATTCCTGCAATTTTAGCTGGCTATTTTGTAGGTAAAATTGGGCTGATGAGTACGGCAAATAGTTATATTAGTTTTATTATCTTATTGTCACTGGTCGCCCTTCTAATGATTATTAAAAATTTTAAAGATAAATAAGCCATAAAAAATAGCCTCACTAGAGGCTATTTTTTAATAGATGCTCTTTAAGTTCTATTAAAAAGTATCTGCTACATACATACGTACCATCTCGCCTTCCTCATCCTTTACCAACGTTAAAAACCGCCAACCACATTTTTCATAAAACTCGGTATGGTCTGTTATTAAATAAAGTTTTTGGATGCCCTGATTACTCAAGTCTTCACGTACAAAATCTAAAATCTGTTTTGCAATATTTTGGTTTCGATAGTTCTCTTCTACAAATAAAGCACATAAGTTTGGTGTTAAATCTTTACGCTCATGGAAGTCATTATCAATGACTCCTGCTCCAGCAATTAAATGCTTATTTTCATTTAAAACAATGTACCACTGTGGAATAGCATGCCTTTGATCAATGGAAATCTGAATACTCTCAAGATAGGCTTCCACAGGGATTTGCCATTTTTCAGAAAACCACTGTGCAGCCATTTCTTTGCATTGAGGGTAATCAGATAACCGTAATATTTGCATAAAATAAACCTATTTTGCCCAACCTTTTTAAGGTTGAGTTACTGAACTATGAATGGATTGCTGGGTTGGACTCTCATAAGTTGTTTCAGCAACTGGTGAAACACGCCATATTGTATTACCAACATCATCTGCGACTAATACTGCACCCGAAAAATCAATTGCTACCCCGACAGGACGCCCATACGCTTTGCCTTTTTCACTTAAAAACCCTGTCAAAATATCTTGCGGTGGACCAGAGGGCTGACCACTTCTAAATGGCACAAAAATGACTTTATATCCACTATGTGGTTTACGGTTCCAAGAACCATGTTGTCCAATAAATGCTCCGCCTCTAAATTGTGGCATGAGTTCGGCTGTATAAAATGCAAGACCTAACGAAGCAGTGTGGTTACCTAGAGCATAGTCTGGTTTAATTGCACGAGCCACCATGTCAGGATTTTGTGGTTTGACTCGTACATCTACATGTTGACCATAGTAACTATAAGGCCAGCCATAAAAAGCGCCATCCTGTACCGATGTCATATAGTCGGGTACTAAATCACTACCAATTTCATCACGCTCATTTACAACTGTCCAAAGTTTGCCACTTTGAGGTTGCCAAGCCATACCATTTGGATTACGCAGTCCTGTTGCAAATGGACGTGACTGACCACTTGCAATATCAAACTCCATAATTTGTGCACGGCCTTTTTCTTGATCTAGACCATTTTCGGCCACATTACTATTGGAGCCAACGGTAATGTAGAGCTTTGTACCTTCACGATTGGCAATAACATTTTTGGTCCAATGATGGTTTAGAGGCCCACCCGGTAAGTCCAATACTTTAGTACCGGTTGAAGTAATATGTGTTTCCCCTTCTTGGTAAGGAAAACGCATGAGTGAATCCGTATTGGCAACGTATAAATGATTACCTACCAGTGCCATACCAAACGGTGAGTTTAGGTTTTTAAGGAATACTGTTTTTTGGTCAGCTATACCATCGCCATTCGTATCACGGAGTAAACTAATTCGGTTTGCACTTGGATGAGATGACCCTGCCCGTCTCATTACGAAAGTCATAATTTTGCCTTTAATCCCTTTGCTGTCTTCAGGTTTAGGCGGAGCATCCGTTTCAGCCACCAGCACATCACCATTTGGTAACACATAGAGCCAACGTGGGTGCTCAAGTCCTTTAGCAAATGCTTTTACTTTTAAACCTTCTGCCGGAGTCGGCATCACACCACTTGGCCAACCTTGTGCCGGTGCTATATTTACGGTTGGAAATAAGCTTGTTTTCGGTTCAGGCAACTTTGGTTCCGGACCATAACTCTCGTTAATCGGATATTGAGAGGACGAAGCACAGCCTGTAACTAAAACGGTAGTGCCCAAAATCGGCAGTAAAAAACGTGTAAGCATCTTTTATCTCCATTTATTATTTTTTCACAATAAACACAGGGTAATGCTTTAGAAGAGAGACTTATAGTTGATTTATTTAACTGTACTGAGCATTACAGTCTATATTTTTAAAATTTTAATACATAACTGGGTGTTTTCTAGAGGTTTAACTTACTCTAATGCTTAGCTATAAATTAATACCTGGCATTTAGTTTAATTACCAAAAGTATTTATGTTGGCTGATAATACTTATTAGGTAATTTGGTTTATTGTGCCTATTTTTTAATTAAAAATTCCTTTACCCTGACTTACTTTAATTATTTTTAACTTTCACTGTAGCTCAGGTATTCAATTAAGTTCATTTATTTCTTATGTCAAAAAATTTAGCAACCTTGATTGGTTTAAGTGCCATCCTAATGTGGGCCTCTATGGTGGGTTTTGTAAAACATATTACGACCGCAATCGGTCCAGATGTTGGTATTACGCTAATCTATTCCTTAAGTGCTTTACTCCTGCTCATTATTTTTAGAGTGCCAAATTTTAAATTAATTTCTAAAAAATATTTAATTTTAGGGGCAATTTTATTTATTGCTTATGAGCTTTGCTTTTCGTTTGCACTTGCCTATTCAAAGACGGCGCAACAAGCGATTGAAGTAAGTATTGTGAACTACCTTTGGCCAAGCCTGACTGTTTTAGCTTTTGTTATTTTTAGAGAGTTAAAATTTAATGTGTTTATTATTTTAGGATTACTCATTTCAATTTCCGGTATCATTTTTATTCAGACCGGGAACGGAGATTTTAGTTTAGGTCGTGTTGTCGATAATTTTCATAGTAATCCTTTAAGTTATATTTTGGCCTTTATAGGTGCCATTATTTGGGCTTTTTACTGTGTGTTGACCAAGAAAATGGGTAAAGGACAAAACCCTATTTCTATTTTCTTTCTTGGTGTTGCCCTAACCTTGTGGCTAAAATTACTTTTTAGCGGCCAAGTGAGTTTGCCTTCACTCGATTTAAATACAATTTTATCTTTAATCGTTGCTTCTGCTGCAATTGGCCTCGGTTATGCAGCATGGAATATTGGCATTATTCATGGCAACATTACCATGCTGGTGGTTGCTTCTTATTTTACCCCCATCATTTCATCTTTACTTGCCATGTTGGTTTTACAGACAGAGCTATCAATCAGCTTTTGGCAAGGTACAGCCATGGTCACGGCGGGTTCACTTATCTGTTGGCTTTCAACAAATTGGGCTGTGATTCGTTCGTATTTCAGAATAAATTAAAAGTTGATGAGTATTTATACCGAACTAACAGCAATAGAACGGGCTGCCGTTTTTTGCTCTAATGCAAAATTTACAGCTTCTTTCGCATGAATGGTGGTGGTATCAAATAGTGGCACAGAAAATTTGATATCACCAATCAACATACAAATTTCGGTACATCCCAAAATAATGCCCTCGGCACCCTGCCCAATCAACTCTTCAACAATGGTCGTGTATTTGAGTTGCGAATCGGGGTTGATCACACCTAAACAAAGCTCGTCATAGATAATGCTATGTACTATTTTCCGATTTGCATCATTTGGAATAATCACCTCAATTCCATGATCTTGTAATCTGGCTTTATAGAAGTCTTGCTCCATGGTGAAAGCTGTCCCCAACAGTGCAACTTTTCGGATATTTTGACTTAAAATTTCTTTTGCTGTGGCATCAGCAATATGTATAAATGGAACCGTAATGGCATCTTCAATTTGAGGTGCTACCTTATGCATGGTATTAGTACAGACTAAAATACAGTCTGCCCCTGCTTTTTCTAAATTTTGTGCTTGCTCAGCTAAGTAGGCTCCAGCTTCTTGCCACAAACCTTTCGATTGTAATACTGCTATTTCTTCAAAATCGACACTATTTAGAATGATTTTGGCTGAATGTAGTTTCCCTAACTTGTTCTGAACCATTCTATTAATTTGTTGATAGTAAAGTGCTGTAGACTCCCAGCTCATGCCGCCTAATAAGCCGATTGTTTTCATTATTGAATCCTTCTATTTATGCAAAACTTATCTATATCTCTTATGGGTAAAGCGCAGCTAGAATAAAATTGCTTTCTTTATTGAATTATTATTCATCTTATAAGCTATAATTTTTTAAACTATTTAATAAGAACTCTATGTTAGAAACAGAACGTTTAATTTTACGGCCATTCCTTGAAGAAAACTTACCTATTATGTTGGAGATGTTTCAAGACAAAGATTTTATGGCTTTTTCACCTCATGGTGCCTTATCAACTGAGGCAGCAACTGATCGTTTTTTAGAAATTTTGGAGCACTATAAAAATCATAATTTTGGCAAGATGGCTATCGTTTTAAAAGATACCCATAAAATTATTGGTTATTGTGGTTTTGAAACTTGTGAGGTTGATAGCAAGACAGAAGCTGAACTAGGTTTTAGACTTATTAAAACTGAGCGAAATAAAGGTTATATTGTTGAAGCTTCACTTAAGTTACTAGAAGACATGCAAAGTCGAAACTTTAAGCATGTGATCGCTTTTTCAGAAAAAGATAATTTACCTGCCCACAACCTATTAAATAAACTTGGTTTTGAAAAAACAAATTCATCTAGTTACATGAATATGGATGTTATCTTTTTCAAAAAAGACCTGTCATTTCTTCGATAAAAATAACGTATTACCTTAAAAAACTTTAAGTGAATGAAGATCTATTGGTTTCAAGAAAACCACTATTAAACCCAAATCATAAAACATAAGAATTCACGCAAAATTCACGACCAGCTCTTTAATTTAATCTTATAAAGTTGGCTCGGATATAGACATGAAAATTATAACTACAGCCCTAGGGCTGATTACCTTGGCAGGTTTAACGGCGTGTAAAAGTGTGCCTGGCTACTCAGGTGACTATGGCAAAGCTGAACAAAAAATTACTGGTATAGAATTAGATGACCAACAGGCGCTAGATGTGGGCAATCGTTTTGTCGCTGCATTTAATACGCTCGGTACTCCTTCTTTTGTTAATAATGCTAGCAATATTTACGCTGATCAGCTCTATATCAACGATACACTCTCGCAGTTCTCTCAAAAGAAAGATCTGATTAAGCATTTTGAAGGCATGAATGCCCGAGTGAATAATGTCACGGTAAAACTCATTAGTGCAACTCATCACCAAGATACAGCCTACATTCATTGGTACATGACCTATGACTTTAAAATGCTAGGTCGTTCAAAAACGATGGCTTCTTATGGAATTAGTCAAATTAAGATTAATGACCAACAAAAAATTATTTTCCAGCAAGATTATTGGGATCCAGCGAATGGCCTCTACCGTTCTTTACCCATATTTGGAGGAGTATATAAATGGATATTGCCGTTCAAAAAAGTCGAATCTTGATATTTCTAGGAATCTTAATCGTATCTCAAGCCAATGCGGCTGAATTGAAAAAATGCAGTTCAGCACCTTTAATGGTTACGAGTAAAAAGGTGGGAAATGTCAGTTACTTTGCTGAAGATTGCCAAAAAAATTGGCAAAGCCAAAGCATCAAAATGGACTTTAGCTATAACCGCGATATTCCCGAATGGGCATTTAAACGCGCAGCCACGCACTTTTTGAAGAAAAATGTTAGCGGCTTTGATGCTAAATCTCCGCTTAATCATATTAATGAACTATATAGGCCAATTAAGAGTGGAGATCTTTATAGTCTCTATTATCAACATGAAAATCAAAAACTAGAACTGAAATTAAACCAGAAGCTACTCGGTTCTTTGAACAATCCGAATGCAAATCAATATTTTAAAATCTGGTTTGGTAGTGAACCGTTTAATGCTAAATTAAAACAACAATTATTAAATTAATGGCTTAATAAAATCTCATGGGTAATCACTTTATCCTCATGGTTGAGGACCATTTTGAACTTGCAGCAACGGTCTGCGAATTTCTTGAAGTGCATGGTTATGTTGTCGATCATGCACGTAATTTAGAGGCTGCACGGACTTTTCTCAAATCTCAGCATTATCATCTTTTGTTGCTAGATATAAATTTGCCCGATGGCTCGGGTTATGACCTATGCAACTGGCTACGCACCGAACAAGGTGTTGATATTCCTGTTCTTATGCTCACAGCAAGAGATACTTTAGATGACAAACTTAAAGGTTTTACCGCTGGAACAGATGATTATTTGGTAAAACCTTTTGATTTTAATGAACTAGTGATGCGGATTCGTGCATTAATAAAAAGAGCAGCTGGCGAAGTCACTCACCATAAAATTCAAATTCACGACTTAATTCTTGATAGCGCAACTCAAACCGTGGTTCGTGCTGGAAATAATATCGAGTTACCCCCTATTCAATTCAAACTATTAAAAATTTTGATGCGCCAGTCTCCAAAAGTGGTGACCAAGCAAGAACTGATGATGGAATTATGGGGCGACGAAGAGCCTGAAAGTGATGCGTTACGCAGTCATATCTATAACTTAAGAAAAATGGTTGATAAACCTTTTGACCCAAAGCTATTACATACAGTGGCAGGTGTCGGTTTAAAAATTGCTTTGGAAGATTCCGCGACTTAACTTAAATAGACCACAACAATTAAGCCTGTGGTTGGCTCCAAATCGAGTTCAGGATGAGTGGTTAAATAATATTGTCGATCAAACAGCTCCACTCTCCATCCTAGTTGTTTGCAAAGCTTTTGTACCAATTGCAAACCAATGCCATGACCTTTAGCCTTTAAGGAAAGTTGCGAATCGCTGAGCTCTTGCACTTTCACATCGTTAGGTAAAGAAATTCCAATTCCATTATCAGCAATAATCAGGCTGTTTTTTTGTTGAATAATGTCGATTTGTGAGCCTTGAGAATAGTTCAGCGCATTACGTAAAATATTACCTAAAACCATTTGAGTCATAGAAGGATATAACCAACGCGGCTGTTCAGAAACATCAGGTTGAATATTAATCTGTATCCCTTTACCCGCGCTCACCGCTTCTAAACTTTCAACAAGATTTTTTACCGTTTTGGATAATAAATTTTTCTCAGACGGCAAGCTTTTTACCGTATTCCGAGCAATCGCCAGTAAGGTATCGACGAGCAACTGCATATCTTCAATTGTGTTATGAAGACGGACTAAAGATTTATCGTCTCCGTATTTCGCCTGACACAGTTGTACATTACCTTTCAAAATGGTGAGTGGAGTGCGTAACTCATGGCTCACATCTCCAGTAAATTCTCTTTCACGTCGAATAAAATCACTTAAAACCTGATGATATTTTTCTAAAGCTTGTTTGAGATATTCGGCTTCCATATTGCCATTGGTATTAATATCTCTAAAAGGAGATGCCTGAGTGTCTTGATGTGCCCAATCAATATTTTCCAAAGCATTTGCTAAACGCGTAATTGGGGAAAAATAGCGTCTTGCTCTTCGGTTTGACCACCACAAAAAACTATATAGAACAGATAAGCTGAACATGAGTGGAGCAAGACCAAATAACCAGATCAGCTTATTAACATTGCTTTCGCCAAATACCAATAGAACATGTTGACCATTACGCTCACCATAGACCGTCATTCGTTCTTTACCATCAACGAATACTCGGTGCACGCCACTTTCTAAATGCATGCCCCGAAAAGGTTGAGGCGCGACCTGTGTATTCCACCGATATCCATATAAATTTTTAGTATCTGGTAAATCAGCATTTGGGTTACGTTCTATACGTAACCAGTAATGCTCCATTTCCTGTTCTAAAGCGGTTTTAAGTAAAGAACCCTTAATCACCCAAGCACTACAAGCCAACCCGACCACGATCGATAATGCAATCAGACCAATTTGCAACCAGTAATATCGATTGAACATTTGGGCTAATGGATGACTCGTTTTGCCATCATGTCGAGTTCTTATCATATCTTTATCGCCGGGATAGGCTATAGAAATTACTATGATCGCTTTTTAAATAAAAAGTGACCAATGACCCATTCTTGTCCTTGCTCAAAACCGAATAGCTCAGCACAAGCCATGAAGAAAATACGCCAGCGTTGCCACCAAATATTGGCATCTTTTCCATAGTTTTTTTTAAACAGTGGTTTCAGTTCGACTTCTTGGTTATCCATATTCTCAAGCCAAGCATTTGCCGTTCTCATATAGTGCTCACCCGACCATTGCCACTGTTGGGTCAACTCTAAATGCTCTTGAAAATGCAAAAAAGTCGAAGTCGAAGGCATTAAACCACCAGTAAAGAAATACTTGGACATCCAATCATAATCTGATTTCACTTCAAAAGGATAATGTAAAAAGCGATGGCAAAAAATATGACACCAAAGTAAGCCGTCTGCCTTTAACCAGCCCTGAATTTTTTCAAAAAGAAGTTGGTAATTACGAACATGTTCAAACATTTCGACCGATACAACACGATCAAACTTGTCTTGGTCCAAGTCGAGTACATTCACATCACAGGTAAGCACTTCAACATTGGTTAAACCTCTCAATTCTGCTTGCCGAAGAATATGCTTTTTCTGCGTTGCAGAATTTGAAACAGCAGTAATCTGTGAGCGTGGATAGTTTTCTGCCATCCACAAAGTTAAAGAACCCCAGCCACAGCCTAACTCTAAAATCTGTTGACCGTTTTTAAGTTGTGCTCTTTCACAATAAATCTGAAGAGCCAACTCTTCTGCCTGATCTAAAGTTGTCGTTTTAGTCGGGAAATAGCACGCACTATATTTGAGTCTTTTTCCAAGCACCGCCTGAAAAAACTCGGTCGGCAATTCATAGTGCTGCTCATTTGCCTTATCCGTTTCAACCGCGATTTCGCTCTTCTTCAGCATATTAAGCACATCCATGTAGCGATGCGCCCCTTGTTCAGGGTCATAACGGCCTTCTTGGATTAAGCGCTTTTTACTTAAAGCTCGAATTGCAGCTCGAATTGCATGATCTGGAATCACACCACTTTCAACAATTTTCAAAGACTGATGAACAATAAAATCCATATATGCACCTATTTTTTTGGTTTTCGCGGAATAAACATTGATGTTTTTTGTTGATAATCAAGATAATTTTGACCGCGACTTTTAATTGCTTGTTTTTCACTAAATGGAATACCCGTGACGTAATATAAAAATAGCCACATCAGTAACGGATAAATCCACAATACATATTGGCCTGCCGCTAAACCAATAATTGGATAGGCAAACCAGTGTAACCATTCAAAAAAATAATTGGGGTGACGTGAATAACGCCATAAACCCTGATCCATCGTTTTGCCATGATGATCTGGATTTAATTTAAATCGGTATAACTGCTGATCAGCGAGCTGCTCTCCCATGAAAGCAATTGCCATGATGACAGCAGCAATTACTAAAGCGACTTTATATCCACTACTCCATTCAGTTGCCTCTACATTGAGTAGCGTCCACATCGGTAAAAAGAACAAAAGCACTAAAAGTGTTTGAAAGATAAAAAAGAATAAAAAGCCAATATGCTGAAACTTACCCATCGCTTTACGCATGCTCGCGTAACGGCCATCTTCTTTTTGTTCAGATTGATAACGTCTTAACAGGTGCCAAAATAATCTTAAAAACCATAAGCCGCTAAAAATACCGATAAAAAGACGCACTTCAACTGGGGCAACTGAAATGAGTAAAGAAGACACGATAATGTTTACTGCCAGACAGAAACTCCATGCAGCATCTACAATTCCAGCTCTGCCATTTAGAGTGGCAAGTAGCCAGCTCAGCAACATGATCATTAAATCTAGAATCAGTAAATTCCAAAACATGAGCAGTCTCCTTACTTGAGCTGTTTGATTTAGTAACTGGTACTTTCAAACAACAAGTGAACATTGCTTATCACGCCTTCTTTAAAACCACCTTCGCAATAACATAAATAAAAATCCCACATGCGAATGAAGTTTTCATCAAAACCTAGAGCCAATACTTGTTCCCGCGCTGCTAAAAACCGCGCTCGCCAGTGATGAAGTGTGTGCGCATAACTTAAACCAATATCATTTAAATGCTTTAACCTTAAACCACTCTCAGAGGCGGTTTGAGTCAACACACTCACGCTAGGGATAAAACTACCTGGGAAAATATAGCGCTTAATATAATCAACTGTATTTAATGCTTTTTTATATCGGAAATCTTCAATAATAATGGCTTGAATAAATGCCAAGCCTTTCGGTTTTAAGAGTGCTTTACATTGATCAAAGTATGTCGATAAATATTGCGCACCAACTGCCTCAACCATTTCAATTGAAACCAGCTTATCGAACTTGCCTTCGAGCAAACGGTAGTCTTTAAGTTGCACATCAATTCGATGCGCCAAGCCAGCTTCATTTACACGAGTAACGGCTTCATCATATTGAGCTTGTGAAATGGTAATGGTGGTTACTCTACAGCCATAATGTTGAGCTGCATAAATGGCAAAACCACCCCACCCACTTCCAATTTCAACTAAATGATCTAGTGGTTTTAAATCTAACTTTTTACAAATGATCTCTTTTTTTAAATCAGATGCTTCTTCGAGAGTCATGTTTTCATTTTCAAAAACGGCGCTCGAATACATTAAAGATGGATCTAAAAATAATTTAAAAAAGTCGTTGCTTAAGTCGTAGTGCTCGGCAATATTTTTACGGCTACCACTTATAGAGTTCTTTCGATTTTGATACCACGCTTTAAGAAAAAACTGGCTCGCTTGAGCAATAACATTCTGGTTGATTTGGTCCAATACAGCTCGATTACGTGCCAAGATCTGAATCAACTCGGCAAGGTGCTCGCTGCTCCAGTCACCACGGATGTAGCCTTCTGCTGCTCCCAAAACACCATTTTTTAAAATGAGATCCATCAATAAAGGATTGTGAACTTCAATCACAGCATGTAAGTCTGAAACTTCACCGACCGTCCCATTCCACGCGCCCTGAAAAGTGATCTGTCCATGACGTAGTTTGAGAAGACTCTTGAGCAATAACGGCAGTGAGTCATCTTCACCATAAAGAAATGTTTTTATCATGTCTTATCTACCTTGATCTTTTTAGGATGACGATAAAATGGAACTTTTTTTCGCCACAACTTAAATGCCTCTAAATATATTGAAAACAACATTTTAAAAGGCGCTAGGCTGTTTATAAGAGCATATCGATATTGCTGTGAACGAAATGTGATGGGCACAAGCTCAAAACGCATAGTGGCATCAAAGACTTGTTTCTGCTCTTCAAAAAGCTGCATGTGAATGACATTCTGCTGATCTGAAAAACTAAATCGCCAACGGTAAGTCAACTGCATGGGCATGAATGGCGAAACATGAAATGATTTTTCAAAGTTAAAATCGAAACTTTGGTAATCACCTACCTGACCTTGTTGTTTTATACAGTCGTGTGTATAGACTTCTCGTTCATTCCACGGAGTATTGGTGATTTCACTAAGAATAAAGAGCGGTTTTCCGGCTTTATTTAAAACAAAATAAAATACGACCGAATTAAACCGAAAGCCCAAACAACGAGGCAAAGCCAACACTCTGATTTGCCAGTCTGGCCGAAGGTGTAAGTGATTATTTTGCAGTATCGCTTTCTCTACTCTATCCCTTATAGAACCGTGATACATGTTTAAAAAATCATTTTTAGATAGTTTTAATACATTCCAGTGATCCGTCGACCAGAGTGAACAATCGTTTGTGATATCAACTAATTGATCTGGATCGAACCATAAATAATTTAAGGTCGATGTAAACTCATGCGGTTTAGGGCTATAACGCCGATGACGAATAAGCGCAGGAGCGATAGCAAGTTTATTTAATAACATTTGATAGCTCCTTATTTATTCTTATAACGCTAAGAGTTGCTCAACAACACGTGCCGCACTGCGGGCGCCGTCTTCATGAAAGCCCCAGCCCCAATATGCTCCACAAAATGAAGTCCGATTTTGACCATTAATTTCGTGCCAACGAGATTGAGCTTGAATCGCTTTTGCATCAAATACGGGATGCCGGTATTGCCGCTCAACCAAGATGTCTTCGGCTTTGATTTTCATATTCGGATTTAAAGTAGAAAAAATTTGCGTAGCGCAGGATAAATTCTGCAAATTGTTCATCCAGTAGGTAAAACCATAATGTATGTCGGCCTCATCGTTTTGGACTTGAGATTTTGGTGTTACATGTACATGCCAGCTTGCCCACTGCAAACGGCTTTTAGGCATAATTGAAAGATCACGATGAACGACCATTCGATTATCTTGATAACCAAATTGGCTTAATATTTCTTGTTCAAGCTCTGACGCATCTTTAATTAAACTTAGGCTATCGTCAGCATGGCTTGCAAAAATCACCCAGTCATATTGCTCTTGCCCTTCAACGGTTTCGATTAAAACTGTTTCTGGTGAACGGCTCACAGCTTTTACTTCTGCAAATTTCCACTCAATGGGTGGGCATTTCTTTTGAATAGCACGAATATAGCTTGCTGAACCGTGTTTAACCGTTTGCCATTGCGGCCGCTCTTTTAACTGCAACATGCGGTGATGCTGAAAAAAGCTCACGACAAATCGATATGGAATTTGGCCTACCTGCTCAACGGGTGCCGACCATAAGGCACCGCACATCGGATAAAGATGTTCATAACGAAACTCATGACTATATTTGTGAAGGTCCAAATACTCTTCAATCGATAAATTAGGATCGATATCCGCCACATCTATATCTTTATTGTCATCATAAAAACGCAGCAAATCTGAGAGCATTTGCAGAAATTTTCGGTTTAAAAAGTTCTGCGGACGGGCAAAGAGCGACCATTTTTTTGAAGGGTTATATTGAAGTCCACTGACCAGATTATTCACCGAAAAACTCATATCGCTGCTTTGAGTTTCTACGCCTAATTTTTTAAGCATGTCAGTAAATAACGGATAGTTATAGTCGTTAAACACAATAAAACCACTATCTACCGCGACTTTAGTGCCTTCTATCTCTAGCTCGTGAGTGTCAGTATGACCGCCAAAATAGTTATTTTTTTCATACACAGTGACTTGATGTTGTTCTGACAATCTCCAAGCTGCGTAAAGTCCAGATATACCTGAACCAATAATGGCAATTTTCATAACACTTCACCGTTTTCAATTTTTTCTATCGATAGGTTTTTAATCTTTTTATATTGATAAACCTTGTCTGGTACGGGCTTTAGGCCCCACACTAAACCAAATAAAGACATCAGCTTGAGCACATAAAAAGTGATATCTATCTGCCACCAATAAAAACCTTGACGCACACTGCCTGCGTAAAAGTGATGATTGTTATGCCATCCTTCACCCAAGGTAATTAAAGAAAGTAGGAAGTTATTACGGCTATCATCTGGGGTGTTAAACTCACGTGAACCATAACGATGAGCGAGTGAATTAATACACAAGGTTGCATGTGTTAATAGAACAGTGGAAATCACAAATCCCCACACTAAAAGCTGTAAACCATTGGTGCCCAACTCAGGGAAATGTTGTGCAAGCCATGAACCTAATCCATAAATTGCTAAGGCCGTCAAAATCACAATAGGCAAACTAAATCGGTCTAGCCAAATCAGCTCTGGATATTTCAACCAGTCTTTAATGACTTTTTTTCGAGTAGCAAAATTTTGCTCATTTAAAAACCAGCCTACATGCGAATACCAAAAGCCTGCTTTTGCTGAATGCGGGTCCTGATCGGTGTCGGTAAAGTGATGGTGATAACGGTGATGGGCTGCCCACCATAAAGGTCCGCGCTGCGCACTCATGGTTCCGATCAGTACAAAAATGAATTGAACAATACGTGATGTCTGAAAAGTTTTATGCGAAAGATAGCGGTGGAAAAAAGCAGTAATTGCAAACATGCGAAGAAAATAAAACCCCAGCATGAAGATCACAGCAAACCAAGATACGCCCACCCAAAATGCAGCTAAACAAGCGATATGTAATAAAATAAAAGGAATAATTCTTAACCATTGAATTTTCTTTTCAATGACATATTCGCTAGAAGCACCCACTTGCGCATTTTCTGAATCTGACCAGCTATCGATCCAGCGCAGAAAAAATTTAGACATTGATTCTTCCTGATCTAAAGCATTTCTTTTGGTTCTAATTTAGAAAATGCGCAATGAATTTTATGTGAAGTTCACTCGGTTACGAGATAAATATAAGCATCTACGCAACCAGAATTTCACTATTTAGATTGTGTTGTTTTAACGAGTTTAGAAACGTCGTAGCCATAGCTTTTCGCGGTTTGCAGATAAGATTGATATGTCGCCTCATCAAGTTGAGGGCTACGAGAAAGAATCCATAAATATTTATGGCTTGGACCACCCACTAAAGCGACCTGATAATTTGGGTCAACTCTTAAAACCCAGTAATCGCCTTTTGTAAAAGGAATCCATCTAAGACCAGAAGGTAAAAAGCTCACCTTCAATTTACTGTTGCCTTCATTTTGCGGATAAGCAACTCCTTCAGATGAGATTATTTCGCCTTTTTTTGTCGTACAGCTATTTAAAACACCAACGGTTTTGTCCGCGTTAATAGAATAGTTTGCAGTTGTATTTGCTACACAATTACGCTGAAAAAACATCGGTAAATGCGCAATTTCATACCACTTACCTGCGTATTTATTAATATCAATAGAATCAACAGCGACAGGTTTAGTATTGGTGTCTGCAAAGGTGCTCAAAGGAAGCATTAAATTGACCGCTGCAAGGCTACTGCTGATGACAAGTGATTTAAATAATAATTTCATGATTGCCCTCTTCTGTTTATTTCATACGTTTAAACATACGTCAGAGGGCTGTGAACAAAGTGTGAATTTTAAAAATTAAGCAACATTAATAAGGATTTAATTGTATTTCTTTAGTGCATCTGCAACTGGAAAATCAAGCTCAAAGCACACACCCTCAACCGTGTTATAAACTCGATAGCGGCCATGATGTAGATCCAGAATTGAAGCAACAATCGACAAACCTAATCCACCTGTTTGATTCTCATCACTTCGACTTGCGTGGCATTGGTAAAATCTTTCAAAAAGATGCTCAAGTTGATGTTCAGCAATTGAAATACCACCCGTGACCACAGTCAGACTCACCCATTGCTTATGCTCAATCATCTTATGTTTTGTTGCGATATAAATAGTTCGCTTGTCACCACCGTGAACCAACGCATTTAAAATCAGGTTATAAACGGCTCTTTGAAAAAGCTCAGGATCTGCAAATAACGTTTGAGCTTCTAAGTTAAAACTAAAATGACAGTCTTGTTCCTCGGCCTGATATTCAAAAATCTGGCATAACCTATCCATAACATCTTGGAGGTTTATTTCTTGTTTATTTACAAGCACCATTTTCTGATCGGCTCTTGCCAAGAAAAGCATGCTATCAATCATGCGTTTTAATCTGTGATAATCATCTAAATGAGAAACCAGTAAATCTTCATATTGTTCAACCGAACGTTCACCAGTTAAAGCAATCTCAGTTTGCCCAATCAGATTATTTAAAGGTGTGCGGAACTCATGTGCGATATCTTCAGAAAAACGGTTGAGCTGCGTATAGCCCTTTTCAATACGCTCAAGCATGTGGTTTATATCTTTTGAAAGCAGATCAACTTCTAAAGGTGTATTTGGGAGGTTTAACCGTTTTTGTAGCTGATTTACGTTAATAGAATGAGTTTGCTTGCGAAGCTGTTGTAGCGACTTTAAACCTAAATGACACACTAAAATGCAAAGCACAAAGATCGCAAACACGCCCCCGACCACATAGATCAAGAGACTTTCTTGAAAAGGTAAAAGAATATTAATGCGTTCCGACCATTGTTTACCTGCAATGAGCAGATAAGGTTCGTTATTAATTTTTATGGTTTTCCACGCAATTCTCGTTGGATATGAGTTGTTAGCTAAATCTTGAAATTGAAGACTGTCGCGCTGTGCAAGCGGAGGTAGTTGAATGTGAAGCGGATTGATATTAATTAAAGTTTTGTCTTTATGAATAAAAAGAAATAAGTTGTCTTGATTGCCAAGCATGTTTTGATACAGCTTAGGCCGCGCAATGATTTGCTCTACATTTTCGCTATCTTGCAGCAAAATTTCCAAACGGTTAATTCTGTCTGCTAAAGCTTTATCTTGCTGCTTTAACAAAATCTGGTTAATACCCAAATAGGTCATAAAGCCGACTGAACATAAAATTAAGGCAGAACAAAGCGTGACCAGTAATGTAATACGGACTTCAAGAGAACGCACAAATTTAAAGTTCATAAACTAACCGAAATTTTATAGCCCAAGCCACGTATGGTATGAATAAGTTTTAATTCATATCCCTCATCAATTTTGCTTCGTAAACGGCGTACTGCGACGTCAATAAAGTTGGTATCGGTGTCAAAGTTAATATTCCAAACTTCGGAACCAATTTGTCTGCGCGTCACAATTTGCTCTTTGTTGAGCAACAAATAACGCAACAAATTAAATTCGGTTTTACTCAGCTCAATTAAGTTGCCACTACGCCATACTTTATGACCAACCATATCCATTTTTAGATCACTAATAGACAACTCATTTTCTTGCAGATATTGCTGTCGTCTTAACAGACTTTTAATGCGTGCCAACAGTTCAATATAGGAAAAGGGTTTAGCCAAGTAATCATCTGCTCCCAACTCCAAACCTTTCACTCTATCCATCACCTGATCTTTCGCCGTTAAAAAAATCACCGGAATTTTTGAAAACTGGCGTAGGACTTGTAATACGCTCCAGCCGTCTATGTCTGGCAGCATGACATCAAGAATAAGCAAGTCATATTGATCTCTCTTTAGCATTTCCAAACCTTGCAGCCCTAAGTGAACACACTCCGCTTGATATCCAGACTCTTTTAATCCTTTGACCAAATAAGTGGCGATCTTGATCTCGTCTTCAATAATAAGGATACGCATTTTGTAGAGACTCATTTGAAAGATGACAACTTTGTAATGTGATTGTCATGCTTGAAATTAAGCAATTTGTTTAAGATTTTCAAAGCGACATAGAGGCAATCATCATGAAAAAATTGAACTGGCTGATGTTAGCAGCCATGCTATTCGGTAGTAGTACTTTTGCACAGCCCCCTGCTTTGAATCAAGTTTATTCGTTAGATCTTCAAACTGCCCACCTGCTAGCCGACAGTGCAAAAGAGGCATGCAAAAAATTAAATCAAAACATTGCGGTTGTTGTTGTAGATCGCGGTGGTAATCCATTAACTGCCGAACGGCATGAGTTGGTGGGCCCGCATAACTTAATGGCTGCCGAGAAAAAAGCCTATACCGCGTTATCTACCAAAACATCGACCTTAGTTTTAAGCCAAAATAGTAACCAAAACCCCGATGCAAAAAATTTAACTACAGTAGCAAATTTACTTTTGTTAGGCGGTGGCGTACCTGTCCGTTTTGAGAACCAAGTGATCGGAGCCATTGGGGTTGCAGGTGCTGGCGGCGCACAAAATGACAATCAATGCGCAAGCAAAGCCATTGAAACCGTTTTTCGTTCATAAGAAGTTCATCATGACTAAATCATTTATTGCTTTATCTTCATTATTTATAGCTTCAGCTACATTTGCACAAACTAATCCACTAAGTGTTCATGTGTTAAACCTAGAGACGGGTTTGCCCTCTTCTCAGGTTGAAGTGGTTTTAGAAAAAAATACCAATAACCAGTGGGTTAAACTCAACCAGCAAGTGACCGATTCAAATGGTCGTATTACTGCGCTCTATCCAGAAAATAAAAAACTAGAGCAAGGAGTTTATAAAGTTACCTTTAAAACTGAAGACTGGTTTAAGAAGAACAAACAACAAACTTTTTTTGCCGAGGTTCCAGTAATTTTTAAAGTCGATGGAAGCGTAAATCACTACCATATTCCGTTACTACTTAGCCCTTACGGTTATTCAACCTATAGAGGCAACTAAAATAAAAACCCCCTTTATCTGTTGTACAAATAAAGGGGTTGATTAAAAACGATGCGTTTTACGAACAGACACCATTGCTAATAATCGATTTTTTATTTGAATCTAGCGCCACAATTGAAGAAGAGATGGTATTAATAATTTGGCTCATCGCTTCATTTGAAGCACTTACAATTGCTTCCATTTTTTTAGCTTTTTGATCAATCGGCTGTTTAAACGCAATTCTACAATTGAGCTGAGCTCCTCTATTCGAGATTACTTTCGGATTCGTTGATTCTAGTTGCGTAGGCGGTATTTGGCGCTTCACTACCCAAGATACGGCAACGTTGATATTGCTATTATCTACAATATCAAAATGAGAAAAGTCAGTAGAAACTCGATATAGAGGCTGATTGTTTCCAGAAAGCCCACTGCTATAACTGTCAATTGCTCCAAGTTTTTGTTGCAAACCAGCCGATAAGGTATCGCGTAATTGTGTACCCAAAGTCGATGTCCAGCGCTCATTATCAAGTACAGTCGACTTACCATTACTGTCTTGTAGCACCAGTGGCGCACGGTCTAAGCGATCTGGAATCCCGACCGGCAAGACCTCAATCACCTGCACAGTTGAGTTCGAGACCGGAGTCACTTTAGGTGTAAGCGTATAATAGTTTGGTGTTGGTGAACTAGAACATGCTGTCATGGCTATCGCTGTCAAAAGCACTCCACTCCCAAGCAGCCATTTGGCTACTTTAGAGTGTTGCAATGATCGGTTCTTTTTATTTTTCATCGTTGGCCTCTGGTCTCTTACCACGAATAATAGATTCAGGATGTTGTTCAATATAGTCTGCCATTAACTGTAATGACGCAGCCGCACGAGTCATTTGTTGTAGTGCTTTACGTACATCTTGTTGTAACGGCGCATCGCTCGACAAAATAGACTCGGAAGATCTTACAGTTTTACGAACATCGTCTAAGGTTGCTTGTAAACCAGGAGCAACTTTACCATCTAGCTGTTTAACCAACTTGTCGGTAGACTCAATGGCTGTATTCATATTCTTAAGCGTTTTGCGAACATCCTGCCCAATTTCGACTAGTGGGAATTTTGTTAATTTATCAGCAATTTGGGAAACCTGTGCCTGTAAACCACTTAACTCTGTTGCAGTGGTTGGAATTACCACACGACCATCATTCAAGATTTGTAGAGTGGCAGGTTTTGCTTTAGGGAACTTATCTAAAGCAATATAGTTTTGACCCGTTAAGAGGTTGCCGGTTCTCATTTGGGCACGCCATCCATGCTCAACAAAATCTTTGAAAATGTCGCTGTTTGGATTGAGTGCTTGACCATTTTCAACGCGTGAAGGATAAATCACTGCCTCAACACGCATGCGAATCTGCTTATAGTTGTTATAAAACTCTGCATTAATTGATTTAATGCTACCAATTTCAATACCCATGAAGTCGATTGGCGCACCCACAGCCAAACCACGTAATGAGTGATCAAAGTACATAATCACGCCACGCGGTAGACCATCCGGCTCTTTTAATGCTTCAGCTTTTGAGTCCCAAAGATTAAAACGGCTCTTGTTAGCAGCGACAGTCGCATTTGAGTTTTCAGGGAAACCAAACGCAATACCACCAGCAACAATACTTGCAAGCGATTGAGTATCTAAGTTAAAGCCTGAAGCATTTAACGTCACATCAATACCACTTGCCTGCCAGAAACGTGTGTCAGTCGTTACAAATTTATCGTACGGCGCACGGATAAACGTCTGAAGTTCTACGCTTTTACCGTCATCAGATAGCTTATAAGCTGTAATTTGTCCTACGTTAATTCTCCGGTAATAAATTGGCGAACCAATATCTAAAGATCCCAAATCATCGGCTTTCAAGAAAAACTCTTTGCCCGGCACATCGGACGTAATCACTGGCGGTATTTCCAGACCTGTGAATTCAAGTTTTTTCTCGGGTGATTTCCCGCCATCTACTTCAATATATGAACCCGACAATAAAGTGTCGATGCCTGAAACCCCACTTGTCCCAATCCGTGGACGCACTACCCAGAACCGTGAATCTTGAGCAGCAAAATTGCTTGCATCCTTACGTAAATCAATGCGCGCAATAATATGAGATCGGTCTTCTGCAAGATCGATTTGCCGTACCACCCCAATGTCTACCTGCTTATAGCGCACTGTTGTTTTACCTGCGACTAAACCTTCGGCGGTACGAAAAGATACTTCAATGGTTGGTCCATTAGAAAGTAATGCTTTCACTGCCAAAGAAAGCGCAATCAGCAGCGCAATAAGTGGAATAATCCAGATTAGTAGAGGCTTCCACCGATTTTTCTTTTCTTGGGGTTCTGGTAAATCATTCATGTTTTCCAGTTCAACATCTGTTTCATGATGATCTGAGGTCTCACTGGTTGTTTTGTTTTCAGACATACTCATTGTTCTTTTATTGACTGGGATTAATGGAATCATTATTCAAAGGCGAGTGTTCTGCCTGAATAATTGTGTTTTTTTCCGAAGAAACACGGTTAGGTTTATTTGTATTTTGAGATGCATAAAAATTATCCCAAATAATACGTGGGTCAAAACTTAAAGATGCAAACATGGTTAAAACCACAACCGCACCAAAAGCAATTGAACCGGGTCCCGCTAAAATAGTTGCAAGTGATTGAATTTGAATGAGAGCAGTAAGTAAGGCTACCACAAACACATCAATCATGGACCAGCGCCCTACAAATTCAACAATGCGGTAGAGTTTAATGCATTGCTCCGGTGCAAACTTCCACGCCGCGGATGACTGTATATATACAACCAACAACAGGAAATACAAAATAAGAAGCTTTAGCATCGGAATAAAAATACTCGCCATAAAAATGACTACCGATACCAAATAGTCTCCACTTTGCCAAAAGTAAATGACCCCACTCATGATGGTATCTTGCTGACGGCCCAAAAGAGAGTCAGTTACCGTCATAGGAAGGACATTTGCAGGAATATAGAGAATGGTCGCAGCCACCACTAAAGCGAAGGTACGATTTAAACTTCCCGGCTTACGCTCGTGTAAAACGCTATGGCATCTAACACAGCGGAGAATTTGATTTTTATGAGCATCAGTTTTATTTACTTTTGAAGAATTCAATAACCCACAGCAATGACACAATATCAGTGAAAGATCTTTGGCTCTTGGATATTGTTTTAAAATCATATTGGTATTTGTGATTTTTTCAGGAGTCACATTTTTTATTTTTGCCATGGCTGTGACCTATCAATTTCATTCCATATATCACTCACCTTTACGGAAGTAATATAAACCATTAATAGGCTCAAGACCGCAAATGCCCATAGAGCAATTTCCGGAATAACAAGAACCATGCCCATTAGCTTTACAAGCGTGACCAGAATTCCAATCAGGAACACCTCAACCATTCCCCACACTCTCATAAAATAAAGTGTTCGCAAAGCACCGACTAAAAATTGGGGGCATTTCTTTAATATACTGACCGTACCGAGTACATAGCCCAGCAATAACAAATATGTAAGTGGCACAATGAATGTAGTAATTAAAATAAGAACACCGACAAATGCCCGATCGTAATGAAACATTACCCACACGGCGCCCAGTAAAGTGGTTTCGGATATGTTGCCTTGCAGTTCAATTTTGACAATGGGAAAGCTATTGGCAATAACAAATACAATGAGGGCCGTTAAAATTAGAGCTAACAATGTAGTAAAAGGCTTGGTATGCCGATAAAGCTCTGCACCACAGCAGACACAATAAGCTCTTTTTCCGTAAGCAAGCGGGACTCTACGATAGACGGTATCGCACTCCTCACAACCTGCTAATTCTTTAAGCTTCATAGTTATACTCTAAGATTTATCGTTTTACTGTGCTAATAACTGCTTGCTACAACGCTTGCCTAAAATAGTATTTATAAGCAATGTGCCAAACTAATCTCATTTCTTCAAGAAAAAATTAGTGACCGCATCAATGAATTCTTTTATTAAATAAAAGAAAAAGAACTAAAAGCCCCTTTTCTCAAAGGAGCTTTTAACACGTTTAAAATTAAATGGATATTATATTTGAATAAAATTAGGCGCTCTTCAACGCAAAAATATTCCAATACAACTTCACGCCCAATACGCCTAATAAAATTAAACCTGCACCTAAAACTTGAGTACTAGTCAACACATGATCAAAGAAGAAATAATCAATCACTATGGTCGATATTGGATAAATAAAAGATAAGATCGCAATATTATTTAAAGGTATTTTCTTAATCGCCGAATACATTAAATAGTAGAGAAATGCAGTATGCAAAACTCCCAATCCGACCACAAACAGCCATTGTTGACCGATCGGCGGGTTTTCAAAAACCGAAATAAACGGAGCCATGACAATCGCCCCGCTCAGAGTTTGTATAAATACAATTAATAAAGGCGGTGTATTACTTAATTTTTTAGTGATTAATACCGATATTGAATAAAGTGTTGTGGCAATAAGAACCAGCCCCAAGCCGACCAACTCATTAGAGTTCACCGAAGCACTGCCTAAGCCTATAATCACGATTAGCCCTATAAAAGCAATGATGGTCCATAGCACATCATTTTTATTGAGCTTTTCATGAAAGACCAAAGCCCCTAAAAATAAAATGACAAACGGGTTCACGTGATAAACAATCGTCGCTAAAGAAATAGAAGTTTTAGGAAAAGCGGCAAACAGTAGAACCCAGTTAAAAATAATTAGAAGGCCCGAAGTCACCATTAAAAACAGTTCTTTTTTACCGAAGTATACTTTTTTAAAATGACCATAGAAGTAACAAATCGGTATTAAACACAGTGCTGAAATAAGGCAACGGAAAAATACAATATTAACGGGTGATTGACCTGACTTAATCACAAATAGACCAATACTCCCTGAAAGCAGCATGGCTACGACCATTTCAAGCGTGCCGACTTTTCTTTTTAAATCATGATCATCCACGAATTTCTCCAAAAATTTATATTGTTAAGTCTTCATCTATTTTTATTTCAGATTTTATAAACTCACTTTTTCTTAGTATTCCGTGAGTTTTTAGTCTAAATAACTTGTCCTTTTTAAAATCTAGAACAATAAAATAAAAGATAAATCATGTTAATTTTTAATTAAGAAATCATTATTTCAAAATAAAAAGATAGTTAATTCATTCTAAAATACTGATTCTTTAGCTCAATAAATTTAGTTAACCCTCACTAAAAAATAATCTAACAACTTGGTTTGTTCTTCGACTCTGTCTGAAGTCAAAAGCCCTAAAATTGTCCCATCTATCATAAATATAAAAATTTCCGCTTCGGCATATGAAACGGCTTTTTTAGTTTCCATAAGCAGGCAGAAAATTTCATTTTTAATCCATCGTCTATAGCGTATTGCCGTTTGGTAAGCTGTAGGATAACTTGTTTTAATTTCAAAAATTGCTTTAAACAACAGATAATAAGCGCTCTTTAAATTGGCATGTAAGAGATAGATTTGCCTGAGTTTATGAGCGAAAGTTGAATAGTGAGTCGTTTCTATCTCCACTCTTACTTTTTCCATTAAAGTATCTTTTTGAAGTAAGAGGCACATTTCAATCAGACGTTCTTTTGAATGAAAGTAGTTATAAAAAGTAGCTTTGGAAATTTTAGTTTCACTAATAATTCGGTCTACCCCAACCTTATGAAACCCGTATTGTTTAAATAAATCCGATGCTATGTGGAGCACGTGTAATGCTCTAAATGAAGCGCCTAAATTTTTCATGTATACCGCTTAAAATAATTTTTTGTTGTATATAAAAGAGATAAAAATGCCGTCACTCTTAAAATGAGTGCTAAATACAGGCATGCGAAAACCGCACAAAATGGTGTGCTCGCCTATCTCGGGTTTATTGTTGCTATGATTTTGAGTCGTAACGATACTTAAGGCGTAGAAAACCTACGATCTACTGAGCCGTTTTAATGACTGTTTAGGCGGTATAAATAGAGAGAATTTGGCAAAGGCCAATAAATAAGAAATAGTACGCATGTGCGGACTCCTTTTGATTTAAAAGAGTCTTACCAATTACTGTCAAATAATGGTGGCAAGACTAGAAGGGTTGACAGACTGGTACAAAAGGAAACCAGCGCACGCAAGCGTGCCCCTCCTAGCCTCACCATAAAGGCGTGACTTAGGAGTACGCACAAAACGAAATAATACGTTGTTGTGCGCCTTTTGTACCAGCTCTGTCAAAAGCTGACTGGTAATGTGACCAGCAGGCAAAGGATAGTGCTCTGCCCTATTACAGTCAAGCACACAAAATGATATTTGTTTTAAATTAGAGAGGTGGATCAGGAAATTTGAACAACACTTATAAGTGATATTTTGCTCCCCAAATGATGTTATAAACATCAATATATGGAGTATTTTATGGCACGTAGACCAAGAAGAAATCATTCAAATGATTTTAAAGCTAAGGTAGCACTTGCTGCGATTAAAGCAGAAAAAACACTTGCTGAATTGAGTGCTGAATTTGATGTTCATCAAAACCAAATTATCGACTGGAAAAATCAACTGATTTCAGCTTCCTCGCAAGCTTTCGATCAATCAAAAGCTCCAACAGAACCACCCATCGATCTAAAAAAACTACATGCAAAAATCGGTGAGCAGGCATTAGAAATTGATTTTTTAGAAGGTGTGTTGAAGAAACTGGGCCGCTTCAACCACAAAAGTTAATCGATGACTCACTTCAGATTTCAGTATCTAAGCAAGCTCAGCTGCTGAAAGTCTCCCGTGGTTGTTATTACTATCGCCCAAAACCTGTGAGTGCATCAGATCTGAAGCTGATGCGGTGTATGGATGAGTTACATATGCAATACCCTTTTGCAGGTAGCCGTATGATGCGTGATTTGTTGAATCGTCAAGGACATCATATAGGACGACGTCATACACGTACTTTAATGAAGAAAATGGGCATTAATGCGTTATATTGCAAACCAAATTTAAGCCAGGCTAATCAAGCTCACCGCAAATATCCATATCTGCTCAAAGGATTGGCTATTCAGCGCAGTAATCAAGTGTGGTCTACGGATATAACGTATATCCCTATGGCAAAAGGCTTTGTTTATTTATGTGCTGTGATTGATTGGCATAGCCGCAAGGTACTTGCGCATAGAGTATCGATTAGTATGGAGGTTACATTTTGCATAGAAACATTAAATGAAGCTATTGAAAAATATGGTCGACCTGAAATATTTAATACAGACCAAGGCAGTCAGTTTACCAGTGATGCATTTATTGATGTATTGAAATCAAATGACATCCAAATCAGCATGGATGGTAAAGGTCGATGGGTTGATAATGTGATGGTTGAACGATTATGGCGGAGCGTTAAATATGAAGAGGTGTATCTCAAAGCCTACAGCAATGTTTTGGATGCGAAGAAGCAATTAAACGCATATTTTGAATTTTATAATTTGAAACGACCTCATTCGAGTCTGGACAAAATGACTCCAGATGAGTTTTACTATGACCAGCTACCACAACAAAATAAGGTAGCTTAACTAGAGCAGAGTATCACTTATAAATAAGCTTTTAGTTGTTCAAACATGTGGGACCACCTCT
>NZ_JAKTIJ010000027.1:0-133307 GCF_027855275.1 Acinetobacter sp. AOR12_HL | reverse complement strand
AAGCTCATATACTCTGGAATAAATTTCTTTATAGGCGGAGGTGGTTTAGGTCCACCTTCTGTAATTTTTTCGATAAATCCAGCTAACCATAAAATATACTCACCTTCTGAATTATGAGGAGGAATCAAACTCACATCTATTTTTACTTTACATTCATCTAATTGTTTACTAAACAATTCAACAAAATCAATAAAATTATATTTTAATTTAAATTTTGTTCCCTTAATTTCTCTGCGTATACATGTCATAAGTAAGTTCATATTTTCAATACAGTCATGTGAAAACAATTCCTCATCTTTAATTTTGTTATAAATATTTTCCGCAAACATGAGATACTGTGTCATTTCAGCAGCTCCTCATTTTTATAAAGTATTTTTCTTAAGGTAGTCCTATTATAACAATGTTGCAACAAGAAATTTTCCATTTTTAGTTTAAGGAAATTTTAAAAATTATAAAAACGATTATATTCAATAAATTAGTACAAATAAAAGCTATGGAAGTTTGATCTTTCTATTGAGCTTTAAAATGGATTATTGTGTTTAAATCATCAATTTAAAAAGCTTGCCTAGTAGGCAAGCTCCCCCTTTTTTTGATATTTGCGCTGATCAATAAGGTTTAGTGTTACTTAAAGCAACACACTGATAATACTGAAATATTTAAAAATAAAAAAGCCCACTTCCTATTTTTATTCAGAAATGGGCTTAGCGAAAAAAAACGCTTAGACCTGAAATAGGAAATATCTATTCGGAAATATCTCCAACTTCATATTGGCATAATATTTAAGCACTAGCAATAGGGATTGAATTAAAAATATTAAATATTCATATTTAAATAGATAAAGATTTCTTTTTAAATAGTTTTATTTTTAGCCTACATAATTTTTTTACTTATCAAGAGTTATAAAGAATATGTGCCCATCAATAGGTAATACTTAATAAGGTCTTATGTGTAGTAACCATTAGGCTCTAGAGACTAAGAACTCAAACTGACTAAAAATAAAATAATTAATTTTCAATATCAATGATCATATACTGCAAAGTTAAGTATATTCCAACTTCTCCATTGTTGAGTGCCTCATATAAGTCTTCATCAACGAAATCTCCAGATTCATCATATAGCCATTTATGAATTTGAATAATTTGTATATTCCCTTTTTTGTCTATTCTTGCTATTGGGTCTATTACGGACCGAACTATCACCTTCTTCTTCGTCTTAACATCGAGCAATGTGATAATTGTCATTTTAAAATCCTTATAAATATCCTGTATAATAACTACTCTCAATCAATAAAGATTTTTATATTTAAATTACTTAATTAGCAATCTTTTCAAACTAAAAAATAAATAAAAAACACTTTAATAGTGTGTGCCTATTAGAAAAGATACCTTAAATATTCTACTAGCAATAAAAAACTGCTTTAAGGGCTGTTCATCTAAAATTCACAGGTACTTAATGAAGTTTTTTTTTCTGTCTTTGCATCTTTCTGGGCTCACAAATTTTTCCAATAAAGTTAGTTAACCACAAAATACTTTCTTCACGATCTTCAAAATGAGGTATAAGGCTTAAATCTACTTTTATTTTGCGATCAGCTAAAGGCAAACTTAAACAATGTTCAAAGTCTATTGAGCTGTACTTCAATTTGAGTCTTTTTTCTGCAGCTTGATTCTTTATCTCAGCCATAATGCGATTTAGATTAACAATCAAATTATTTGAAATTTTATTATTTTCATATACCCGTTCGTAAACTGTCTCAGCTACATCAATGTAATTTATTAGCTCTACATTCTCATTCATAGCATTTGTACTCCGTTTTTTTAATTATTCTCCTAAAATCATGTTTATTTGAGTTACCTAATGCATCATCTAAGTAAATATTGTTTAAATTCGATTAATTTAATTTTAAATAAATTATTGAATTAATAATATAATTATTGGATTTTATAATATTTTTATACATCTTTATCCTTAGCAAATTCAATTAAAATTTAATAAAAAGCCCCGCCAATAATCGATATTTAGCGGGGCCATTTGCGCCGTAATACGTCCGGCAAACGATAAAACTAGTTTTTAGGTGATCTAATGATATTTAGAACTTTCTCAGACATATCATGTAAGTCAGATCCAATTGGCAGCCAAAAATGATAGTTAATGTTGTCGCGGTTAAAAACTTGCTTGTAGTACTCAGTTTTAAAAGATGGGTCGATATCAGAAGCTTTTAGTAATCTGCCTTCTTTCTCTATCTTTTGCCCATCTAGTTCACCACCAACACAGATATTCATTTTAAGTACCAAATTCTAATTAGACTGGACTATAGCATAAATATAAACATGCTTAAGTGGACATTCTTAAACGCTTAACATTTAGACAAGCATTCAATTTAGATGATTTATAATGTAACGACCATGTATTTAGGATGAAGACAGCTAATGTGTGGTGTAAATCTAACCATTAAATCAAAGGAACATTACTTAATGCAAAGAAAAGGGGCGCTTTTAACGATTGTACTGGTGGCGCTTGGTGCCCACCACCAGTACAACACAATATCAACTCTACAATTAATTAATATGGAGGTGACACAAACAAATAACTATCATTTCTAATAGAATTTCAGGTGGCGATGTTTGGCGACGAGCCACCTGATTTAATTTTAAATCATAATTGAAATCTAGCAAGTATAAAAACAAAAAGCCCATCAAAGGATGAGCTTTAGATCAGTGAATTACTTATACTTCGTCCACTATATCAAAAATATGCCATAAAGCGTCTAGACAGTCAACAAGTCTAAATTATGCTTTTCTACTAATTGAGAAGCTTTTAAACGTTCAACGATTTTAATCATTAGATCATTGGCAGTTATAACGTCGATTCCTTCAAATGCTTTTAGTGTTAATTGTAATTTATTATTAATTACATTTGTAATTATTGATATTTTACCAAAATAATCAGGGTAGTATTTCAAAGTTTCATTAACTTTCTCCCGACTAACGCCTTCATATAGTTTTACAGTGTATGTTTTCATTTGAACCTCCATTTTGTCTTAATCTTTTATCATGACCTAATAAATAAAATCTAGCGCAACTCACCATAATTGCGACCTGAGCTTTAGATTGGTTTGTTTCTTGAGCAACCTTCAACAATCCTTTATTTTCAACCTTATTTTTAATTAAACAAATTAATGCAAACTTAGTTGTAAAATCTGTTTTATCAGAATTTAATAGACTTCGTAAAAGTGCTTGAATCTGTTCCGCCTCAAAATCATTAATCTCACAACGGATATAATTTTTACCTTTTTGAACTTCTTTGCCTGCTTCGCGCATTAACCAGTAAATTTGATTGATGTGAAGACCATCGGGTAAATCTCCCCCTTTCATACGCACCGTTTCGCACCATGCACCAAACTGCTCTAACCAACCATCAATAGTGTATTTAGACCAATCCATTTGTTGTGTTTTTAAAACTGCACTCATCTTTTACTCACTATTTTCTCTATCTGCTGAATCGCCAAACCTGACTTAACTTGCTCAGTACTGAACCGTAAAACTGTAAAACCCATCATTGCTGCGGAGTTGTATTTCTCCATATCCCCTATATAGCCCTTGCCTCTTATGTGACGACCTCCGCTCCAGATCCCGCCTTCAACCTCAATCAAAATCTTTGTACCCGTAATTAAAAAATCTGCTCTCCATTTACGTTCAGGATGGAACTTATATTCCTGTTCAAAACCGATCTTGCATGCTCTTAAATGCGTTGCCAGAACCATTTCACCCACACTTGGTTGTCTGGCAATTTGCTTTGCTGAACGTCGCTTTTTATTTTTCTTAATAGGAAATAACTTACGGTATTCAGCAATGCTGACTGATGACATCAAGCACCACCATTCAGCAAATGGTCCAATTGATTAGCAAAGCAGTTATAAACTCGCGCTTTATCCTGATCACCTAAAAGGCTGGATGAATGAGCATCTTGTTTATACTTCTGAGCCAGTTTTTCAATTGACTCACTTAGTTCAACCAGAGTGCTTTGCTTTTTACCGCTGAGTGGTTCAATTGAGCGTGATACGTGGTCAGCCATTTCTTTTTCCATCTGATCGAAGTAACTTTGACGTGCTAAATCTCTCGACTTGATTAGCTCTGGTGAAATAAGCTTTTCCATTTCACGGCGTTGCGCTTCAATCCATCTACTGTCCATTTTTTGCGCCCTCCGCATTAAACTTCTTCGCTTGGTCAAGTGCCTTTTCTAATTGAAGTAGCTCGTTGTAATCAGTGTTTGATAGCCCACTGCGGTTATATTTGCCTCGTAATTTTTCACAAAGAGTCTTAACTTCTGCAAAACCGCCGTAAGAATTTATTAACTCTTCAACTGCACAGTGTTGGCATTTACTCATGGCTGGCTCCTTTCTCATCAAGCTCTTTACGCGCCAACCACCACAAAACCACCGCACCGCAAAGTACTGCTGTTACACACGAAATGAGTAAGCCACAGCTTAAAATCTCGAATTTATTCAAGCCGCCTCTCCTTTACCTTTTTGTTGAAATCCAACCTGAATGAGGTATGGCATCAATTTTTGTTGTTGCTCTGGATCTGCAAGTTTCACTGCGACACGTGCAGCAAGTTGTTCATAGCTCTCGTTACCTTCAGCGTATTTGCTTGCAAACTCAGGATGTACAGAAAGTTTTTGAGCAAATGAGTAAATCTGTTTTGAACTAAGAGTATTTGATTCTCCCTGCGGGACTCGGACCTGCGTTCCAGAATTTGGTTTTTTAGATTGTTCACGTGCTTGGTATTTTCCACATGCGTTGATTAACCAATCTGCAAAGTGGTAATTCATGAGTTCATCGCAAAGATTCTTCTCGGCGTTGTAGAGTTCAAATGCTCGTAACTCTCGATCGAACCAAGTCGCGTTTTTAATCTGCTCGTAAGTTTCCTGATCAGTTGCCAAACGAATTTCTTCACCAAGTTTTTTCAAACTCAACCATGTTTTTTTATTTTTAGATTCTTCTGATAGATTCTTTGAAAGATTCCGTGTCCCAACGTTGGGACTGTTTAACGGAATTGTTGGGACTCTTTCATGGAATTGTTGGAACTGTTCCGTTGTTGGAACTGTTCCATTGTTGGTACTGTTTAAATCATCATTTTCAGTGTCAAAGTGTACCTTTGTTGGTACTGTTTCCCGACCTTTAACTCCGATCAAAAGATAGACTTTTACCTGCTTAGTTTTACCTTCGCGCTTACCAGTATCGATAATAAATCCGTCTTCAATTAACTCATCAATGATTTTTAAAACGGTCTTACGGTCCATTTCCGTGTCATCAACTAAACGAGCAATACTTGGATAGCATTCATGTGTTTCACCAGCTCGATCGGCTAGTGAAAGAAGGACTAATTTTTTGAGTGGTTTTAATGCTCCACCCACCTTTTGTTTTTGACGGGTTTTCCAAGCCCAAACTGTTGCATCTAGACTCATTTATCCCCCTCTTCATTCAACTGAATGAATGTGCTACCCAAATAGCGGATCCGTTTAGCTCGATATAAACTTGAGATGATCGGGCCAGCATGAATAAGATAAATCCCATGTTTTCCATGCTCGTCAACCAAAGCCTGCATGAATTCATCACGTGTTACAGCAGCATTTTTTTCGTCACGGTTTTGGCGGGCTAAATTTTCCTTCCGTTTTTTCAACAAACCAGACAAAGTTCTTAATGCTGGTTCATGCCAGGATTGAATATGCTTTTGTTGTTGTTCAAAGGTACTCATGACACCTCCGCTAATGCTTGCTCAGCTTTTGTTAGGCGGCGTTTAGCGTTGAGCTCTGCTACTGTTGCTGTACGGATTTCTTTTGATGAAACCAGAATCAAATGATTCTCCGATTTGATAGTCCACAACCTAGTCAAAGTTTTATTTTTAACTTCAAACAAATCATTTGATTTGAAAGTACGGCACTCTTTAGTAAGCACTACAACGTCACCTATTAAAAAATCTGGTGAGTTGTGTTCGATTGGTTGTTCTGATAAATTGTTTGTGTTCATTTGATCCACCTCAATTGAATTCCTAACCACTCCTGTTCGCGCAGGTAGTGGTTTTTTATTTGAATAAAATCCGCATGTATTCGGGTGAAGTAAAAGCTTGCGCCAACATCACACGCGTAGCTTCAGCAATTTGAGGTGAGCAATACACATCACTTTCTGGCACCACCTTCAGTCCAATGGCTGTCAACAAAGAGCTAATAAATTCAATCTCTGTCAATCCATTGTTTTTCTTGTCATTTTTCATTCTCGACAAGGTGCTTGCATCTATTCCCACCTTCTCGGCTACTTGTCTTTGGTTGCTAGCGTTAAGTGCTTGCAATATGAGCGATTCGTTATTGCTAGCGCTTGCAGGCAATTCATTTGATACTTTGCTCATGGTTAAGGTCCTAAGCGGTTAATGATCCAAGGTTTTTTGTTTGTGTAGTTTGGGGACGAAGTTCAATCCAAATATCTTGATAGTTATCAGGGAAAAGTTCTTTTCGTGTTGTTAAGCCAAGATCTTCAGCAATAACTGCTAGCCTGATTTTTCTATCAAGGGGAATAGCTTTCCATCCACTCACTGATGACGGAGCAATCCCTAGAAGTCTTGCTACCGCTGTGACACCACCTAGCTTGTCTATAAGTTGTGCGTCATTCATAACGTACTCCTAATTTTTCTTTAATTATTAGGTATTCCTTATATTAAATCAATAGGAATGCCTAATTTTATTTATGTTAGGATTTCCTAACATTGTGAGGATAGTTGTATGAATACTCTTGCTGAACGACTTAGGTATGCCATGGAAGTTTTGCCACCTAAAAAGATAAAAGGTGTTGAGCTTGCTCGTGCAGTAGGAGTCAAACCTCCTTCTGTGAGTGATTGGCTGTCTGGAAAATCCAAAACAATGGAAGGTGAAAATTTATTACGTGCCTCAAAATTTTTGAATGTTAATCCTTCATGGCTTGCATCTGGCACAGGAGAGATTCAATCAAGCACGAGAGATAAATTTAAACAACTGGATATGGAAGAATTCAAAAAGAAATACAACATTAGTGATAGTGATGAAGCACTTTTATTCTCAACAATTATCGAAAAACCTTTTACCCCATCATCTAAACGTTGGGTTCCAGTAAAGGCGTACTCTAAGATGGGAATGGATGGTTATTTTACTGACATGGGTTATGAAGGAAACGCTGGTGATGGATATGTTCCTACCCACACTGCAGGATCTAGAGCATATGCAGTAAAAGGTACGGGCGACTCTATGTTTCCAGCTATCCGGAATGGTTGGTACGTTGTTTGTGATCCTGACGCAGAACCAGTTCCTATGGAGTTCGTACAAGTTTGTCTTAAAGATGGACGATGCACAATTAAAGAGTTCATTGGTATTCAAAATGATGTGTTGAGTCTTATTGCAGTCAATGGTGGAGAGCGCCTCACATTTAACATGGACGAAGTTGAAAGCATAACTGCTATTACCGATATCGTTCCACCTAGCCAACACAGGCAAGAACATCCAAAAGCCAATTGATTCAAAATCGAACAATTTTATAAAAAGATTGTCGTTTAAACAAATTATTTAAAGTATCTCAAGGAACTATAATGCCTGATTTTAATCATGAATTAATTGAACAACAAATAAAGAGTAATCAAAAAGATTTTGACTTTGATATTAGAGAGTACACGATTGAGTTTCTTGTACAGCAATTTGATCCTGATCCAAAAGGTAACTCTGATATTTATATTCCAGAATATCAGCGTGATGATGTCTGGACAGATAAGCAAAAATCTCTCTTTATAGAATCTTTATTGATTGGTTTACCAATCCCTTATATTTTTGTTGCAGATGTAGATGAGATTGAAGAACAAGATTCCGATGGCCGAGTAGAGATTATTGATGGAGCTCAACGTACCCGTACGATTCACCAATTTAAGCATAATAATCTAACTTTAATAGGTCTAGAAAAACTACCTGCACTTGAAGGAGCAAAATTTAATGATTTACCTTTATCACGTCAAAGGCGATTTAACAGAAGCTCAGTAAGATTGATTGAACTCAAAAATATTAATGAAGAAGGCCGAAGATTGATGTTTGATCGTCTTAATACGGGTGGAAGTCCATTAACTGATATGGAGAAGAGATTAGGAACTGAAACTAGCCCTATTATTTTATTTATAAGAAAGCTTGCAAATTCTGAAAGATTTAAGCGTCTTGTTCCTTTACCAGATGCAAAACTAAAACGTAAAGAACATGAAGAATATGTATTACGATTCTTTGCTTATAAAGATAATTATTTAAATTTTGGACATTATGTCACGGATTTTTTAAATACATATATAAAAGATATGGAAGCGACCTTTGATGAACAAGTAGCTGAAAAATATGAAAACATTTTCTATGCAACTTTAGATTTTGTTGAAAGGAATTTTCCAAATGGTTTTAGAAAATCAATTGGCTCAAAAATAGTATCACGTATTAGATTTGAAGCAACTTCAGTTGGGGTTGCTTTAGCATTAGAAGAAGAACCTCAACTTGCTACTCAAACAATAAACACCGATTGGGCTTACAAAGATGAAGATTTTTTAAAAATGATGCGTTCTGATGCCAGCAATTCGAGACCTAAAGTTAAAGCGCGTATTGAGTTTGTAAAAAATAAGGTATTAGGAATACACTGATGTTTTTAAATCCTATTACAAATCCACATTTGCTAGCAGCTCATGAGGAGTTTAAAGAAAAATGTCTTGAAATTGAAAGATTTTTATCTCTTGTAAATGATTTAGACTCAGGTACAGAAAATAAACTTCTTTATAAAGGCATTGATAACATTTGGGAAACAAAACCTATTTCACGAGAAGTTCAAAAAACCCTTAGAGCTTCTTGCTATTTACTTATTTATAATTTACTTGAATCAACTACATGTGAAGCTTTAGATGCAATTCATCAGACTCTTGCTAGTGAACAAATTGATTTACAAAACTTATCTGATAAATTAAAAAAAATAATTTTTGTAAATTTAAAAGATGGTTTAGGAGAAAAAGGTATAAAAGAAATTATCGAACGTCAAATTGATCTGCGTATAGTAATTATGAATCATGGATATAATAAGCGAAACTTTTTAAGTGGAAATTTTGATTTAGATGCAGTAAAAACAATTGAAAAAAAATATGGTTTTAACCTGCATGTTCCTTCAGGGCGTGACGGAACATATGATCCCGAAGTAATTAAAATAATTAAACGAAAAAGGAATGCACTAGCACATGGCAGTGAATCATTTGAACAATGTGGTCAAAATATTCCTGTATTTAGTATGAATGATAATTATAAACATGCTAAAAACACATTACTGGCATTATTCAATGGAGTTAATAATTTTATTAATGACAAGAAATATTTAAATTTGCCTTAGTAAAACTCAAACCAATAACTTCACCTAGCCTTACAGGAACAGCATTACCAATCATTTTTCCGACAGATTTAATTGAAACAACTTGATCTTCAGGTACAAAACTATAATTTTGAGGAAAGGTTTGTAGTAATGCTGCTTCTCTTAAGGAAATAGCTCGATCTTGTTCAGGGTGACCGAATCTTCCATTTCCAAATCCATAACAAAGCGTTGTCATAGTTGGTGCAGGTTTATCCCATTCCATACGTCCATATACAGCTCCATAATTTCGGCCAGAAGCTTTTTTATGACAATTTGCTCTAAGTTCTTCAGGCCAGTCTCTCCAAGTCCCACCAGGTTTAGAAACTTTGATTCTTCGTAAATTAATTTCAGTTAATTTTGAACAAATATGTATCTTGTCTTTTTTAGAATGCTGTCCTGCCTCTAGGGGTTCTAAATGTGAAATGACTTCACGAACAGCAATCGGAAAAGAATGAGTTGGTGATATTAATTCTATCCCACCAAGTCTTGAGGCTAATACAACATGCCTTTTTCGAGTTTGGGGAACCCCATAATCTACACAAGCAACTTCCTTAGCAAATATTTTGTAGCCGAGTTCTTCTAACTCCTGAATAAAATCATGATAAACTTTATGTTTAATAACATCAGGCACATTTTCCATTGTGACTAATTCTGGTTGTACTTCTCTAATTAACCTAGCAAAATGATTTAATAGTGGCCATTTTTTATCTTGAGTAACATCCTTTCCTTGATTATATGTTGAGAAAGGTTGACATGGTGCACATCCTGCTAATAAGCGGATTACGCCATTTGAAAAACATTTATTGATTTCCTCACCAGTGACTTCTGCTACATCTTTATGAATAAATTTAGCCTTATTATTAAATTCATAAGCATAACGGCAGTCTGACTCAATATCATAACCAGCCTTAACATTTATCCCTGATTTTATAAGGCCGGCAGTCAAACCGCCCACACCACAGAAAAGATCAACTGCTTCTATTGATTGCATAATTAAATTCGTACCTCCGCAAGCTCCTATCATAACTGTTTTTACATTAAACATCGAGGAACCTTTAATATTTTCTTTTAAATTAATTTTTAATTTTCCACTAAATAAACAAAAATTAGGCATATCTAATTTTATTAGGAGTACCTATTGACTTAATAATTAGGTTTACCTAATATTTATCTCACAGACAACAAAAAGCCCCGGAACTTTGGACGGAAACGGGGCTTTGCAAAACTGCGAGATCAATTATGAACGTAAAAGTTAACTCATTCAACTCCTTTGCATTTGTCAGCATGGCTGCTCTTGCAATCTCAGGTGGTTCTTTAGTTGCTTGCCAATTGCAGCCAGCTTTCCAAGCAAAAGAAGCCCCTTCTCTATTTACCCCTAAGACTCAACCAAGTACTTACGGGGTTTTAACCGCAAAAATCACAGGTAAACATTCTGGCGTTGCTGTAATTAAATTAGATAGCTTCCGTTTAAACGTTAGCTTTGATTTTGAAGCTCATCCAGACAGCTACGGCGTTCCGGGTTCTGAATTCACTGCTGTTGAAATTACTCAACTCACAGTAAATGAAATTACTGATGTTAATGGTAAGTCATATAACGATTTCACCGAATTTGAAGACATCCGAAACATCAATGGCCTTCTAAAAGGCTTCATCGAACGTAACAAGTTGGTGGAGGCTGAACATGTCTAATTTCAAAAAGCACCCTGACGGCTACAAGTCTTATTTGGGCCGTGATGATAAAGGTCTTTATTCCGTACGTATTAAGTGGGCTATCTATGCTGCAAACGCTAACGGCTCAGTACTTTACGAAATTAAAGATGGCGTTAAAAAGCCACTTAATGTTGAGCAATTTAAAGCTAAGGAACCAAAGATTTTCGCTTCTCTTATGCAAGTAATCGACTTCCAACGCAGAAAGCAGCTCGCTATAAAACTGCGTGAAACAAATATCCCTACTTATGACCGCAAGGCTTATAAAACTAAGCGCGGCTTCACTGGCTCAAGATAAGGATAATAAAATGGCTCTACCGATTATTACTGCTGACCAAACTTTATTGGTTCAAGCAATTATTGTGTACCTATACGCTGATCCGGGTTTAGGTAAATCATCGATGGGTTTTACTGCGGAAAAAGCAATTTCTTTTGACTTTGACCGTGGTGCTCACCGTACTGGTGAATTACGTCGAGGTGCGGTTGTACAGGTTCAACAATGGAGTGATGTTGCAAACCTTACTCCGCAGGACTTAGCACCATATAAAACCGTAGTCATTGATACCGTGGGTGCAATGCTTGAATGCATTAAAACCCACCTGTTACTTACGGCAAATAACCGTCAAAAAGATGGTTCTTTAAAGTTAAAGGCTCAAGGTTTAGCGAACCAAACGTTCAAGCAATACATCAATACTTTGATCAGTTTAGGTAAAGATGTTGTTTTCATTGCACACGCATCAGAAGATCAAAACGGTGATCAAATTATTTACCGCCCAGATCTAGGTGGTAAAAACCGTAACGAGCTTTACCGTATCGCAGATGTCATGGGTTATCTAACAACTGTTACTACTGGTGAAGGTAAAAATGCCCGCGTTATTAATTTCAAACCTTCGCCTACACATCATGCGAAAAACTCAGGTGCTTTAGGCGGTGAAACCGGTGAAGTATGGGTACCTGATCTTAAAGCACACCCTACTTTCTTGGCTGACCTGATTACTCAAGCTAAAGATCACATTAACACCTTAACGCCTGCACAACTTGCAGCAGCTAAAGCCCAAGAAGAGCTAGAAAACTGGAAACAAAGCTGTGAAGAAGCAGAGCATGCAGGTGACCTTAATCAATTAACTGAGTCGCTTGATAAAGAACACATGTATTACCAGAACATGCGACAAGCAATGTTAATGAGAGCTAAAGCATTGAATTGCACGTTTGATAAACAACGTGGCACTTGGATTAGTCCCCCTGAATTTAACGGCATCTCAGATCAACAAAGAGACGAACTTCAAAACTTTATTGCTGAACGTGGCCTAGACGTAAAAACAGTATGTGAGCACTTAGGTATCGATGCCCTTATTCAAATTGAAGCAGCAAAACTTAAGGCAGTTAAACAAGACATTGAAACCTTAGCGAAAACGGGGATGACAGCATGAAAATACTAAATAAAGTTGAAGCTAAACTTGCTTGGGCCAACGGTGAATTACTTTTAGTAAATAATACTGAGCGTAATGGCTGGGAACCATTTAACCCTTATGACTTTGGCTTTGATGTTTTTGATAAATTCGAATTTCAATTAAAGCCTAGAACTATTTTTATTGGCGAGTTTGAGGTACCAGAACCATTAAGAGAAGCGCCTGCTAAAGGTTCTACTTGCTCTTACCCAAGTCCAACTGTTGAATTAGGTGTGCAGCAGTTTAAGTGGAATGGTTCAAAAGGACAATTACGCATGCTTCAGCATGGCCAAGTCCACTCAAGTTTTGATAATGCTTTTGCTCATTGCTGCGCGATTATTAAAGTCAGTGGTGGTGAGTTTGCTGAAGATATGCTCAAACTTCTGAACAAGCCAACTGATGAAGTTGAAGAAGAAAAGCCTTTAGAAAATGAAGTTGAGAAATCACCTCAGGTTAATACTGAAAAAACAGTAATTGAAGAGACTACTAAAGATTTAAAAGAGGATCTCGATAGTGCAATTGTTGTTACTGAGGGGCCTTATGTTTCATCATCCGAGGATCTATTAGTTCCAGAAACTAACGAGCCTAAAGTAGATCCAGAATATCAGCAAACCCTAGATACTCTTCTACAGCGTGTAAAAGAGTCAAAAACACCTGCAGAAGTAAATGCGGTTTATCGTTATACCCGCACATGGGATGACGAACAAATGAAGCCTATCCTTCTCGCCACTCACAAACGTCTTGAAGAGCTAGAAAAAGAACAGGCATCTGCGAATGAGCCACCCTCTTTAATGGTTCAGATCCAGAACGCACCAGACCTCACAACATTGGATGCGCTGGAAATAGATGTGGCTGCACGAGATCCGCAGATTCAACCGAAGCTAGTGGGGTATGTGAGAAAACGCCGCTATGAATTAGAGAATCCTACACCTACCCAACCTGAAGCTGATCCTGATTATCTATTAGTGGACGGTTTCTAATATGAAAGATCAGTACAAGAAAGTGAGCCAAAAACACATGCTTGGTTTTATGTACTACTTGCAATTGCTGGGCTACGTAATAGTCCGGCAAGGCATGGATCAAGCAATGTTTCTAACCAAACATTATGCGGTACCAGTCGCTTGGCGCCGCATAACGATCGACTATCACAACCGATTAAATAAACCGGCACAACAACTTTATAAAGAGTTTGTTGAGTGGACTAAAGAAGAATATTTGAGGGCTCAAAAATGGAAGTAAGAATTAAGTCTGTAAATGGCCCCAGCCCTTTACCAGCAAATTTACAAATGGATGTTGTTTATAAAGCTGTTCGCATAGATGCCAATCGAATGAAAGTAACTTGTGATGATGGTCAAGTGATTACAACACGCATTTCAAAATCTGGTTATTTGGGCGATTGGGGTGAATGGGAAATTTTAAGTGAGGATTCTCAACAATGAGCAAAGTTATTGGTGAAGTTAATTTGAGCCCTAGCAGTATTGAAGGTACTCCGGATCAGGTAGCTGTTCATATTTTTGAAAAAATCATTTGTCCAAGTACTGAAGAGCTTCTCAAAAACAATCCGGAAGCTGCAAAAGTTTTTGCATATCACATTTTTGGTTTAGCACTGTCTCAACTAGCAGAGTTTCATTCAACCAAAAGTCTAGATAAAGCTGTAACCGTTACTCTTCACAACCTTTTGCGTCAGTTGAAGAAAGAACGCAATGAGTTGAGGAACTAAAGGATGAGTGGATTAAAAGTTAAAACATGTAATTTTTGTGATGACGGGAACGGTGAATGCATTTTCCCCTATTACGGCCTTGCCCCTCATATTCATACGAAGCCAATTGGCGGTACTGAATTTATAGATGTTTCATTACCTGAAAACTTTAGTCCTGATGGGGATGGTTTAGGCATATATACACACTGTCTGAATTGTGGGGGTGATGGCACATATGAAGGCATCCAGTTAGAAGTTAAAGCGGAAAGTAAGGAGGGCTAATGTGGATAAATATCTGACATCTAACAATGTGTGTGAGATGTTTCATATTACTAAACGCACACTTAATCGGTGGGAAATTAACACTCCTTGGGGTATTCCATTCCCAGCCCCGGCATTAAGTTCTGAGGGCGGAACAATGAAAAGATACCTCGCTACTGATGTAATGAAGTGGGAGGAAGAATGCCAGCAAAAGAAGCAACTAAAAAAAGCTATATAAGTTGTACCGAAGCTAACAATCAGCAAACTTGATGAAATTAGTCCAGATCAATGATTGTTAGCATATTTACGTTACTATATACTGTCCGCCGAATCACGGCTTGCTAGATAAACTCAGCAATTTCATTTATGTACATAATGGTGTACATATAATGAAACCAAGGAAGCAAGAATATACTTTTCCCGTTTAATTATAAGGGTTTAGGCGATATGGCATTAATCGTTCAAAAATATGGCGGTACTTCTATGGGTACCCCCGAGCGCATTTTAAATGTTGCTCGTCGTGTGAAGCGTTGGCATGATCACGGTCACAAGGTTGTTGTGGTCGTATCTGCAATGAGTGGTGAAACAAACCGCTTACTTGCCCTCGCTAAAGCCATTACCGAAACACCTGACCCACGCGAGTTAGACCAAATGGTTTCAACCGGTGAACAGGTGACGATTTCCATGTTAGCTATGGCACTTAATTCGATTGGTGTGGAAGCTAAATCCTATACCGGACGTCAAGTCGGTATTAAAACTGACAGTGCATTTACTAAGGCGCGTATTGAGTCGATTGACACAGATGTCATGACCAATGACCTAGATGCAGGCCGTGTTATTGTAGTTGCAGGCTTCCAAGGCTTCGATGCCAACGGAAATACTACAACTCTAGGACGTGGCGGTTCAGATACTTCTGGTGTTGCCATTGCAGCTGCCCTAAAAGCAGATGAATGCCAAATTTATACTGACGTTGATGGGGTTTATACTACAGACCCTCGTGTTGCCCCTAAAGCGAAGAAAATCGATCGTATTTCTTTTGAAGAAATGCTAGAAATGGCATCATTAGGTTCTAAAGTTTTACAGATTCGCTCAGTAGAATTTGCCGGAAAATATCAAGTTCCTTTACGCGTATTATCAAGTTTTGATAATGATGACGACGGCGCATTTGACGACGAATTTAAAGAAAATGTAGGTACACTCATTACTACTGAGGCAGAAGACACTATGGAACAGCCAATCATTGCAGGTATCGCTTTTAACCGTGACGAAGCAAAATTAACAATTTTAGGTGTACCTGATGAACCGGGTATTGCTTCTAAAATTTTATCACCAGTAAGTGATGCCAACATTGAAGTGGATATGATAGTCCAAAATGTTGAAGAAGATGGCACAACAGATTTCACGTTTACTGTAAATCGTGTTGATTTAGCAAAAGCTGAAAAAATCTTAAATGAAACTGCCAAAAATATTGGTGCACGTGAAGTTTCAACACGCGATGACATCGTTAAAGTATCTATCGTGGGTGTAGGTATGCGCTCACATGCGGGTGTAGCAAGCAAAATGTTTACTGCCCTTGCTGACGAAGGTATTAACATCCTTATGATTTCAACTTCTGAAATTAAGGTTTCTGTCATTATTGATGAAAAATACCTTGAGCTTGCAGTTCGTTGCTTACATACCGCTTTTGGTTTAGATCGTGAACATGGTGAAAGCAGCGCACGCGCTTAATTTTACCGAACGGTCAAGAATTCATTAAAAAATGTTTACTTGTCCGACAATAATCAAAGAAAACACAGAGCCGCTATAGTTTTTTTTATAGCGGCTCTGTTATATTAAACGGAAAGTTTTTTAGCAGTGATTATCAAAATATGACTTTGTTCTCATATTTCTGTTAGAATCTGACTGAAAACTGAGGTTGAGCTTTTTATTTGGGTACCAATATTGCAGTTTTAAGCGTTTAGCAAGGAGATAAACATGCTGATTCTGACCCGCCGTGTCGGGGAAACATTAATGATTGGGGATCAAGTCAGTGTTACTGTGCTTGGCGTCAAAGGAAACCAAGTTCGAATTGGTGTAAATGCACCAAAAGAGGTTTCTGTTCATCGCGAAGAAATTTATCAACGTATTCAACATGAACGTGCAATGCATGAACACCTTCAACATCTTGATCAAGATTATCAAGTTTCATATGAAGATGATAATTATGCACAGAAAAACTTCAATCGTTAGTATGAAGTTGTTCTCTCCCTAATTAAAGCGACTTTATAGTCGCTTTAAATTTTTTGGGAATATATAAATTTATAGACCTAATGCTCGTTTTACAGGTGCATAACTACGACGGTGTTGATCAATCACGCCATGAGCTGCAATGGCTTCAAAGTGTGCTTTGGTTGGATACCCCTTATGTTTGGCAAAACCAAATAATGGATATTGTTGATCTAATTCTGCCATTTGACGATCACGCGTAACTTTAGCCAAGATACTCGCCGCACTAATCTCGGCATGGCTTGCATCTCCCCCTACAATCGCCTCGCAAGGAATAATAATTCCTTTTGGAATTTGATTGCCGTCTACAATTACCTTTTGAGGTTGTGTTTTCAGACCATCCACTGCACGTTGCATAGCCAAAAAAGTTGCCTGCAAGATATTCAGCTCATCAATTTCTGCATGTGTAGCTTCTGCTATTGACCATGCTAAAGCTTTTTCTTGAATTTCAATAAACAACTTTTCACGTTTCTTTTCAGTTAATTTTTTAGAGTCGTTTAATCCTAAAATTGGATTATTCGGATCTAAAATAACAGCTGCAGCAACAACTGAACCCACTAATGGGCCTCGTCCTGCCTCATCTACGCCTGCAACAAACATGTATACTCCAATGAAAAAGAGGCCGATTTATAAGAATCGGCCTTCTTTAATGCTTAAAACATCAATTATTTTTGTAAAGCTTCTGCCACACAAGCATTTACAGTTTTAGAAACCACTTGGTTTACGATTGTAGCACGTGCATTCACGTCAAGCGCAGCAGCAGCTAATTCTACTGCAGTCACACTATTTGGTGCTTTTTCACTTACACAGCCGCAAACATTCGTTTGGATGCTATCACGCTGTTCAGCAGTCATATATTTTGTTGCTGTCTTCCATGCAGCAACATTATTAATTTCTGTAATACATTTCGCATTAACAGCAACTTTTAATGCAGCTACGCCTAACTGTTGAGTTGTCGTTTGTGCAGAAGCACCGCCAGTACCGGTACCTGTAGTGGTTGCACATGCAGTTAAAGCTAAAACAACTGGTGCTACAGCGAGCATCAATTTTTTCATCATTTTTTTCCTTTGATCGAACGTAAGCAGCGCGTATTTTGCCTAAACTTGGGCTTAGAAGAAACAAATAAATTGATGCATTTATGCAAATTAAGTCCCTTAGTCTCCAGCTCAACTTAACCGTGTTTTTTTAAATTGAAGCGTTCTGTTTATAGCACGCTCTGTTACGGGAACAACATTTCTCAAATTTAACAGTTTCCCATAAAATCTAGCGCTAGAATGACAAAAAAAGGGTCTTTTATGCCTGCCTCAACCTCTCAATACTACACCCGTACTGCACAGATTCTGCATTGGGTCATGGCCATCATTTTTATCACTGCTTGGGTGATTGGTTTCTATAGTGGAAATTTTCTAAGTTATGACGTTGATGGCAGCTTTAAAGGCGATGTCATTACACTACATAAGAATATCGCCACAACCATTATCTTCCTCGTGGTCATTCGTCTGTTTTGGCGTTACACCCATCCTGCCCCACAATTGCCTGACACCATGTCACCAACAATGAAAACTTTAGCTCACATCGGACATTTATTACTGTATGTGATTTTAGTCGCTTTACCAGTCACTGGCTGTTTATTTAGCTGGAGTGCTGGTCACCCTGCTCCGGTTTTATATTTATTTGAAATTCCACGCTTGGTACAAGATAACCCTGAGTTATTAGCCATTGTTAAGCCATTACATATTTATATTTCATGGTTTGCAGGTTTACTTATTGTTGGCCATGTTCTGGCAGCTTTAAAACATCACTTTGTAGATAAAGACAATGTTTTAAACAGTATGACCAAACAACCTAAATAAATTCAATGTTAAAAAAACCGCCTATCACAGGCGGTTTTTTATTTAGATTTTCTGGATTTCTGAAATCCACTTTTGTTTCTCTTCATCTGAAATGAAAGAGGCTTCAAAAGAGTTAATTGCGAGTTGCTTCAACTCATCATTGGTTAAATCTAATGCCTGTTGAATGGCAAAGAAATTATCATTCATATAACCACCGAAATATGAAGGATCATCTGAGTTAACAGTCACGTGTACGCCTTTTTGTAAAAGACGGCGGATATTGTGGTCTTTCATATCCTTAACAACACATAGCTTTAAGTTACTTAAAGGACAAACAGTTAATGGCATTTTTTCATTAATTAAACGAGCCATTAATTGTTCGTCTTCTTCAGAACGCACGCCGTGGTCAATACGGTTTACTTTGAGCAGATCTAAAGCTTCCCATACATATTCAGGTGGACCTTCCTCACCTGCATGAGCCACGATTAAAAAGCCTTCTTCACGCGCTTTAGCAAAAACACGTTCAAATTTAGCTGGTGGATGGCCTACTTCGCTTGAATCAAGTCCTACAGCGATAATATCTTGTTTAAACGGTAAAGCTTGCTCAAGCGTTTCAAATGCAGCTTCTTCGCTTAAATGACGTAAGAAACACATGATCAGCTGAGAACTGATACCAAATTTGGCTTTTGCGTCAGCACATGCACGTTTAAGCCCATTGATCACGGTTGCAAAAGCAATACCACGGTCAGTATGAGTTTGCGGATCGAAGAACATTTCTGTATGAACGACACGATCTTCTGCACACTTTTCAAAATATGCCCATGCTAGGTCGTAGAAATCTTGCTCATGAACAAGAACATTTGCACCAGCATAGTAAATATCTAAAAATGATTGAAGATTATGAAAGTTATAAGCTTGCTTTACTTCTTCAACAGATTTGTAAGGAATCTGAATCTGATTACGCTGTGCAATGGCAAACATTAATTCAGGTTCAAAGGTCCCTTCAATATGCACATGCAACTCGGCTTTTGGTAAGGCCTGAATCAGCTCGACTTGATTCATATTAACTCCACATCTAAAGAAAAAAGGGTGTGGTAAGCACACCCTTCTATAATTTCCTGCTTATATCCCTATCACTAAGATAGTTCTAGAAGGAAATTATAAACAATCGTCTTAACCGCCAAAGGCGATAAATTTAAATACCCAAAGGGCAGCAATAATCCACACCATGTATGGAACAGTTTTTGCCTTACCCGTAAATAATTTAACTAATGCATAGCTGATAAAGCCCATTGCAATACCATCTGCAATTGAGTAAGCAAATGGCATAAATACAATCGTTAAAAAGGCTGGTACAGCTTCTGTAATATCATCCCAATCGATGTGAGTGATCCCTTGGATCATCAATACACCAATGAACAATAAAGCGGGTGCTGTTGCAAAACCCGGCACAGATTGAGCAAGAGGTGCCAAGAATAAACAGCAAATAAATAAGAAAGCGACAACTACCGCGGTTAAACCTGTACGTCCACCTGCTGCTACACCTGAAGCCGATTCAATATATGGCGTAGTTGATGATGTACCTAATGCAGCCCCAGCAACGATTGCAGTAGAGTCAGCAAATAGCGCTTTTTTCAAACGTGGCAATTTACCGTCTTGTAAAAGGCCCGCACGATGTGAAACGCCAACCAAAGTACCCGTACTGTCAAACAAGTCAACAATAAAGAATACGAAGATGACACCCACCATACTTGCGGTAAACAACCCTTCAAAGTCCATTTGCATGAATGTTGGCGCAATTGAAGGAATTTCACCAACCACACCCTTAAATTCATTTAGACCTAAAGCTGTAGCAATTGCTGTAACGACTAAAATACTAATAATGATCGCACCGCGGACTTTAAGCTGATGCAAAATTACGATAAGTAAAAAGCCAAATAAAGCTAATAATACAGTAGGTTGTTTAATATCGCCCAAACCGACCAATGTTGCTTGGTTCGCGACAATAATTCCGGCATTTTTTAACGCAATGAGCGCAAGGAATAAACCAATACCACCACCTATCGCAAATTTAAGCGACATCGGGATTGCATTGACAATCGCCTCACGAATTTTAAAGAAACTAATTGCAAGGAATACCACACCTGAAACAAAAACAGCTGCTAAAGCTGTCTGCCATGGCACTCCCATGCCCATACAAACCGAATAGGTAAAATAAGCATTAAGCCCCATACCGGGTGCCAAGGCGATTGGATAATTAGCAATAATACCCATCACTAAGCAACCGATTGCTGCTGCCAAACAGGTCGCAACGAATACGGCGCCATGATCCATGCCGGTTTCAGATAAAATGAGTGGATTGACAATGATGATGTAGCACATTGTTAAAAATGTTGTTACACCAGCAAGAACTTCTGTTCGAAACGTGGTTTTATTGTCGCTTAACTTAAATAAACGCTCTAACCACCCTGCCGAAGAATTGGGCGCCGCCATAAGTAGCCTCTATGCAAAATCTGAGCTGTGGAATATGTACTTCTATGTAGGTATCTGAGCAATCTTGTTTTTCTGTTCAGATCTCTAGACAAAAATCTTAAATAGACGAAGCAACAAATATGCCACTCATTTGATTTCTGCTGTCATACACAGAAAATAGCCACAGCCCCTCTTGAAACACAAAAAAGCTGCATAACCCCTATGCAGCTTTTTTACTATACGTTCAATAAGTTTAACAGATTCAACAGCAACATGATCAAAATTTATGAAAAGATATGATCAATGGCACACTTTTTAAAGCAAATCACAATCGCCACTGTGCTTAGAAAAAAACTTTTTTATCACTGATATATTTTTGCAAATTATATGAAGCTAAATTGCTATGACTAACACGGTTAGGATTACGTTCGATGGTCTGCAAATTTTTTTCAGCTTCTTGAATGATCCTCATGAGCTCTTGATGTCTTTTATTTTGGGTATCTAAATATGCCCAATACCCTAATACAAATACAATACTCACGCATAACACTATTAATACTTTATTGATCATTATTATTATCTCTATGTTTTTAATGTTAATGATCTTAACAAAAAAAAATAAGGTTGTGAATACTTTCACATTTATTTACAATAATTATCAACCACACAAGTTATTGATATAAAAATGTTTTCCAATATACAATTTAAAAAATTGATTAAAAAGAAAACTTTTCACTTAAAAATTCATTTTTAAAAATAGCTATATTATTTTAAATGAAAATTATATAGACTGCTTGGCCCATTTTTATTTTGAAGTATATTTAAATATATCGTTTACTTTAACTTCATTATATTATTTATTGAATTTTCATATATTTCTTTCATTATTTAATAGTAAAAAGCCCACCTTCATCAATAAAGTGGGCTTTTATAAATTAATTAACCTGCAACTTCTTCAACTTTAGGTTTTACTTTTACAAGATCAGCTTCATAGATGACATCGTATTCTTCTAAATTTAAATGATGTAAACGCTGTTTAAGCTTTTTCAATGACCATGGCCATGCTGCAAAGTTACGACCATTTGCATCAAGGTAATAACTCTTACAACCACCACTATTGAATACTGTGGTTTGTAAATGCTTTTGTACAAGCTCATTATGCTTTTTAATTATTTCTGATTTTACAGAAAGTTTAGCAATACCTTTCGCTTTCATTTGCAATAAACCATCTACAATATATTGCAGTTGGGCTTCAGCAAGACCAATGAATGAGTCATAAACCAAGACATTTGGCCCTAGCATAAGAAATGCGTTCGGTACATTTTCAATATTGGTTCCTAAGTAAGCTTCCGGTGAGGAGTCTTTCCAGAGTTCTGCCAGACATTCCCCTTTTTCGTTATGTACCCGTTTACCAATGGGTGGATGAGACACTTCAAATCCAGTGCCCCAAATAATCACATCTACTTCGTGGCGTTCGCCATTAGCTGCAATCACCGTATTGCCTTCGACTTTAACTAGGCCATGTGGAATAAGCGTGGTATTGGATGCCTGTAACGCTGGATAGTAGTTATTGGCAAATAAAATACGTTTACAACCAATATCAAAATTAGGTGTTACGTTTTTACGTAAAACCGGATCTTTAATTTGTAACTTTAACAATTGTTTCGCAGCAAAATTGACAGGCTTTAAAGCTTTTGGGTTGCGTAAACCAAAATTGATGACATTTAAGGTGCCTGCTACAGTCTGGCGCCAACCTGCCTGAATCGCTGGATATTTGGCAATAATTGATTTACTTAACTCACCTAAGTCTGTATCCGGTTTTGGCAGCACCCAAGGGGCTGTACGTTGGAATACAAACAGTTCTTTGGCTTTAGGTTGAATTTGGGGCACAAACTGGATGGCAGATGCACCAGTACCAATCACCGCAATACGTTTTCCAGTAAGGTCATAGTCATGGTTCCATTTCGCTGAATGGAACATTTCACCTGTAAAGGTATCTAGACCTTCAAGGCGTGGAATCTGCGCCTCAGTAATTGGGCCTGTAGCAAATAGAACTGTTTTAGCAATATATAAACCAGAGCTTGTCTCTAGTTTCCAGACATTTTTTACATTGTCCCATTCCGCTTTTAATAGTTCGGTATTGAATTCAATTAAAGACTCAATATCAAACTCACGACTAACATCTTCTAAATAACTTAAAATTTCTGGCTGACGTGCAAATAAATGGCTCCATTTTGCACTTGGAGCAAACGAATAAGAATACAAAGCTGACGGTACATCACAACCACAGCCCGGATAGGTATTTTCACGCCAAGTACCACCGACGCGGCTTGCTTTTTCAATAATTTTAAAATTAGTTAAGCCTGCTTCATTTAGCTTAATTGCAGCAGCAAGACCAGAAATACCCGCACCGACAATAAAAGTGTCATAAATATGTGCAACTTCTTGGGTTTTACGGGTGCGTGTATTTGTTCTAGGTTTAGTGACCATAATTTTTCTGCCTATACAAAATTTTATTTAAATAACTGATACGAAAGCCCAAGGAACTTTGCATATAGCGTTGGAGATGTCCTTTTCATAAGCCAGAATAATTTGGCGTCGATCTGTGGCGTGGTGTAGAGCTGCCCACGATCTAATCGATTCAATGTTAAAGTCGCAACTGCATCGCTGGTTGTCATGGCATAGTTCATGAGTGCATGGTCTGCAAGCTTGAAATAACGCCCCGGAATACGACCATTTTTAATGATATTGGTTGGCACCAAAGTCGGGCAAAGTACATTGACTTTAATATTGAATTTACGAAGCTCGGCTGAAAGGGTTTCGGATAATGCTAAAACACCCGCTTTCGTTACATTGTAGACACTCATTTCTGGTGCTGCGGTATACGACGCGGCAGAAGCCACATTAATGATTGCACCGTAACCTAGTTTTTTGAACTTTGGCACAAATGCATGACAACCATGAATAACACCCCACAGGTTTACATGCATACACCATTTCCAGTCTTCCAAACTCATTTCATCAAATTTGCCACCTAGACCTACGCCAGCATTATTAATGATGAGGGTTACAGGATGATCAAGTAACTGCTCTGCTTGATCAGCCAAAGTCTGTACTTGTTCTGCTTGCCCAACATCGCACTGTACAGCAAATGCTTTTTGTCCCAACTGTTCAATTAACTTTACGGTTTCTTCAGCAGCTTCTAAATTAATATCTGCACAGACTACGCTGCCACCACGTTTTGCCAGTTCAACTGCAAAGCTTCGTCCAATCCCACTGCCTGCCCCAGTTACGACCGCATATGCGTTTCGGCTCGGCTGGTCTTTCTTACCAAATAAAATCATAGTAAATCCTAAAAAACTTTAGGGAGATGGCAGTAATTGTCATATTACTGCCATGACCAATAGGCTTATGAAACTGCACGAACTGGTGGTGTAAATTCCTTCACAAAGTAAGGCGCAATTGCACCGCCCTCGTTAAGTAATTTCTTTTTGTAGTACTCCAGATATTCGGTCGTGTCATGGTCATTTGGATGGAAGTCTGGACGTAAGTAATCAAAAATCTGACCAATGGTGCTACCAAATACGCCATCTTTTGGACTAAAAATTAAGTTGACGCCACGACGTGCATCTTTCCAGAATTTTCTGGTCAACAGTTCTTTTGGCTTACGCAGTAGAGGTACAAATAACGTTGCTGTTGGAATAAGCCCTAAAATGGTAATGAAAGCCATTAAAAAGCCCGTTGCGCGTAACGGATAATTACCGTTTAAAACCTGATAGACGTCATAAGCAATATCTTTATGCTCAGATTCTTCAAGCATATGCCACATCCATAAGGCACGACTTTTGGCATCGTCGGTATAATAGAAATTCTTTTCATGCTTCATCATGTATTCGGCAAGTACCGCCGTAAAATGTTCAATACCCGCCATGAGTGAAAGCTTTAATGGCTGCGGGAATTTTAAGAACACATATTTAAAGAAGTTCTCACCCAAGAAACGATAAAAATCGACCGGATATTCCAGCTCTTTAATTGCATCATTGAACTCATTATGCAATTTTGAATGGATGGCTTCTTGACCAATCAGCGATGTAACACGCTGTTTTAAAATCGGATCTTGAATAAATTCACGGTGATGACGAGCTGTTTCAATCACCAGATCTTCACCATAGGTCAAAAAAACCGAAAGCGTTGCAAAGAACAAAGTTGCAAACTGGTTGTTGACGTAAAACTCAATATCAATTTCTTTACCATCAAATCCGATATTTAAATGGCGAATTGGGATAGTTCCTTTATTTGAGAAATCTATCTTTTGATACTGAGCTATAACTGATTTAGGAGAAATAATATTTCGGATAGCTTGAGCGACCATTTTCGACACCCTATAAAATTTGTTAAATACAAGGCAGCGTCGAATCAAACAGCTAAAGTTGTCTTTGGATTATTTCTTGCAATCTTTAACTGCTCTCGAACAAAAATTTGCTCGAATACCTCTGCCTTGTCATGTTTTATGAACTTAAGCGTTGTTAAGTTCACCAAATCAGGTTAAATAGTGCGCTTGCTATAACACTCGAACAAGGACAAAAAAAGCCAATCCATTTTGAAACTTTTTGCCAACTCAAATATTTTTCGATTATTTTAAATTATTTATATAAACTACTATTATTCATTATTATTCAAATAAAATACATTTGTCCTAAAATGATAAAAACATGGCTTAAAAAGATAACACACGAAATATTCTGCCTATTTCTATACATGCCTTAGTTCTATATTTGAGCGTTCCAAAAATCACACCAAGCTTTCTGTTTTTAGAGCTTTATTGCACAAATGAAAACGATAAACTGCATTCAGAGAAAAAAATTGGATGAGGAGAATAAATCATGTTTGATATGCGTTTATCTCATGAGCGTGGTGCAGCACATCATGGCTGGTTACAGTCGAAACACACGTTTTCATTTGCAAATTATTGGGATCCGAAACAAGTTGGTTTTTCAGATTTACTTGTAATTAATGACGATACAGTTGCTCCATCAAAAGGCTTTGGTACTCACCCTCACCGTAACATGGAAATCATTTCTTATGTGCTTGAAGGTGCGTTAGAACATAAAGATTCAATGGGTACTGGTTCGGTGATTGTGCCTGGTGATATTCAATTAATGAGCGCAGGTCGTGGGGTTGCACATAGTGAATTTAATCACTCTGCTCAAGAAAATGTGCACTTCTTGCAAATTTGGGTGGTTCCAAATGAAGTGAACACAACACCGGGCTATCAACAATTGCATATTTCCGAGGAAGACAAACGCGGTAAATTGCACTTGATGATTTCACCAAAAGGTGGCGAAAAAACTTTATCCATCAAACAAGATATTAATATTTATTCAGGTCTTTTTGATGGTGAAGAAACAGCAGAGTTTGCAATTCCTGAAGGTCGTTATGTTTACCTACATGTGGCAAAAGGCCGTATTGATGTAAACGGTAAAACCTTTAATACTGGTGATGCTGCGCGTATTCGCGATGGAGGCAAGTTATCATTTACCAATGGTGGCAATGCTGAAATTCTGATTTTTGATATGCGTCCGGAAGAAATTCCAACCATGCCATAAATAGTAAAAACACCTGCGTAGAAGTATACGCAGGTGTTTTTTATCATATTTGAAAAACTAAAAATTATGATTGATCTTCTGAGCGTGCCATTTCAGTATTGATATAACTCATGATCATAGTTGTTAGCCCCTGCACCATTTCATCAAAACTAATAAATGGGTTGGGTAAAATAAGATGCCTTGCAACATTAAAAATACCGCTATTAATACAAATATAGGTAATTACAGGTAAGTTATTAATTTTTAAATATTTAGGATTATGCATCATATACTTCATGATGACTTCCATTAAAGCCTGTTCAATTTTTGGAATATATTTATCGTATTGCAACTCACCTGCATAACGTAAAACGGTTAAATAACGGTCATTATTTTTCTTTAATAAATCACTGAATGTATAAAAAATCATTTCAATGACAGGCTCTAACTCCAACTCTAAAATTGTGGGGGTTAGTTCTTTAATCATGTCTAAAATTTCACTCACAAAGTAGTGATTCATCGCATCGTAGATTTCTTCTTTGTTTTTAAAATACTCATAGAGTGACCCCACACTCACCCCTGCAATTTCTGCAATATGACGTGTGGTGGTACCACTTGGTCCATGCAATGCTACAGCAATAAAACCTGCTTCAATAATGGTATCGACAGTGACTTTGGCTCGTGCCTGACGGGGTTTTCGCGTAGACATATTTTCTTATAAATAATCCGAACATAAGCTCAGATTAGCATGTAATTTAGCCCTACCCTAATAAAAAAACAAAATCCGAATAGTTGTCAACTTTCATGAAATATTTCTTTTAAAACTACAATGAAATACAGTTATAAGTTCTTTTATGTTTGAATATTTCTTTTTAATGACATTAAAATATTTAAATAAAAATCAATATATTAATAAATTTTAAAACTAATTTTTTATTTTATAAAAACATGAAACTTTAGGTTTAGAAACTTGAAAAGTTACCCGAATTGAATCCGAACATAAACTCAGATTAACATGAAAAAATCTAAAAAGAGGTTGAGCCGTTTTACTGAACTTTCCTCTTTTTCCCGTTATTCAGTCAAATAATCACACAAATAACGGAGCAACATCACCGTAGTCAGTAAGCAGAGAAAACTGCTTTTTGAAAATGGAATTTACAGTGCCCTGTTTCAAATCAAAGCTTTTGGTTTTCGACGTAGCCGCACTATCACTGATTGATCTGAAGGTGTCACCATGATCTCGACCACAGTTAAAAAATCACTAAACAAAATTAAATTTTACCGTGAAATCGAGTTACCGGATTTTGCCAGTAAAAAATCCGTCCCAATCCGTCATTTAAATATCGGATTTGAAGGTAAAGAGATTGATGTTGAATTTTATATGAACAATCAATTTGCCACGATGTTTTTTGCTACGCTTTCAGTATTTCTGACTTATGGTGAAGATCTGGTGATTGAAACAGCTCGTCATCACCGTGAATTTATTCAAGACCCAGTTTTAAAACAGCGTGTTACTTCATTGATTGGACAAGAGGCGATTCACTCTAAACTACACAATGAATATAACGATGCACTTAAAGATGTTGAATACCCTGTCGATTTATACCGTTTCTTGGGCGAAAACTTCTTTAAATATGTGTTTTTGAAATTCCCGCAACCACTTAAATTATCGATGATGGCTGGTATTGAGCATTTTACTGCGGTACTTGCCGAATACATGATGAAGCACGAAAAGAATTTCTACTATTCAGATGATGCAAAAAGCCGTGCTTTATGGATGTGGCATATGCTTGAAGAATCTGAGCATAAAGATATTGCCTATGATGTATATCAATTACTCAATGGTAGCTATCCACTACGAGCTTCTGGCTTCTTCTTAGCTTTCTTTACTATTTTAGGTTTAATCCCAGCAACTACATTGTTTATTCCGGTTTTAAGAAAACCACAGGAAATGTTGACTAGAAAATTCTGGAAAGACGCGCGCCGTGGTGTAGGACTTATTTTTGGTCCAAAAGATGGTGTATTTGGTAGCACCATTGGCCAGATTTTCGATTACTTACGTCCTGACTTCCATCCAAATGACCATGACACGACCGAATATCTAGAGTACTACAAAGACAAATTACTCAAAGAAGGCGGCGCGATTGCACCTTACTTTGTGAAGGAATTTACCCCACCTGTACGCTTGTCTTAACTGGCTTGCAACCAGTCATTACTTAATGACTGGCTTTCCTTAAATCTATTTCGGGATGAATCATGATTTTATTTGGCAAAAAGAAAGTTAAACCAAGCCAAAAAGCTTATGCCGTCGTGACGGGTGCAGGCAGTGGAATTGGACGAAGTTTTGCAATTGAACTGGCAAAACGTGGTGGTAGCGTAGTCTGCGCAGATATTAATTTAGAAGCTGCAGAAGAAACTGTAACGCTGCTTGAACAACAGGGTGCAAAAGCATTTGCAATGCACTGTGACGTAGGTAACCCTGAACATGTCACAAATTTAGCTGAAACTGCTGAAATTTTACTTAGTCATCCTGTCACCCTTGTCATTAATAATGCGGGTGTAGGTTTAGGCGGTAAGTTTGACGAACTCAGCCTAGAAGACTGGAACTGGGTCATGAATATTAACCTTTGGGGTGTTATTCATGGTTGTCATGCATTTGTGCCAAAGTTCAAAAAACTAGGTTACGGCGCAATTATTAATGTAGCTTCTGCGGCGTCTTATACCGCAGCACCAGAAATGACTGCCTATAACGTAACGAAAGCTGGAGTCCGTGCGCTGTCTGAAACACTTTCGGCTGAGCTTCGTAAATTCAACATTAAAGTCAATGTGCTCTGCCCGACTTTGGTGCCAACCAATATCATTAAAAATGGTCGTATTCCGGGCCGTTATTCAAAACTTGCAGACCATGCGCTCATGAACTACGCACTCACCACAAGTGATGATGTAGCCAAACTGACACTTAACCGTCTTGATCAGGATGAGCTTTATACCATTCCTCAAATCGATGCGAAGTTGTTCTGGCTGATGAAACGTGCATCACCAAGTCTGTATACCAAGTTTCTTGGTACCTCTTACAAATTATTTAAATAAGAAATTTTATAGGTAGTACCCATATGACTGCTCAAATGAAAACAAATGCATCAGCAAAAAAAGCTGTCAATTCACCTAGCCATATTTACGATACCTTTATTGTCGGTGCCGGAATTTCCGGTATCGCCGCAGCGATTCGTCTCGACCAAGTTGGCTATACCAACTATAAAATTATTGAAAAAGCAGGACGTGTGGGTGGCACTTGGCGTGAAAATACCTATCCGGGCTGTGGCTGCGATGTACCGTCGGCTTTGTATTCTTATTCGTTTGCGCCTAGTGCAAAATGGAGTCACTTATTTGCACGTCAGCCGGAAATCTTAAGTTACTTAGAAGATGTAAGTAACGAGTTTAATATCACGTCTAAAATTGAGTTTAACAACGAACTGCTCAATGCTGCTTGGGATGAATCACGCCATTTGTGGGTACTTGATACAACTACTGGTCAATATCTATCGCGAACTGTTATTTTTGCAACAGGCCCAATTACCGAAGCCCAGATTCCCCGTCTTGAAGGTCTAGATACCTTTACTGGTGAAATGTTCCATTCAGCGAAATGGAATCATGACTACGACCTTACTGGAAAACGCATTGCTGTAATTGGTACAGGTGCATCTGCCATCCAGTTTGTGCCACAAATTCAACCTAAAGCAAAAGAGCTATTTGTGTTCCAACGTACAGCCCCTTGGGTATTACCAAAACCGGATACGGATTTGGGTGAGTTGAGTAAATCAATTATTGCCAAATATCCAGCGATTCAGGCAAGTTGGCGTAAAAGTGTAGCGCTAACCCTCAATGCGATTAATTTTGGTTTACGTAACCCACTTGCGCTAAAACCAGTAAATGTACTCGGCAAGCAATTACTTAAACTTCAAATTGCAGACCCTGAGTTACGTAAAAACGTAACGCCTAATTTTGATATTGGCTGTAAACGTATTTTGTTTGCTAACAATTACTACCCTGCACTACAAGCACCAAATACCACGCTTATTCCACATGGCCTGGTTAAAGTCGAAGGCAATACGGTGATTGCAGCTAATGGCGAACGCCATGAAGTTGATGTGATTATTTGGGGTACAGGTTTTGAAGTATCTCACCCACCAATCGGCAAACGTGTGTTTAATGAAAAAGGCCAACGTTTAAATGATTTGTGGAAAAATAGTTCACCGGAAGCTTACTTAGGAACCAACATTGAAAATGTACCAAATGCATTCTTAGTATTGGGACCAAACGTACTGGTTTATGACTCATTTATTGGTTTGGCAGAAGCACAGCTCGACTATATCGTAGATGGCTTATTGAAAATTAAAAACAAAGGAATTAGCAAGTTAAATGTTAAGGCTGATGTAATTAAAAAGCACAACGACTTGGTGCAAAAGCATCTTCAAACCACTGTATTCAATAGTGGTGGCTGTAAGAGTTATTACCTTGACGCTAACGGTCGCAACTTTGCAGCATGGCCGTGGTCATTGAAAAAGCTTAAACAACGTTTGAAAAAACTAGATTTGAAGGATTATGAAGTTACATATCAAATGTCAAAGACACATTAATTTGTAAATTTGACCAAATCAGTTGTAAGGAATGGGCAGTGTATTTTAGATTTTCATGAAATACACTGCCTTCTTCATTCAATCTTCAAGAAATAAAAGAACAGGTTAAAGATGAAAGAAGGTCAATCAAGCCGTACTGCCGAAGCCGCTGCTGCTTTACGTGCGAATCACTTTAAAAATACGATAAATCCTGTATTTTCAGATCCCTATGCTTTTGAAATGACCAGTAAAGGTTGGAAAAAGCTTTTATCTACACCACTCATTGTTAAATTAATGAATTCACCCATTTTAAACCGTACCTTAGGTTTATTGAGTGGGCAGGTTGTCGGCCGATCACGTTATGCCGAGGACTTACTTAACCAAGCTGTTCAACACAATATTAAGCAATATGTTTTGGTTGGAGCGGGTTTAGACTCTTTTGTACTCCGAAAATCACAGCATTATCCAACTTTAAAAATTTTTGAAGTTGACCATCCTGATACTCAGGCTGCCAAACAATCTAAACTCAAAAAGTTAGGCGAACTTCCCTCTACTGTTGAATTTGTTTCTATTAATTTTGAAAAAGAATCTATCTCTGAAGCGCTTGCCCGAAGTCGCTATGTACGAAAAGCTCCGGCTTTCTTTTCTTGGCTGGGCACCACTCATTATTTAAAGCCGGACACTACGCTACAAACTTTAAAAAGTATTGCTGAATTTGCTGCAAACGGCAGCGAAGTGGTACTCGACTATTCGACCGATTTTCAGGAATTAAAAGGTATTGAGCGACTCGGGAGTATGGGCGTTGCACAGTTTACCCATTTGCTGAAAGAACCTTTACTAGGTCAATTTAAACCTTCAGATTTACATCAGGCGGTTGAAAAAATGGATTTTGAAGTAATCGAAGACTTGTCTGGTGAAGCTATTACTGAACGTTATTTTTATAACCGTGCCGACAATATACGCCATACATCGGCAGCACGTTTGCTACATTTGCGTTTAAATAAAAACTAATGTTAAAAGCCAACTTAGACTTTAAGTTGGCTTTTTTTAATTGAGGTTAATACCATCGTTACCAACTTGAACGAGGCTCTGGACCATCGACATGCTGATTTAAAAATTGGCGTAAATGATCTAGAAAATGCGCGACTTTAGGCGACAGATTCAGTCTCTCTAAATACACCGCATAGACATCTGCGGGTGGTGTTTCATAGTCCGCTAGCACTTGAACTAATCTACCACTTCTTAAATATTTTGCTACGTCCCACTCTGCTCGCATCAAAATACCATAGCCTTCTAAGGCCCAATTTAATGCGACTGCCCCATCATTCGTACTCAGTTGCCCATGAACTTTAACGGTTTCAACTTGTTTGCCATGACTTAACCGCCAATTACCATAAGCAGAATCATTTTGCCGAATCACAATACACTGATGCTGTGTTAAATCATGAGGAGTGAGTGGTTGCCCTGCCTTTTTTAAATAGCTAGGTGATGCACATAATAAACGGCGGTTGGCTGCCAATTTTTTTGCAATTAGACGTGAATCAGGTATTTCGCCAAAGCGGATTGAGACATCAATCGCTTCATCTGGCAGATTAATCGGGCGGTCAGTTAAATGCAGTTGGACATCGACATCAGGATAGATTTTGGCAAATGTAGAAATCGCTGGCGCAATATAAGAACGACCAAAGCCTAAAGGAGCATTCACACGCAATACCCCTTTGGGTGCTGCCCGACTACTTGAAACCAAACGCTCCATTTCATCAATCTCTTTTAAAATACGAACTGCATTTTCAAAGTAGACCTCACCTTCACTGGTTAAACTAATTCGCCGTGTTGTTCTATTTAAAAGCCTTACTCCCAAACGCTCTTCAAGTTGAGTTAAACGTCTAGAAACCGCAGGTGGAGTCAAGTTTAACTCTCGTGCCGTCGCGACAAGACTTCCTTGTTTGACCAATAAACAAAAGAAAGCTAATTCCGTATCTGCATTCATGATTATTAAGTTTTTTGCAATAGTGATTTAACTTTATATCGATTCATCAGTTTTTTAAAGGGTTTAACATCCATTTCAATGTTTCCCGACATAAGGCATCTCTTGTTTAAGAGCATAACAATGTCCGCAGAAGGAATGCTGTGGATGAACGGGAAAAGCCATCTAGCCGAATCAATAGCGGTAAAGAAAGCGAAAACTACCAATCAGGATTGGTAGTCATGAATATGGAGTCATGACATGGAAATGGATATTGAAAAGCGAACGTTACGTCGAATTACTTGGAGAATCGTACCGTTTATTATGTTGTTATACCTTATAGCCTATATCGACCGCGTCAATATTGGTTTTGCCGCACTCACCATGAAAGAAGACTTAGGCTTTACAGCCTCGGTTCTCGGTTTTGGTGCCGGAATTTTCTTTTTGGGCTATTTCTTATTTGAAGTCCCATCCAACATTATTTTGCATAAAGTCGGTGCCCGTATCTGGATTGCTCGAGTTATGGTGACATGGGGTCTGATTGCAGCCGGTATGGCGTTTGTAGAAAGCTCGACCAGCTTTTACGTTATGCGATTTTTACTCGGCGTTGCCGAGGCTGGCTTCTTTCCCGGCATTATTCTGTACTTAACTTACTGGTTTCCTGCACGACATCGTGCTGGGGTGATTGCTTTATTTATGGCAGCCGCCCCAATTGCCACAGCAGTTGGTTCACCAATCTCAGCCGCATTACTTGAAATGCATGGAATTTGGGGTCTCGCTGGTTGGCAGTGGATGTTCATTATTGAGGCAATACCAGCAATCATCTTAGGCGTTGTTGTTTTTAAATATATGACGGATCGCCCTGAACAAGCTACTTGGTTAGGACAGGATGAACGCGAATGGCTTGTAAAAACCATGAAGGAAGAGGATGTAGGAAAAAATGCACCTGAGCATCACAGCATTCTTCGTGGTCTTGCCAACCCACGGGTACTTGCCCTTGCATTGATTTATTTCGGAACGTCGGCTGGGCTTTATACCCTCGGCATCTGGGCGCCACAAATTATTAAACAGCTTGGCGTAACGTCTATGACTGTGGGGCTTTTAAATGCTATTCCTCCAATCGTTTCTGTCATTTCCATGGTTTTATGGTCTCGACACTCTGACCGCACCAATGAACGTACATGGCATGTTGCTCTCGCGTGTTTAACCGCAGCAGTTGGTCTCGCAATTGCAGCAGGCACACATAACGTCATTGGATTAATTGCAGCACTTACCATTGTGAATGTCGGTATTAGTTGTGCCAAGCCACCGCTATGGAGCATGCCAACCATGTTCTTGTCAGGATCAGCCGCAGCAGCAGGCATCGCCACGATTAACTCAATCGGAAATTTAGGCGGGTTTGCAGGCCCTGCCATGATCGGCTGGATTAAAGATCAAACTGGAGATTTCACAGGCGGACTCTATTTTGTTGCAGGCCTACTCATCATCTCGACCTTACTGACACTAGTGCTGAGCTTCTCCCAAAAAGTGAAAGTAAACGCTGCCAAAGCAACCCAATAACCCTATTTACACCAATTAGATCTGAACAAGTTTCTTCAAGGAGCACAACATGGACAAAGATATTGCAGTCCAGTCCCTTACGGACACCATGGCCAAATTTACGGCTTATATTGGAAAACGCCTACCGAAAGATGTGAAAAGCAAGTTAATTGAACTGCGTACTTTAGAAACCAATCCATTGGCTAAATCAGTTTATGACTCGATGGAAGAAAATCAGCAAGCTGCCGATAAACTCAATCGCCCAAGCTGCCAGGACACGGGTGTCATTCAATATTTTGTTGAAGCAGGTGCCAACTTCCCTTTGCTTGGTGAACTTCAAGATATTTTGAGCGAAGCAACTGCTGAAGCAACACGCATAGGTCCATTACGTCACAACGCTGTTGAAACCTTTGATGAAAAAAATACAGGCACAAATACCGGTACTCAAATTCCATGGTTAGACTGGCGTATTGTCCCTGAACTCGATACTTGTACCATTGATGTCTATATGGCTGGTGGCGGTTGTACTCTACCGGGTGCGGCAAAAGTTTTAATGCCAGGTCAAGGCTACGAAGGCATTGCTGAATTTGTAATGGATGTTATTACCGAACGCGGTGTAAATGCCTGTCCACCGTTACTGGTCGGTGTTGGCGTATCAACTTCGGTTGAAACCGCAGCTCGTCTTTCTAAACTCGCGATTATGCGTCCAGTTGACTCAACAAGTGAGAACCCACGCGCTGCCTTAATGGAACAACTGTTAGAACAAGGTCTTAATGAAATTGGTATTGGTCCTCAGGGACTCACAGGCAATAACAGTGTAATGGGGGTCAATATTGAATCTTCTGCACGTCATCCATCAACAATTGGTGTTGCCGTAAACACAGGTTGCTGGGCACATCGCCGTGGCAAAATTAAGATTAATCCAGATATGTCGTATGAAATCTTGTCTCACGAAGGAGTTGTACTATGAAAAAAATTCTAACAACGCCAATCAAAGATGAAGACCTTTTAGACCTTAAAGTCGGTGATGTAGTTTATTTGACTGGCCGTTTGGTAACTTGTCGTGACGTTGCCCATCGCAGACTGATCGAACAAGGTCGAGAACTACCAGTTAATCTTGAAGGTGGAGCAATTTTTCATGCTGGCCCTATTGTGCGCAAGAAAGGTGAAAACGACTTCGAAATGGTTTCGATTGGCCCAACAACCAGTATGCGGATGGAAAAATTCGAGCGGGAATTTATCAAGCAAACTGGCGTTAAGCTCATTGTGGGTAAAGGTGGCATGGGACCAGAAACAGCTGCTGGATGTCAGGAAAATATTGCAGTTCATGCGATTTTCCCAGGTGGATGTGCAGTACTTGCAGCAACTTTGGTTGAAGAGATTGAAGGCGCTGAATGGCAAGATCTAGGTATGCCAGAAACCCTTTGGATTAACCGTGTGAGAGAATTTGGTCCGCTCATTATTTCTATCGACACTAAAGGCAACAACCTGATTCAACAAAACAAAGTTGAATTTCAAGCCAAGAAAGCACCGATTTTAGAAAAAATCAGTAAGCAACTAAGCTTTATTAAATAAACTGCTCTTTAATGAAGGGAAAGCAAAAGCACCCTTCATTTTTTTATTTTTGTACTAAACGCATGGCATGAGGTGTTTTCCCATGCCATCTTTTATAAGCATGAATAAAACTGGCAGGTTCGGCATAACCTAACCATTCGGCAATTTGCTCAACAGAAGCTTTTGGTAATGCCAAATATTGCTCTGCTAAGACCTGTCTAACCTCTTCACGTATCTGAATAAAAGTCATCCTTTCTGATGCCAAGTGACGGCGTAAAGTTCGTGTATTTAAATGCAATCGGTCAGCCACGATTTGCATAGAAGGCATTTCCCCTCGCACATTCATAAGCTGCTGTTGCACTAAGGTTGTAAATTTATTTTGTGATTGGCGTTTTTCTAATATTTGACGGCACTGTTCTTCGGCTGTATGTAAAACCAATTCATTTGCCATAAGCAATTTTTGGTCTACTTTTTGCGGATCAAGAATTACAAAGCTTTTCGCAGCACCAAATTCAGGCATCACGCCAAATAAGTCCTGATAAGGCTCGGCATCGCCTTTGAGTTGGAAAGAAAAAGCCAAATATTGGCAAAAATTGTCCTGCACCAAATCTCGCTGTACTGTAATGAGTGCAGCAGCATCTCGTTCAATAATGAATTGACGTACTGAAGATGGGATATCTTGCTCATCAATTTCGATACGGATTCCTTGCGGTGTATCCGACACATCAAAGCGAGTAAAAGCAAAAGTTAAAGTGAAATAGGTTAAAGCCAAATCTAGTGCTTCACGAATGCTCGCACTACTCATCAGAGCCATGCCTAATGGCCCAAATGTGGTGAAATGATAGCGTGTGCCCACTTCTAAGCCTAATGTCGGTCTGCCTCCTAGTTGCTCAACCAAGTTATGAATCAGCTGTAATTCCTGATGGCCTGTCACCACCATATTAGGGTCGAGTAATTGTTGTTGGCTAAGCCCTGTCCCTTGCAAAATCGTCTGATAAGAAATGCCTGATTCCACCGCAAAATCAGCCATTAACCGAACACTATGTACACTGCGTTCAAAAGCCCATGCATACTTCACTGTATTGCTCAGAATGTCCTCGAATCACAATATTTTGTCCTCATCCATCCTCTAAATCAAGCAAATAAACGTCTATTCTGCATACAGGAAATTGCGATTTTTTCGCTCACTGTTTTTAAGGATTTAGAGCAGCCCATGTTTAATTCGTCGTCTAATTCAAATAAAAATGTACGCATCGCCATTATTGGCACTGGCTTTGGTGGTCTAGGACTTGCCATTCGTCTCAAACAAGCAGGTTTTGAACAATTTACTCTATTTGAAAAAGCTGCCGATGTAGGTGGTGTCTGGCGTGACAACACTTATCCGGGCGCTGCATGTGATGTGCCGTCACATCTTTATTCTTTTTCTTTTGAACAGGAACTTGGTTGGAAAAATCGCTACGGGACATCTCAAGAGATTTATCAATATTTACGTCACTGTGCCGATAAATATGATCTTCGCCCGCACATCAAATTTAACACTGAAATAGCCAGCGCCGAATTTGATGCACTGCAAGGTGTATGGCACATTCAAAGTACAACTGGTGAACAGTTTGAAGCTGAATTTTTAGTGGGTGCGGTAGGCCAACTCAACCGCCCTGCCTATCCAAAACTTAAAGGCATTGAAAACTTCAAAGGTAAGGCATTTCACTCAGCGCGTTGGGACCATGACTATGAATTAACAGGTAAACGTGTTGCAGTCATTGGCACAGGCGCAAGCGCGATTCAGTTTGTACCTGAAATTGCAAAACAAGTGGCTCACCTAGACGTTTATCAACGCTCAGCGCCTTATGTTATTCCAAAACCGGATCGGGTTTACCAACCTTTAGAGAAAAAAGCTTTCCGTAAACTGCCGATCTTGCAAAGTCTAGACCGTGCCTTGCAATATGGCCATCATGAAATTCGCCTACTTGCTTTTACAACTTCACTTAATGAAATGCCTTTGGTGGAATACATATTCCAGCGCCACATTCGAAAAGTTGTTAAAGATGGGAAGTTACGCCACCGCTTAATGCCTGACTATCCAATTGGTTGTAAACGTATTTTAATCTCTAACCACTGGTATGAAACGCTGACCCAACCTCATGTTGATGTGATTGATACAGGTATTCAAGAAATTACTGAACATGGCATTTTAGACACGGAAGGAAAGCTGCGTGAAGTTGATGCCATTATTTACGGTACAGGTTTTACAGCGACTGAATTTATGGCGCCAATGCAAATTACTGGACTTGATGGGCGTACATTAAAAGACACATGGAAAGATGGTGCTGAGGCTTATTTAGGTCTAACAGTAAACGGATTCCCTAACTTCTTTATGTTGTATGGACCAAATACCAACCTCGGACATAACTCAATCGTCTATATGATTGAAAGTCAGGTGAATTATATTTTAGATGCGCTGCGCACTACTTTGAAAAATAACCTGCTGTTCACCAACATTCGTGCCGAAATTCAACACGAGTTTAATCAAAATATTCAGGAAAAAATGAAAAAAACGGTGTGGGCGCAAGGCTGTACCAGTTGGTATCAAACTGCTGATGGCAAAAATACCAATAACTGGCCAGGTTTTACCCTTGAATATCGCCAACGCACTCGTCGCTTTGACATTGAAAACTACACTCAGGTGTCGGCTATTTCTTAAATACGCTTCGCCATAGGAAATGAGAAAAATAAACGGAGAATTTTATGAAGTCTTTTAAAAATAAAGTCGCAGCTGTGACAGGTGCGGGTTCAGGTATTGGACAAGCAATTGCAATCGCCCTCGCCAAACAAGGTTGCCATCTGGCACTTTCCGATATTAGTGAAGCTGGATTAGCTAAAACAGTCGAGCTGTTAACGCCTTATTCAGTCAAAGTCACCACTCAAAAAGTTGATGTGGCTAAACGTGATGAAGTTGCAACTTGGGCAAAGGCAGTAGTAGATGAGCATGGCCAAGTTAACCTGATTTTTAATAATGCTGGTGTCGCAATAGGGAGTACGGCTGAAGGTGTGAGCTATGAAGATCTTGAATGGCTCATTGGTATTAATTTTTGGGGTGTGGTTTATGGCACCAAAGAGTTTTTGCCTTACTTAAAGCAAAGTGGTGATGGGCATATTATTAATATTTCTAGTATGTTTGGTTTAACAGCTCAACCGACCCAAAGTGCTTATAACGCCAGTAAATTTGCCGTTCGTGGTTTTACTGAATCATTGCGCCAAGAACTTGATATGCAAAATGCTGGTGTGAGCGCGACTTGTGTGCATCCGGGTGGTATTCGCACCAATATTGCCAAAGCTGCACGTATGAATAATAGCGTCCAGTCTTTAGGAATGGACCCGCTAAAAAGCCAAGATGCTTTCGATAAATTACTTCGCACCCCTGCTGATGATGCAGCTCAGCAAATTTTGGAAGCTGTTCGTAAGGACCGTCGCCGTTTACTTATTGGAGCCGATGCAAAAGCCGTTGATGTAATTCAGCGTATTCTGCCGCAAGGCTACCAAAAGATTTTTGCAGCCGCGACAGCTTGGCAAACTCGCCTACTCAACAAATCAGCAAAATAAAAATAGTGGTCAGCATGCTCTTAATTTTAGGAGATGCTGGCTAATCTCACATGCTTAGTATGAGTCCTTATTATGAAGCAACTTCTTGCATGGACCATCCGTACCACACTACGTCCAGCTTTATCCCCTAAAACACCACTAAAGCTACAACGTTTTTGTAGTGATGCAGCCAGTGCTATTGTGCTTGGGCCTCGTGGTTATCAAACAAAAAAGCAAATAATTGCTCAAGTTCCTACGCTTCATATTCGGCCTAAGACCATTAAGTCAGGTCGCGGTATTTTGTATTTACATGGGGGTGGCTATGTCGTGGGCAGTAGCAAAAGTCACGCTAAACTTGCCGCTCAGGTTGGACATGTAGCTCAAGCACAAGTCTGGTTACCTGAATATCGTCTGGCTCCAGAACACCCAAGCCCTGCTGCTATTGAAGATAGCATTGCAGTCTATAAAACTTTACTTGCTTACGGACAAGACCCTAAAAAACTTGTAATTGCGGGTGACTCCGCTGGCGGTGGGCTGAGCTTAAGCACCGTAATTGCTTTACGAGATGCGGGTTTCCCTTTACCAGCGGCTTTAGTTTTACTTTCGCCTTGGGTTGACTTAAGTCTTTCAGGAAACACAATAAAAACTCATGCTGCTCAAGATGCGATGTTGTCAGAGGACTGGTTAACCTGGTGTGCAAAAAACTATTGCGGCCAAAAATCGGCAACCGATCCAACATGTTCCCCACTTTATGCTGACTTAACCGGATTACCGCCGGTTCTGATCCATGTCGGTACCGAAGAAGTTTTATTAGACGATGCAAAACGACTTGCTGAACAGACTGAAAAATACGGTATTCCGACGAACTTAAGGGTTTATGACCAAGTCGGACATGTTTTTCAATTTCATGCAGGTATACTAAAGGAATCTAATGACTCCTTTGAGCGCATTAGGCAATTCATTGATAAACATACAGAGTCAATATAAAAAATATCATTAGACAGGAGCCTTCATCATGACAATAAACAATTATGACTATGATTACCTGATTATTGGTTCAGGCTTTGGTGGTAGTGTTTCTGCTTGCCGTTTAACCGAAAAAGGCTACTCGGTTGCCGTAATGGAAATGGGGCGACGCTGGAAAGCTGAAGATTTTGCTAAAAACAACTGGAATACTCGCCGTTGGATTTGGCGTCCGGGCATGAAACTTTTCGGTTATTTCAACATGCGTTTTTTTCGCCATGTCACCATTATTTGCGGTAATGCCGTAGGTGGCGGTTCAATTACCTATGCCAATACCCTACTGGTTCCACCTGAACATATTTGGGATGAAGGCACGTGGGCAGATGCCGCGGACTGGAAAAATGAAATGCCTCAGCACTATGCTGAAGCAGAACGTATGCTTGGCGTGACTGATAATAAAATTTTCGGCCCTGCCGACCACATGCTAAAGAAAATGGGTGAAGCAGTCGGTGTTGGCCATACATTTAAACCTACTCGTGTTGCCACTTTCTTTCCACCGGAAGGTGAAGAAGGTGGGAAGACCTACCCGGACCCTTATTTTAACGGCGAAGGTCCAGACCGTGGCACTTGTACCGCATGTGGCGGTTGTATGACGGGTTGTAAACACAACGCAAAAAATACATTAGATAAAAACTATTTGTACTTTGCCGAAAAAAATGGCGCCAAGGTTTATGAAGAAACCAAAGTAGTTGATGTTAAACCACTCAATGGTAAAGCCGATGGCAGCGATGGTTATGAAGTCACGACTGAATGTTCAAGCTCATGGTTTAACAAACAACGTCGTACTTGGCGAGTTCGTAATGTGATTTTCTCGGCATCTTCTTTAGGGACACAAGAGATGTTGTTCCGTTTAAAACAGTCCGGTTCTCTGCCAAATATTTCTGATGATTTGGGTAATCGGGTTCGTACCAATGCCGAGTCAATTTTAGGTGTTCGTTTTTTTGGTAAAGATGTCGACATGAGTAAAGGTGTTGCTATTGGTTCAAGTATTTACATTGACCATGATACTCACATTGAAGCGACTCGCTACCAAAGTGGCTCAGATGCCATGGGCCTTATGTGTACTTACATGGCTAAAGGCAAACCGGGTTGGACACGTATTTTCTTTTGGTTATGGGCACTCATTTGCCATCCATTTATTTTCCTTCGCATGAGTAATCCTGTCAGTTTTGCACGTCAAACCTTAATTTTCTTAGTGATGCAAACTGCCGATGCCTCAATCAACATGCGCTTGAAACGTAACTGGTTCTGGCCTTTTGGCAAGGTGTTATCGAGCGAAGGTAAAAAGCTACCTGTTTATATTCCGCAGGCCAATGCATTTACCGAAAAAGTTGCCAAAATGTTTAATGGCCACCCCATGACGACCATTACCGAAATTTTGTTTAACGTACCTTTTACAGCTCACTGTATGGGTGGTTGTGCAATTGCTTCAAGTCCAGAGCGTGGGGTGGTAGATGGACAAAATCGGGTGTTTAACTATAAAAACTTATACGTTGTAGATGGTTCAATGTTAGGTGCAAATTTGGGGGTTAACCCAAGTCTCACCATTACAGCTCTAGCAGAACGTGCAATGTCTTATATTCCGGCTAAACATACTTTAGAAGAACAAGCTTATACTCAAACTCAGGGTGAAGTTTTAGAAGCAGCAAAAGTATCTGCTTAACCACATCCGAAAGCAGGTTAAATCCTCAAATAAAAGGTTTCAACCTGCTTTTTTAATATTTAAAATTTAAAGGTGTAATCGACATTCAAACGTGTTTCATTTGCCGAGTGGAAAGTCATATTCGTTGGCATGTCATTACGATAGTGAGAAAAGCGAGCTCGCATTCCTAAGCCCTTTAACTTGCCTTCTGGAATTTTATAACCCAAATCAAACTCCAGCGAATCTTCTTTAAATCGCTGATCGCCATATTGCAGTAAATCAATATCTTCACCTTTAGCATAACGGGTCATAAAACGTAGTCCGTTTAATGAAACATCCCCTATCCGCGCATTTTTAAAGTCATATTCGTAACGAATCGAGTAGACTTTTTCGTCTTTATTTGAGTAGTCCGAACTCATAAAATCAAGCACAACTGGACTTTCAGTTCCCGACAAAAATGGCAGACCAGTCGAGCCAAACGACTGCATGTAGCCCAAAGAAACCGTATGATTTTGATAGTTCAAACCAAATAAGCCACTAATATGTCGGTTATCGACCTCTCCTATTTTTTTACTTCCAGTTTCTTCACTATTAAAAAACCGCACATCACTTAAAAAGTTAAGCTGGTCATTCAAAGGTTGTTTGCCGTTAAAGCCCAAAAATTGTTGCTGGTAAATGTCTTTGAGTTCAGCATGATAAGCACGTAAACGGTAATCTTTTAACTGATAACTTCCACCTAAAGTATAAAACGAGTCAGTGGTGGCAGCTTTGTTAAATCGATGATTGATATTGTCTGTTCCAACATCGGTATAACGAATGGAGTCACGCTGCCGTACTTCGTCGACATAAAACCCTTCGAGTTGAAGATTTGGAATTTCATTTGAAACAAAGCGGATACCACGGTAAGTCTGAGGGAACAAACGCGCTGGCGATGAAAATATAGTTGGCAACTGTGGAACCAAGTCCCCCACAAAAAGCTCATTTTTTCTAAATTTAGCCTTCCCTGTAATGCCTATTTTTCCATAATAATCATCACGCGAGTTATCAGGATTAACTGGGAGTAAGCCACTACGTGCATAGTCATCAGCACGGCTTCCCATCAGGTTAAAACCTGCCATTGCGAACACATCAACACCAAACCCAACTGTCCCTTCGGTATAACCCGACTGTCCTTTAAAAATTAAACCCTGTGCCCAATCTCTGGCCGCCGTATAGGGATATGGGTCTTTTTTATAGTCTCGGTCGAAGTAAAAATTACGCAGTGTCAGCTCAGCTTTACTGTCTTCAATAAACTCGGCATGCACAACTTGACTAAATAATGGGCACAAGCATACCCCCACCCACAATGGTGTCTTTTTCATTTTTTAACTCAACTATTTAATTTTTAATGGATTAAGGTGCTGTTTTAAGTGAGAATTTTTGCTCTTTCTTACTTCGGTAAAAAGCGCTACCCAAACTCAAAATCAGGAAAATAGCCAAAATAAACACCACACCGTAATAAGCATACAGCGTTGCGGGTGCAATACCTTTATCTAAGAAAATGCCTGCAACCGTTGGCGATAAGATTGCCCCAATCCGACCAAAACCAATTGCATAACCCACGCCGCGACTACGGATTTCAGCATCGTAAATCGTTGGAGAAATAGAATATAAACCTGCCACACAGCCATTAATGAGTGTGCCAAGTAATAAACCGACTATGAGAGCAATGCTCACTTGAGATGAAACGGCGACAAATAGGAAAACACAGACAGCTGTTAATCCCAGAAATAAGCTTAGGGCATAGAAAATTTTCATGCGGGAAGCAAGTAAACCAATAATGGCTGCTCCGAAAATACCACCAATACTAATTAAAATACCGGTACTTACGCCTTGTTCAGGCGACATTCCCATTGAAATCAGAATTTTTGGTGTCCAGCTCATGACAAAGTAAAAGCCAAACATCACTAAAAAGAATGCAAACCATAAACAAAGTGTTTGGAACCCCTGCTGCCCTGAAAATAATTTACCAATATCACCTGTATTTTTTTGATTATTCTGGCCGTAATAAGGTAAAGCTTTTAAAGCAGTTAAACCCATACGGTTCACTGTTACATTAATGCGTTCTAATGCCTGTTTTGGTCTTTTCGCCAACAAATAATCTAAAGATTCAGGTAATAACCATGCGCTAATTAGTAACATCATTATGGTTGTGATGCCCCCTGCCAAAAAGATTGAACGCCAACCTAAATGCTCAATCAAGGCCAGTGAGAGTACTCCGCCCAGTGTCGCACCAATGCCATAACCTGTAGACATTAAGCTCACTGCGAGACTGCGCCAGCGTGTATTAGCATACTCACTTGCCAGGACATTACTACTCGCAAGAATCCCGCCTACCCCAATTCCGGTAATAAACCGAAGTGCTGCCAACATGCCGTGACTTTGTACAAAAGCACAGCCCAACATGCTAAGACCTGCAATCACAAGACAAACCAAGATAAGTAAACGGCGACCAATTTTATCGGCTAAAGGTGCGAGAAAAATTGAACCGGCAGCCATCCCAAAAAGACCTGAACTCAGCAATAAGCCAATTTGCGCGCCCGAAAGTGACCATTCTGCTGACACGGATGGAGCGGTAAATGCCATTACCATCACGTCAAAGCCATCAATAATATTGAGACAAATACAGATCAAAATGATGAACCATTGATAACGGCTCATATTATTGTGATTGATCTCACTTAGAACATCTCTTTCCATTTGTGCATCTCCCAATGTGGATAAGAGATACACACGACATTGCTAATATGAGCGATTGGGTGATTATGCATATCCGTATCCATCATGACCTAGAGGAATATTTGTTTTTTTGAGCATCCTGCTCTTTTTCTATACTGAATATTTGGATCCAAAAAATCAACAATATTTTTAAAATTTAATCATCATCAAATTAAGCAACTGAAAAATATAATTATAATTTATTTAAAATTAAAAATATGGATCCATAAGAATATTATCCATTTTCAATTGCACAAATCAAAGGATTTCCCCTTATCCTCCTTTTAATTTGATCAATATGGATCCAAATTAAACTTCAATACTCAAAACTTTAAAAAACAAAAAATTCTGGATTAATATTAAGAATATAAACAATGTGGGGAAATAATATAAAAAAAGATCCTGCTTATCAATTGACCAATATTTTTATTTATTATAAATTGGATCCAATAAGTGATAAGGAGTCGTCACAAATGTTTATTAAAAATGCTTGGTATGTCGCTTGCCGTCCAGAAGAAATCCAAGATAAACCATTAGGTCGCACCATCTGTGGTGAAAAAATCGTTTTTTATCGTGGTAAAGAAAACCAAGTTGCAGCCGTTGAAGATTTTTGTCCGCATCGAGGTGCCCCACTCTCACTTGGCTATGTCGAAGATGGCAATCTTGTCTGTGGTTATCATGGCTTAGTCATGGGTTGTGATGGAAAGACTGTTTCAATGCCAGCCCAACGTGTAAATGGTTTCCCTTGCAACAAAGCATATGCAGTTGTTGAAAAGTTCGGCTTTATTTGGGTATGGCCAGGTGAAAAGGCTTTAGCAGATGAAGCAAAACTCCCAACTTTAGAATGGGCAGATCATCCGGAATGGAGCTATGGCGGAGGCTTGTTTCACATTCAGTGCGACTATCGCCTAATGATCGACAACCTAATGGATTTAACCCATGAGACCTATGTTCACTCAAGCAGCATCGGGCAAAAAGAAATTGATGAAGCCCTGCCAGTAACTAAAGTTGACGGTGACCATGTCATTACCGAACGCTATATGGAAAATGTGATCGCACCTCCATTTTGGCAAATGGCCCTTCGCGGCAATCATTTAGCAGATGATGTACCTGTCGACCGTTGGCAACGTTGCCACTTCTTTGCGCCAAGTAATGTCCACATTGAAGTAGGTGTGGCGCATGCTGGACATGGCGGTTATCACGCACCGAAAGACAAAAAAGTGTCCTCAATCGTGGTCGATTTTATTACACCGGAAACTGAAACATCACATTGGTATTTCTGGGGAATGGCACGTAACTTCCAGCCAGATAATGCTGAACTCACCGATCAAATTCGTGAAGGCCAAGGCAAAATCTTTACTGAAGATTTAGAAATGCTGGAGCAACAGCAGCAAAACATTTTAAATAATCCACATCGCAAGTTACTGATGCTCAACATCGACACAGGCGGTGTCCAGTCTCGTAAAGTGATTGACCGACTACTTGCCGAAGAAAATAAAACACCTCCTGAAACGTCCACACAGAAGTTTCCAAACATTCGGATTATTTAAAGGAGCATGAACATGGACGTTATCATTCAAAAAATTCACCAGCTCACCCCGACTATTCGTGCATTTGAATTGGTTGCAGCAAATGGTACGGAGCTGCCGAGTTTTGAAGCAGGTGCACATATTGATGTGCATCTGAAAAATGGCCTCACCCGTCAGTATTCACTTTCAAACTGCTGCAGTGAAAAACATCGTTACGTGATTGGTGTTTTACATGATGCTAATTCACGCGGTGGTTCACGTTGTATCCATACTGAATATCGTGAAGGCGATCATTTGAAAATTGGTGAGCCGCGTAATTTATTTGAAATTCACCCTCACACAAAGCAGGCGGTTTTATTTGCTGGTGGTATTGGTATTACCCCTATTTTGTCGATGGCATATCGGCTTAAGTCGGCCAATATTCCTTTTGAATTACACTACTTTGTTCGCAGTCATGAAATGATTGCCTTTTATGGCAACTTAACCGAGCACTTTGGTGACCAAGTCCATTTTCATATTCAAGATCAACCGGACACCGAATGTAATATGGTAGAGGCTTTAGGCCAAGCTTCACCACATAGACACTTATATGTATGCGGTCCGACAGGATTTATGCAGTTTGTTATGAGCTCAGCCGAACAAGCAGGTTGGCATGGTGAACAGTTACATCAAGAGCATTTTGTCGCGCAAAAAGTAGATACGTCCAACAATGAAGCTTTTACTATTGAAGTGAAAGGTACGGGCCGCCGAATTGAAGTATTACCAGAGCAAACCGCAACAGAAGCATTAATTGCAAATGGTTTTGATATTCCTGTTTCATGTGAACAAGGTATTTGTGGTACGTGTATTACCCGCGTGGTAGAAGGCACGCCAGATCATCGGGATCTATTTATGACCGATGAGGAGCATGCACTAAATGACCAATTTACACCTTGTTGTTCTCGTGCAAAAACTAAAAATCTTGTGATCGAGCTTTAACTCGAAAGTTCCTTTATTCAAAAATAAAGGAACTTTTCACTTTAAGCGCTGAGAACATTTCTTAGCGTTTCACCTAAAATCACCACACTACTGTGTTCGCGCATTAACGTTTCAGCACGCCCTGCCTGACGATGTACCAATGCATCGAAAATCGAACAATGCTGTAAATGGGCATAGTGCAAACGGCGATATTCCGATAAAGCTTGGTTCTGGTCATAGGTAATGGCTTGGGCAGAAGCCATTGGCAATTGGTTGTTTTTTGCTAAGGCTTGGATGAGCGCAACGTTTTGCGCCCCCTCAATAATGGTGTCATGAAAGATGACATTAAAATGGTGATAACGTTCAAGCTCAGCATCACCAAACTCGTCTTTTTCATTAAAAAGTTTTTCAGTTTCTTGAATGCAATGTTGCAGCGTCTTTTTCTGATCTTCGCTTAAGCCTTGCTCTGCCAAAGTTTTCGCAGCCAACCCTTCAAGCACACCGCGCACTTCAAGTGCGTCATGCACCAGTTTTCCGGAAATTTCACGAACCGTGTAACCACGAGTTGGGTTTTTAATGAGGAGACCTTCTTGTTCGAGCAACCGAAAGGCTATACGAACAGGCTGGCGTGAAACACCAAGTAACTCGGCAGTAGGAATCTCGGCAATTCTGGCACCGCCTTCAAGTTCCCCTGAAATAATCATTTTTCTTAGTTTTAGTAAAACTTGTTGTCCTGAAGACATTCGTTGCCACACATCATCAAAAACGTCACTTCGATGCTAGCAAGTTCATTTGCAAAATGAAATCAATTTTCTGTGTGAATCAGTACTTAGCAATTTAACTCAACCTAAACAAACACACTTATTTAAAATTTTTAAGATTATTGACCATAATATCGAGGTTATTGCGAATTAAATAAGCCAAGTTAATATCAATGCCTTCAAGCATTTTTTCTTCGACTTTTAAAACCACTTCATTGCATTTGTTTAACTTTTCAATCCCGCTTTCGGTCAGGGTAATTAAAATACGGCGGCCATGTGTCGGATCCGGTTTTTTCTCAATCCAGCCATTCACCAGTAAATCTTGCAAAATTTTGTTGGCAGATTGCGGCTTTATGAAAGAACGCTCAGCAAGCTTGGCATTGGATAAATTACTTTTTGAAGCTAAAACAGAAAGTGCGGTAAATTGCGGTAAGGTAATTTCAAGCTCTTTTAAATGTTCTGTTAAATGTTTACTAATAATTCGGTCAACACGAGCAATCATGTAACTTAACTTAGGCTCATCTTCTACTTTTTTTTGAACTAAATTCGAACGTACCATAACCTTTCAATCATCATAAGAAAATCTGTAGTGAAAGTATGAGGTTCTAACCCCATACTTTCGTTAAAACTTAGCGAGCACCTGAGCTTTGTACTAAATGTACAGGCTGTTTAGGTTTTTTGACAAGAAGTAATGCAGAGATCGCTGCAATTAAAATCACAGGAATACTTGAACCAATCACGATGGTCGAGCTTTGTCCAAGCGAGAGTAAAAAACCAGCCATTAAAGGCCCTGCAAAAGAACCAATACGCCCGATTGCAACCGCGGCACCTACTCCGGTTCCACGCATTTCGGTTGGATAATACATGGCCGCCAAACCATACAACGCCGATTGTCCACCCACAATGAATAAGCCACAACCCACTGCCGAAAGTGCAAGTAAAGCAACGGTTGGAGAAATTGCTAAACAGCATAGTGAGAATAAAATGCCGAGATAAATTAGCTTAATCACAAAACTCATACGTAATTTATCAAGCAATACGCCCATCAGAACCGAACCTAAAATTCCGCCAACGTTATAGCCCATCTGTACATAGTTCGCCTGTAGTTTTGATAATCCCTGCGCACCCATGAGTAACGGCAACCAGTTCAACAAGAAATACAGTACCACCAGCGTGCAGAAAAAACTTATCCAAAGTTGAATGGTTGACATACGACGCTCTTTGGCAAATAAAACCTCAAAGAATGGTGTGGTTTTTTGCGCTTGAACTTTGCGTTGCAGGTAGTCATTTGACTCAGGTAAAAAGCGCATAATCAGTGGGATTAGTAAAATAGGCGCAATCCCCCCGATATAGAAAATATGACGCCACTCTGCATCACCTGCCAACGACATAGCAACGACGGAAGTGAGTAAGCCACCAAAAGGAATGCCGCTATACATCACACTAACTGCAGTGCCTTTGTGCTGGTCAGGTACAGCTTCAGAGGCAAGTGTAATCATCATGGGTAACGCTCCACCCATTCCCAAACCCGTACAAAAACGAATGAGTAGCAACAGACTAAAATTGGCCGCATAGGCGGTTAGCAAAGACATAATTCCAAAAAGTAAGATACTAAAAATCAGAATTTTCTTACGCCCGACAATATCAGCAAACCGACCACCTAATATTGCGCCTGGGAGTGTTCCCAAAATTGCAGCACTAAATGCCCACGCCATCTGGGCATTATCTAACATAAACTCAGCCCGCATTCGTGGAGCGGCTACCCCCATTGATTGAAGATCAAAGCCTTCAAAAATCGCTATGGCAAAGCACAGTAGCAACGTGATTTTTGCCCTTGAAGGCTGTCCTGATATTTTTTCCATTGTGTTGTCCTTTATTGACTAGTCGTTCCATTTAGCCCTTTGTGTATTATTTTCAAACACACCAAAAATATCAGTTAAGCTTATTAAAAAATCAACACATTTTTATTTAAAATTAATTTTTAAAATAATTAATTTTTAAAATACAATAAATTATAAAATATTTATGAAATTTTCCAAAAAAGACTTGAATGTAAGTTTAACTGATATTAGATTAAATCCCAGAACAGCAAGAAATCATTCAAGGAGTATGAAGATGAGTTATGAAAACCGCTGGGAAACAGTAGATGTTAAAGTTGAAGATGGAATTGCATGGGTCACTTTAAACCGCCCTGAAAAGAAAAATGCCATGAGCCCAACCCTCAATCGTGAAATGATTGATGTGCTTGAAACCCTTGAGCTTGATCAAAATGCTAAAGTTTTGGTTCTGACTGGTGCAGGCGACTCTTGGACAGCGGGTATGGATTTGAAGGAATATTTCCGTGAAGTCGACACTCAACCTGAGATTTTCCAAGAGCGTATTCGTCGTGACTCATGTCGCTGGCAGTGGCAACTTCTTCGTATGTATTCAAAACCAACCATTGCTATGGTCAACGGCTGGTGCTTCGGAGGCGGTTTCTCACCTTTAGTGGCGTGTGACCTAGCAATTGCAGCAGATGAAGCAACTTTCGGTTTATCTGAAATTAACTGGGGCATCCCACCGGGCAACCTTGTAAGCAAAGCAATGGCAGATACGGTAGGTCATCGTGCATCTTTGTATTACATCATGACGGGTAAAACTTTTAGCGGTAAAGAAGCCGAAACCATGGGTCTTGTGAACAAAAGCGTACCGCTTGCCCAATTAAAAGCAGAAGTAACTGAACTTACAAATTGCTTACTCGAGAAAAACCCAGTAGTTCTTCGTACTGCTAAAAATGGCTTTAAGCGTTGCCGTGAACTGACATGGGACCAAAACGAAGATTACTTATATGCCAAACTCGATCAATGTATCCACCGCGATACTGAAAATGGTCGCCAAGAAGGTTTGAAACAATTCTTAGATGAAAAATCAATTAAACCGGGTTTACAGAGCTATAAACGTACTGGTTAACTTTTGATTCTTTAATGGCAATGTAAGGACGCAACCCATGCAAAATGTACAGTTACTTATTCACGGTCAATCTGTTGATGCATCAAATCAGGCAACTTTTGAGCGTATTAGTCCAATTGATGGAACGGTAGCAACTAAAGCTGCTGCTGCAACATTAGAAGATGTTGATCGTGCAATCGATTCGGCACAGCAAGCTTTTAAAGTATGGTCGAAACTCTCGCCTACCGAACGTCGCTTACGTTTATTAAAAGCAGCCGATTTAATGGACCAAAAAACCGAGCAATTCATTGAAACTGGAATGCAAGAAACAGGTTCAACTGCAACATGGTATGGGTTTAACGTTCATCTTGCTGCCAACATGTTACGTGAAGCCGCAGCCATGACCACACAAATTGACGGAAGTCTGATTCCGTCAGATGTGCCGGGCAATCTTGCGATGGGTGTGCGAGTTCCTTGTGGTGTGATTGTAGGAATTGCACCTTGGAATGCCCCTGTCATTTTGGCAACACGTGCGCTTGCTATGCCTTTGGCTTGTGGTAACACGGTGGTATTAAAAGCATCTGAAGCTTGTCCAGCAACACATCGTCTCATTGGTGAAGTGTTACATGAAGCAGGTCTAGGTGAAGGTGTGGTCAATGTGATTACGCATGCCGCTGAAGATGCACCACAAATTGTGGAGCGTTTAGTCTCTCATCCAGCCGTGAAACGTATTAATTTTACCGGTTCAACCAAAGTCGGCAAAATTATTGCCGAGACTGCTGCTAAATACTTAAAACCTGTTTTACTTGAATTGGGTGGTAAGGCCCCTGTCGTGGTTTTAAATGAAGCTGACATTAATGAAGCCGTAAATGCAGTTGCTTTTGGAGCGTTCTTTAATCAGGGTCAAATCTGTATGTCGACCGAACGTGTTTTGGTTCAAGACAATATTGCCGATCAATTTATTGAAAAACTAATTGAAAAAACCCGCGCTATTCAGGCAGGTAATCCAACTTCAAAAGACAATGTACTCGGTGTTTTAGAAAGTCGCCGTGCTGCAAACCGTATTCAGCATTTGCTGGAAGATGCTCAAAACAAAGGTGCTGACTTACCTTTAGGTATTCATATTGAAGACACCACCATGCAACCGACGCTGGTACTCAATATTAAACCTGACATGCTGCTTTACCGTGAAGAATCATTTGGACCTGTATGCACAGTTCAACGTTTTTCAAGCATTGAAGAAGGCGTAGCACTGGCAAATGACAGCGAGTTCGGCCTTTCTTCGGCAGTGTTTAGTCAAAATATTTCGCAAGCACTGGAAGTGGCTCAACAAATTGATTCGGGTATTTGTCACATTAACGGCGCAACCGTACATGACGAAGCTCAAATGCCATTTGGCGGAACAAAATCGAGTGGTTACGGACGTTTTGGTAGTAAAGTCTCTGTTGCCGAATTTACCGAACTACGCTGGATTACCATTCAAACCCAATCACGTCATTACCCGATTTAGTCAGGCTAATACAAAGACAAACAGATTAAATAAAAATTGCATGATGCAAAAAAAATAAAGCGCAGTGATGCGCTTTCCATGGAGTGAAAGAAATGCAAATGAATGCCACTCAATCACAAGACCGCGAACGGTTCGTAAAATTAGGGCAACACGATATTCATTATCACTATAAAGATCAAACGCTCTATATCAGCCCAAAAGAGCAATTAAAACCGTATCCACAAAAACTGACAGATCGGTTAATTCATTTTGCACAAACCAAACCCGACCATATTTTTGCAGCAAAACGCAATGCTCAAGGCGAATGGGTCAAACTGAGTTATGCAGAAGTTCTACAACGCGCATGGCACATTGCTCAGGCTTTGCATGACCGTAATTTAAGCCAAGAACGACCACTCGTTATTTTAAGTGGTAATGATCTTGAGCATTTAACACTCTCTATGGGTGCTATGCTGGCAGGTGTACCTTTCTCGGCTATTTCCCCTGCCTACTCTCTTATTTCTCAAGACTTTGGCAAACTTAAACATGTGTTTGAAGTGCTCACACCTGGTATGGTTTATGCCAGCGATGGACAAGCTTTTGCCAAAGCCATTCAGGCATGCATTACATCCGATATTGAAGTGGTAACCAATAAAGGGATTGTAGGCGATCAGATCTGCACGTCTTTTCAATCGCTGTTAGATACGCCCGTTTCAAATGTTCAAGAGTTTTACCAAACCCTTGATGAAAACCAGATTGCCAAATTCTTATTTACATCAGGTTCAACTAAATTACCTAAAGCTGTACCGACCACACATTTAATGTTGTGTGTTAATCAGCAAATGTTATTGCAGACTTTCCCTGAGTTTGAAGAAACGCCGCCTGTCCTACTCGACTGGCTGTCTTGGCACCACACATTTGGCGGCAGTCACAATGTCGGCATCGCACTCTATAACGGCGGTACCATTTACATTGATGACGGTAAACCCGTTGCAGGAAAATTTGACGAAACCATTCGCAATCTCAAAGAAATTTCTCCAACAGTTTATTTAAATGTGCCAAAAGGTTGGGAAGAACTCACCGAAGCGTTAGAAAAAGATGAAGAATTAAGAGACCGCTTTTTTGCCAAAGTTAAAATTTTATTCTTTGCAGGCGCCGCGCTCTCAGAAGCGGGCTGGAACAGACTCGATAAAATTGCTCAGGAACATTGCGGAGAAAAAATCCGCATCATGAGCGGATTGGGCATGACTGAAACTGCTCCCTCTTGTGCTTTTACAACTGGCCCACGCGTGATGGCTGGTTTTATTGGTTACCCTGCTCCGGGATGCGAAATCAAGCTGGTTCCATGTGGTGACAAACTTGAGTTCTGTGTTCGTGGCAAACATGTCATGAAAGGCTATTGGCGCTTAAAAGCAGACCAACAAAGTACTATTTTCGATGATGAAGGCTTTTTCCATACAGGCGATGCCGTTCGTTTAGTCGACATCAATGATCCAACCAAAGGCCTGATGTACGACGGACGAATTGCCGAAGACTTTAAACTCAATACAGGCACTTTTGTGAATGTCGGCACACTACGCAACAAAGTGCTCATTCAAGGTAATTTACTCATCCAAGATGTTTGTATTACTGGTTCAAACCTGAATGCTGTGGGTTTTCTGATTTTTCCAAAATTAGAAGCATGTGCTCAATATGCAGGTCTTAAGCTTGGTGATCATTCTGCAACAGAGATATTACAGCATCCTAAAGTCCAGCAATGGTTCCGCCAATTTTTAACGACCTTTAATAAAGATGCGACTGGCAGTTCAAATACAGTCTCAATGCTTTATTTAATGACCGAACCACCTCAGTTAGATGCCGGTGAAGTGACCGATAAAGGCAACCTTAATCAAAGCAGTATTACGAAACGTCGTGCCGCTTTAATTGATGAGCTTTATCAAAAGCAGACTGATAACCCACTGATTATTCGGGTGCCCACCTTAAAACAATAAGCAATTGAAATAAAAAAGGAAGCTCAAATTTCGGTTTGGGCCTTAGCCTCACTTTTGCCAAAAAAAGGTTCAACATGCCACACGATACAGAATTTGAACTATTTCGGGACAGCTATCGCAGGTTCTTAAAAGAACAGGTCGCTCCATACTACGAACAATGGGAACACGATGGTCTTATCCCACGTGATTTATGGCTTCGTCTTGGGGAAAATGGCTTTTTGTGCGTTGATGTGCCCGAGGAATATGGCGGCTATGGTGCTCCTGTGCACTACTCACTCATGCTGGTTCAAGAAACTGCTCAAGCTGGCTTTGCATCTTTGGCGGTTGCCATTGGTGGGCAAAATGAGTTGGTCTCACCTTATCTGCAAAATATTGGAACTGAAGAACAAAAACGTTATTGGCTACCCAAAATGGTGACAGGTGAAGTCGTCACTGCAATTGCCATGACAGAGGCCAATGCTGGTTCAGACTTACAAGCCATACGCACTCAAGCGATTTTAGAAAATGACCACTATCGTGTGAATGGTTCAAAAACGTTTATATCAAATGGCTTGCATGCCGACCTGATCGTTTTAGTAGCAAAAACTGATCCTCAAGCTAAAGCAAAAGGCATTTCGATTTTTTTAGTTGATGCTGCTTTAGACGGTGTTAAAAAAGGCCGTTCATTACAAAAAATCGGACTCCATGCCCAAGATACAGCCGAACTATTTTTTGATGATGTCTGTGTGCCTGCAACTCAGCGTCTGGGGGAAGAAGGACAAGGCTTTGCTTATTTAATGCAAGAGTTACCGCGTGAACGTTTGAGTATTTCCATGATGGCTTTGGGCTCAATTTTAGGCGCCATCGAACTGACCAAAGACTATGTATTAGAGCGTAAAGCTTTCGGGCAACCTTTAAGCCAGATGCAAAACACACGCTTCGTGCTCGCAAACGCGCAAATCAAAGCCAAAGCCGCACAAGCTTTTGTAGATCAATGTGCAGCGCTGTATCAACAACACCAGTTAAGCGTGACTCAAGTTGCCGCACTGAAATGCTTTATTACCGATGTCCAATGTGAAGTGATTGACCAATTACTTCAGCTTTTTGGTGGCTACGGTTACATGCAGGAATACCCGATTTCACGCTTTTTTGTGGATGCGCGGGTACAAAAAATTTATGGGGGAACCAATGAAATTATGAAAGAAATCGTCGCCCGAGAACTGCTCGGAAAATAATTCGATTTAAAAACCAAACAAGGCAGACACAACAACTATGCCTTGTTGAAAACAAAAAATGTTATTTCAGGAAGAAATGCTATGTCGAAATTATGGATGTACTCTACCCTTATGCTCTCAGGTTCAGTGTGGGCTGGCAGTTTTATTGATAACAGTTCAGTAGAACTCACCACACGAAATTTCTATTTTGACCGCGACTACCAAGAGCAATCTGCTTACCCTGCTGCCAAGGACTGGACACAAGGTTTTATTCTTAAAGCCAATTCAGGTTATACCGAAGGGACTGTCGGTTTTGGGCTGGATGTGCTTGCAACGGCAGGCTTTAAACTCGATGCCGATGCCGAGCACGGAGGTACAGGAAACTTACCTAGAGACACGCGCACCAATGAGCCTGCCGACTCTTATGGCGAAATTGGGGTCACAGCAAAAGCGAAAATGAGCCAGACCGAACTACGCATTGGTACCCTAATGCCAATGAATCCTGTTTTAGTGGCTTCACCTGCTCGTTTGCTTCCTCAAACTTATCGAGGAATTTCACTGACCAGTAAAGATATTAAAGATTTTGATTTACAGGCAGCCTACCTCGATAAAGTGAATCATCGGGATTCGACCAACTATGAAAAAATTAAAATTTCAGGCGTAAATGGACGATTTAAAAGTGCCGAAACTGATGGACTTTATTATTTAGGTGGAAACTATCAGTTTAATCCTGCACTCAAGCTCACCGCTTTTTACATGGACGTTGACGATCTTTATAACCAAACCATGGTCGGTGCCTTACATCAACACAAAATTAATGACACCACTAATTTTAGCTCGCAATTACGTTACTACCGCAGCCGAGATGACGGACAAGCAAAAGCAGGCTTAGTCGATAATGACCTTTATCATGCGCATTTCGAACTTAAACATCAAAACCATAAATTTATTTTTGGGACTTTCCAACATCATGGCGACACCGCGTTTCCGTATTTAACGGGAGGTGAAACGGGTCTACTCATTGATACATGGCCGGGCGAGTTTTTAAACCCAAAAGAAAAAGCCTATAGCTTCCGTTATGAATATGACTTTAAAGATTATGTTCCGGGTTTACGTTTTATGACTCGTTACACCACAGGTCACAATATTTATGCACCCAACTTAGGTGGAACCAATCTAAAAGAGCGAGAAACAGACTTTGATTTAGGTTACACCGTTCAAAGTGGCTGGTTAAAAAATCTAGGGTTACGCGCGCGCTACGCCATTTATGACAACAACATGCTCTCTACAGCCAATATCAAACCTGTAAACGAAACCCGTCTCAACATCGACTACACATGGAAATTTAAATAATTAAAACCAGAGGTTCTGTCACACATAGAGCCTCTTTTTATTTCGGGAAATTCATCATGAAGAAAGTTGTAACACTACTCTGCGGAATTTGTCTCATTGGGCTAACTCATGCCGAAACGCAATATAACCCACCACCTATTCAGCTTGAGCCTTTAGCAAAATTTAGTGTTGATCTAAATGCGTCTGTTTGGGAATTAGGCACAACCAGTGATGCAGGTAAACGCCGAATTATTCCCATTACAGGTGGGACATTCGAAGGCAAATCACTTAAAGGCCACATTTTAAATAATGGTGCAGATTGGCAAATCGTTGACAGTAAAGGACTGGCCATTATTGATACGCGATATTTGTTAGAAACCGATGACGGTGCGCTTATTTACCTTCAAACCAAAGGTTACCGCCATGGCTCGGCAGAGACGCTAAAACAGCTTGCCCAAGGCAAAGATGTGGACCCGAAAAACTACTATTTCAAAATTACCATGCAGTTTGAAACCAGCTCACCAAAATATTCATGGCTCAATCAGACCGTTGCGGTAGGCAGTGCAATGCGTTTGGGTAAAGCAGTTATTTATGATGCCTATACCCTGAAATAATAATTTTTATAACACCTACAAAAAGGATGGAGCCTTCATTATGGATCAAAAAACTTTAGAACACTTACCGCCCATCCATCACCATTTGGGTGGACATAATATCCATTGGAATGACCAAAACACTGAACTCACCATCCACTACACGGCGCTAGAAAGCTTTACCAATCCACGCGGCACCGTTGAAGGCGGCATGATCTGCGCCATGCTTGACGATGTGATGGGACTTTTTGCATATCTCGCCAATGACCGTAAACCCGCCACCACCATCAATTTAACGATGGATTTTTTAAAGCCCTGTGCTGTGGGTGAAGTCATTACAAAATGCCGATTCATTAAACAAGGCAAAACTGTACTAAATCTCGAAAGTGAAGCTTGGCAAAACAACAAGATGATTGCACGAAGCACAGCTAATTTTTTGGTTTTAGATTAATTGCAAACATTCATTCAATAAGGATATGAATAAATGAATTACACCAACAATAAACGAATTTTGACCCACTCCGCTTTGGTGCTTGCCATGCTTGGTGCTTTGGCAGGCTGTGGAAGTGATAATGATGACACAACGGTTCCGTCAACAACCAAACCACCGCAGTTATCTCCTGCTGTTGGCGTAAAAATGACAGGAAGCTGTTCAGACTTACTCGGATTTCAGTACAACAATACCGTTATTAGCTCAGCTACCCTTCAAGAAACAGGCACATTGACTGTCGCCAACAAACCGATTGGTGCACATTGTTTGGTCAAAGGTTATATGGATCAACGGGTAAGCCCTGTCGATAGACAAACTTATCAAATTGGTTTTGAAATGCGCTTACCAATAGACTGGAACGGCCGTTTCCTCTATCAAGGTAATGGCGGAACCGATGGCAATTTAGTCCCTGCCACAGGTCAGGTCGGCAGCGGCGGTCCACTCACCAATGCCCTGCATGATGGTTTTGCTGTTATTTCCTCCGACGCCGGACATAATGCTTCACAAAATCCGATGTTTGGTTTAGACCCTCAAGCTAGAATTAACTACGGCTACGGTGCGATTACCAAACTCACGCCTATGGCAAAAAACCTAATTAAAGCCGCATATGGTAAATTGCCAGACCGCTCCTATGCAGGCGGCACATCGAACGGTGGGCGTCATGCCATGATTGCTGCAACTCGTTTGGGCGACCAATATGACGGAATTTTAGCAAGTACACCGGGTTTTCATTTACCTCGTGCAGCCGCGGCTCAGCTCTACACAGCACAGCAGCTTCGTCGTGTCGCAACAGATGAAAATGACCTAAGTACCGCACTTACTCTTTCAGAGCGTAAAGTATTAGCAAAAGCGATTTTAGATCAATGCGATGCTTTAGACGGTGTTACAGATGGCTTGGTTCAAGACGTCGAGACTTGCCGTACAGCTTTTGATATTCATAAGCATGTACCCGTTTGCTCAAGCACAAGAGACGGTACTTGTTTAAGCACCGAACAAATTGATGTATTAGCCAACATTTACCGTGGTCCTGTAAATTCGGCTGGACAAGCCCTCTATGCAACCCAGCCTTTCGACCCCGGTTTAGTGGGAAGCAACTGGGCAAGCTGGAAATTCGAATCTTCGGTGGGAACAGCACGTGACCCCGTTGCAGTCGGCATTCTTTTTCAGGTTCCACCAGACCCAACTGTGACTCAAAACTCTAGACAATTTGCCTTTAATTTTAACTTCGATACCGACTATCCAAAACTATCAGCAACCAATGATGTTTATACCGAAAGTTCCATGTCATTCATGATGCCACCCGATGAACTCAATCTAGATAAACTCCGTAATCACGGTGGAAAAATGATTGTAGTACAAGGCACAGCAGATGGCGTTTTCTCTGTAGATGACACTCAAAATTGGTACGATCAACTGCTACAACACTATAAAAATGATGCAAAAGGCACAGCACCTGAATTTGCACGTTTCTTTAGAGTTCCAGGCATGAACCATACCCGTGATGGCATTGCGACCGACCAATTTGACGCATTGACTGCTTTAGTTAATTGGGTGGAATATGGGCAAGCACCTGACAAAATCATTGCAACTGCACGCGGTGCAGGTAACCCGAGTGGTCAAGTGAATACTGAACTTCCACAAGACTGGGCATCAAACCGCACCCGTCCACTTTGCCCTTACCCGCTGATTGCCCGTTACAATGGTCAAGGTGATAGCGAAAAAGCCGAAAACTTTAGCTGTAAATAGCGCCTTATAAAATTAAAAGAGAGCTAAACAGGCTCTCTTTTTTATTTTTATCTTAATCTTAGCTCAAGCTTTACTGCTTAAACTTTTTAATACTTTTAGACAAATGAGCTCGCATCATTTGTCTAGCCAACAAACCGTCCTGATCCACAATTGCGTTATAAATATTGACATGATCATGGTGAACCGCTTTTAAATATTCTTCGCGATTTTCAGGACTTTGCTCAATAGATTTAACACGTGCACGTGGAATAATTTTTTCACCCAGATACTTCAAAAAATCAACGAAATATTGGTTTTCAGAAGCTTCAGCAATGGCAATATGGAAATCATAGTCAGCTTTTACCGTACCATCATTTGCATCTGAAGAAATATGTCGTTCAAAGTCCTCAAGCGCAGCTTTCATTTTATCAATATGGATTTGCTTACGGCGCTCAGATGCTAAAAAGACAGCTTCAGATTCAAGACTAATCCTAAGCTCAAGCAAGGAAATAATGTCATTAATGGTTTCTAAACTGGCATTAGACAACAGAAAATTTTGCTCAACTGTCTGCTCTTTGACAAAAGTACCAATTCCGTGACGAGTCTCGACAAATCCTAATGAACGCAACTCAGTAATTGCTTCGCGAATGACAGAACGGCTTACTTCAAAAGTTTCAATTAATTCAAGTTCGGTCGGGATCTTTTCTCCAACTTTAAATTCTCCAGACTGAATTTTTTCGATCAGTTGTTCTACAATAATCTGGCTTAGTTTTTTTGTTGATCTAGGTTTAATTGCGCTAGACATAATCTGAAGAACTCATGAAATGTTGAAAAAAATTATAAAATTCATTTTACTATAAACTTAGCCGATAGTCATATTCGGTTTTTAGACCCCTAAGTTATTAAAAATAAAATATTTTCTCTCACTTATCAAACCACCACTCATATTTAAAAAGTAAGCAATTTGTGCTTATTTAAATATTTAACAATTCTTTGAATAAGTTAAAAAATATGCAGCTCAATACTCTTGATTGAGCTGCACCATTTTTAAATTTGGGCCTGACTTAACCGCCCATTGACCAGACGAGTAATCTGTAGCGGATTACTGTCTTTTAATGCATCGGGCAATAATACTTGTGGCGTATTTTGGAAACATACCGGACGTAAGAAGCGCTCAATCGCTCCCGTACCTACCGAAGTTCCGCGTGCATCACTGGTTGCAGGGAAAGGACCACCATGTACCATAGCATCCGATACCTCCACCCCTGTCGGGAAACCGTTAAACAATATACGGCCAGCTTTACGGGTTAACAAATCAAGAAGCTCGCCTGCCTTAGACAATTCATTTTCATCACCAATAATGGTTGCTGTAAGCTGTCCACCTAAAGCTTCAATACCCTTCAACAGAGTGGCTTCATCTTCGACCGCAATCACAATCGACATCGGTCCGAAAACTTCATGTTGTAGTTTTGGGTTGCCTGACAATAAAACAGATTGGTCCGCTTTAAACAGATGTGCTTTTGCTTGAGAAACTAGCTCAGGTTCCTGACCCGATGCAATGATCTCAAAACCAGCTTCATTTATTAATGCATCAATACCAGTTCGATAGCTTTTTAAAGTACCTTCATTCAACATAACCTGAGGCACAGCTTTCTGCGTATTTTCAGCTAAAGCTGTAATAAAGCGATCAAACTCGGGGCCTTTTATACCTAAAATTAGACCCGGTTTTGTACAGAACTGGCCACATCCCATATTAAAAGAAGCAACCGTATCTTGTGCAATCTGTTCACCACGTGAATGAAGTGCTTCAGGTAAAACCACCACAGGGTTCACACTCGACATTTCAGCAAAAAATGGAATCGGCTGAGGACGGCTCTGCGCAAGGTTATAAAGCGCCATTCCTCCTTCAAGTGAACCTGTAAAACCGGCTGCCTGAATCAGTGGATGTTCTACCAAGTTTGCACCAATACGGCCACCAAAAATCATATTGAATGTGCCTTTAGGCATACCGCAAACTTCAATTGCTTTTTCAATGGCTTCTGCAACAAGCTCAGCAGTCGCCATATGGCCAGAGTGTGCTTTAAAGACAACCGGACATCCTGCTGCTAAAGCAGCTACGGTATCACCGCCTGCAGTTGAAAATGCGAGTGGGAAATTACTCGCGCCAAATACGGCAACTGGTCCTACCCCAACTTTATATTGACGCAAATCTACACGCGGCAAAGGCTTACGTTCTGGCAATGCCACATCAATACGGGCACCATAAAAATCGCCGCGGCGTAAAAGTTCAGCAAATAGTCGAAGCTGTCCAGTAACACGGCCTGTCTCCCCTTGAAGACGAGCAAGTGGCAAACCTGTTTCAAGTGAAGCGACCTCTTGCAGGTTGGCACCTAATGCTTCAATTTGGCGAGCAATTTCTTCAAGAAAAGAGGCACGTTGTTCTTGAGTCGTTTGGCTATAAACTAAAAAAGCGTTATGTGCAGCTTGAGCAGCCTGATCTACTTCTTCAAGTGTTGCCTGACTAAATACATAACCTGTTGGTTGATAGTCTTTTGCAGCTATACTTTCTAGAGCTGGTGCATTTACAGCAACGCGTTGACCATTAATAAACTGCCGACCGTTATTTTTACTCATTTTAAAGCTCCAATACCTAAACAGTTAGAATTATTGCGGACCAAGTGTCGCAATGAGAGCAGCCAAATCTTCATAGTCTGCTTGAGTTAAATCACTTAATGGTGGACGCACAGGGCCTGCATCATGCCCAACAATTTTGGCACCTGCTTTAATCATGCTTACCGCATAACCTGATTTACGGTCGCGAATTTTAATCAGTGGCAAGAAGAAATCTTTAATCAAACGATTGGTTGTTTCAAAGTCATCACTGCGAAGCGCGTTATAAAACTCCATAGCAGTCTTTGGAATAAAGTTAAATACAGCTGACGAGTAAACTGGGCAACCTAAGGCTTTATATGGCGCTGCAAAAACTTCTGCTGTCGGCAAGCCACCTAAATATGACAAACGGTCTCCAATAGTTTGAGTCACTGCCGTCATCATATCAATTTGGCCAGAGCTGTCTTTAAAACCGATTAAGTTCGGGCACATCTCGGCTAACTTTTGGATTGAATCGAGATTTAATCTTGATACGCTACGGTTATAAAAAATTACGCCAAAGTCTACTGAATTACATACTTGCTTAACATGTTCAATTAAACCTTCTTGGCTTGCTTCAGTTAAGTAATGCGGCATTAACAAAATACCGTGTGCACCTAAGCGCTCTGCTTCTTTTGCCTGTTCAATCGCCTGACGTGTCGGACCACCTGCCCCAGCAATAATCGGTACACTGCCTTTGCATGTATCTACCGCAGTTTTAATTACTTCAGAATATTCATTGCCAGTTAATGAGAAAAACTCACCTGTACCACCTGCAGCAAATAAAGCACTTGCGCCGTATGGAGCTAACCACTCAAGACGTTTTGCATAAGAAGATTTATTAAAATCTCCGTTTTGATCGAAATCTGTTACCGGGAAAGACAGTAAACCATCAGAAATAATGTTTTTTAACTCAAGAGCATCCATTTGCAAGTTTCCATACGTGTTTATGTTGTCAGACATCTTACATCATCAATCTAATTTCTTTCAATATCTTTTTTCTTTTTAAAATTAATTTTTTTATAGCAATAAAAAAGCTGCCCCAAAGGACAGCTATCAATTCAATATTTAAATACGAATCGAGTCAGATTAACGAACCAAACATGGCTTTTTATTATTAAAAGTCCAATTAGGAATCAGAAATTGCATCGCATCCGCATCATTACGAGCTCCTAAACCTTTTAACTTATAAAGTTCATGGGCTTGATTAATTCGGTCCCAATCAAGTTCGACACCAAGTCCCGGTGCTGTTGGTACCTGAATTTTACCGTCTTTAATTTCAAGCGGTGCTTTAGTCAGTTGATCTGTACCTTCTTGCCAAATCCAGTGCGTATCAATTGCAGTCACATTACCCACGGCAGCCGCTGCAACATGGGTAAACATGGCAAGGGAAATATCAAAGTGATTATTTGAATGCGATCCCCACGTTAAGTTATACATTTTACATAACTGAGAAACACGCACCGAACCTTCCAATGTCCAGAAATGCGGGTCAGCTAATGGAATATCAACAGATTGCAATTGAATACTATGCGACATTTCCCGCCAGTCAGTCGCAACCATATTCGTGGCGGTCGGTAACCCCGTTGCTCGCTTAAACTCAGCCATAATTTCACGGCTTGAATAACCTTGCTCTGCACCACACGGGTCTTCCGCATAGGCCAGCACACCTTTTAAATGTTTACCTAAAGCAATTGCTTCATCTAAAAACCACGCACCATTTGGATCAAGCGTCACACGTGCATCCGGGAAACGGCGCGCGATAGCTGTAACAGCTTCAGCTTCTTGTTCGCCCTGTAATACACCACCTTTTAATTTAAAGTCTTTAAAACCATAACGGTCATAAGATGCTTCTGCTAAACTCTGCACAGCCTCAGGTGTTAACGCTTTTTCATGACGAACTTTATACCAATCATGGTTATGTTGAGGTGTAGTCGCATAGTCTAATGAAGTCTGTTTGCGGTCACCAATAAAGAATAAATACCCTAATACTTCAACTTCACTACGTTGTTGCCCTTCACCAAGTAAACTTGCAACATTTACATTTAAATGCTTACCAAGCAAATCAAGTAATGCCGATTCATAGGCCGTTACAACGTGAATGGTTGTACGCAAATCAAAGGTTTGGTTTCCTCGACCACCACTGTCACGATCAGCAAAAGTTTGCTGAATTTTTTTAAGTAGATTTTTATATTCACCAATCGGCTGCCCTTCTACCAAGGCTTTAGCATCATTTAATGTCGCTAAAATTTTCTCTCCGCCTGGAATTTCACCTACACCAATATTTCCAGAGTTATCTTCAATGATGAGTATATTACGAGTGAAATAAGGTCCATGGGCACCACTCAAATTGAGCAGCATACTGTCATGCCCAGCAACAGGGATTGCTCGAATGGATTTAACAATAGGTGTAGAGGTCGCCATTAAAATACTCCTTGGCATACTGATACTATTTTTTCATCACCAAAACTTATAAGACATCAGACAACTTGTCAATATAAACTCGCACAAAAATTATTTTTCGAGCCTACTTGCCAAAATAATATTTTTAATCATATGATGTCATACATCTAAAGGCGCGGTTTTAGAATTAGGACTATAGAGTAGATACAACATTCCGTTTTCTCATCTATTCTATCGATGAATTTGACATGACGTCACCTATTTCACGGATATGCAAATAGGTCGATTATTAAAAAGAGTTTGTATATGGATAATCTGCAAACAAATATTGCTGTAGTGACTCAGCAAAGAGCCAAGCATACAAAAACTCGCTATTACATTCTTGCGATGATTTTTTTGGTCACGGCTTTTAATTACGGTGATCGTGCAACTCTCTCAATGGCAGCAACGCCAATGTCTCATGAACTGGGAATTGACTCAGTCACTATGGGATATATTTTCTCGGCCTTTGCATGGGCCTATGTGATTGGTCAAATTCCAGGTGGCTGGCTACTCGATAAGTTTGGTGCTCGCCGTGTATATTTCTGGAGCCTGTTTTTATGGTCTTTGTTCACTGTTTTAATCGGTTTTACCGACATTTTAGGTGATACTGCGACCATCATTACTTCACTCTTTATACTCAGATTTTTAGTCGGTCTGTCTGAGTCACCTGCTTTTCCGGGTAACAGTAAAATTGCTGCTGCATGGTTTCCAACAAAAGAACGTGGAACTGCCGCTGCCATTTTTAACTCATCCTCTTATTTCTCGACCGTACTTTTCGCTCCCCTCATGGGCTGGCTTGTTGCAACCGTCCACTGGCAGTCTATTTTCTGGGTCATGGGTGGTTTAGGAATCATTCTTTCCTTTATCTGGCTCAAGGTCATTTATAGCCCGACCAATCATCCAACAGTAAATCCTGAAGAAGTGAAATACATTGCTTCAGAAGGTGCTTTACTCGATATGGGCGAAAACAACCAAAACGCTAAAAAAGAGAAAATTACTTGGGGTAAAGTTAAACAACTTCTTGCTTCACGTATGATGCTCGGTATTTTTATTGGCCAATATTGTGTAAATACACTGACCTATTTTTTCTTGACTTGGTTCCCTGTTTACCTTGTCAAAGAAAGACATCTCAGCATTTTAGAAGCGGGTTTTGCAGCGGTTGCACCAGCACTCTGTGGCTTTATAGGCGGAATTTTAGGTGGCTTAATTTCAGATAAGTTAATTCGAATGAATTACAGCTTAAGCTTTTCGAGAAAGCTCCCTATCGTAGTCGGCTTCTTGGTTTCAACCTCAATTATTTTATGTAATTACGTAGATTCTCAAGCAGCAATTGTATTCTTTATGTCCTTATCATTCTTCGGTAAAGGAATCGGCTCTTTAGGTTGGGCAGTGATGTCTGACGTTGCACCCAAAGAAATGGTTGGTTTATCAGGTGGAATGATGAATGCATTTGGTAATACAGCAGGAATCGTGACCCCAATTGTGATCGGCTATATCTTGGCAAGTACTGGCTCTTTCAACCTGGCATTAACTTATGTCGGTGTACATGCCATCGCAGCTGTCATTTGCTATACCGTTATTGTCGGTAAAATTCAGCGTTTCGAATTAAAACCTACTTCTTAAACCTTTACACCATAACGCTTAAACACATTAAGCGTTATGACCTCTCTTCAAATGTATACAAGGAACGATCATGCTGAAGCCTCTCCTAATAAGAATCAGTCCTCTCGATAATGTAGCCATTGTGGTCAATGACGGTGGCTTACCATCGTCTACATATATTGAAGAATACCAACTCACCTTGGTTGATGAAGTACCACAAGGACATAAGGTTTTATTGGAGCCGTTAAAGCAAGGTGAAGCAATTGTTCGTTATGGCGAAATCATTGGCTATGCCAATAAAGATTTAACCGCAGGTTCTTGGGTGAATGAAGCTGTTACCCAAATGCCAGAGGCACCTGAGCTAGATGATCTTGAATTAGCAACTCGCCCCGATCCTAAGCTTCCTCCACTGACCGGATATACATTTAAAGGTTATAAAAATAAGGATGGCAGCGTCGGCACAAAAAATATTTTAGGTATCACGACCAGTGTTAACTGTGTAGAGGGTATTGTCGATTATGTCGTTAAAATTATTGAACGTGATTTACTTCCAAAATATCCAAATGTAGATGGTGTAGTTGGATTAAACCATTTATATGGTTGTGGTGTGGCAATCGATGCACCCGCTGCAATTGTTCCTATTCGTACCATACATAACCTTGCACTCAACCCTAATTTTGGTGGAGAAATTATGGTGGTGAGTCTGGGCTGCGAAAAAATGCAACCCGAACGACTTTTAAATATTCCTAAAGAAAACAAATATATTCCCCTAGCAAACGAAGATATTATTCAGTTACAAGATGAACGCCATAACGGTTTTGAAAGTATGGTGAACCATATTTTAACCGTGGCAGAACAACACCTTGAAAAGCTTAATCAACGTACTCGAGAAGAAGTTCCAGCTTCTAATTTAGTTGTAGGCATGCAATGTGGGGGGAGTGATGCATTTTCCGGAGTTACCTCTAACCCTGCCGTTGGTTTCGCAGCTGACTTGATTGTGCAATGTGGCGGTACAGTCATGTTCTCTGAAGTTACGGAAGTCCGCGATGGTATTCACCTACTTACTCCACGTGCAGCAAATGAACAAGTTGCCAAAGATCTAATTCGGGAAATGAAATGGTATGACGATTACTTAGCAGCAGGCCAAGTGGACCGAAGTGCCAATACCACACCAGGTAATAAAAAAGGTGGACTGAATAACATTGTAGAAAAAGCGATGGGATCAATTGCAAAATCGGGCCGCTCACCGATTGTAGAAGTTCTCGCACCGGGTCAAAGACCGACTAAAAAGGGTTTAATTTTTGCGGCCACCCCTTCGAGTGACTTTATCTGTGGTACGCAGCAAATGGCATCTGGTATTACCGTTCAAGTCTTTACCACAGGTCGCGGTACACCCTACGGGCTGGCAGCCGTACCTGTCATTAAAATGGCAAGCCGAAACAATATTGCAAACCGTTGGTATGACCTGATTGATATCAGTGCTGGCGATATTGCGATTGGGAAGAAAACTATTGAAGAAGTGGGCTGGGAACTTTTTGAGCTGATTTTACGCGTGGCTAGCGGTGAGAAACAAACGTGGTCGGACCGTTGGGGTATTCATAACTCACTCGCTGTATTTAACCCTGCACCAGTGACCTAATAAGGTTTAGAAGATGAGGTTATATCACCTCATCTTTCTTATTTCCCCTATTAATTACGACACATTTCACTAAAACTTAACAGCGCTGCTAAAATAACATCGAAAATTAAGAACTGTATTTCTCTATGCAAAATCAGACTGCTTCAAACCTCCCCTCTACACAACTTGGAAAAGCACTGCTTTGTCTTATGACGTCGGCATTATTGTTTTCCATTATGGGAGTGTGCATTCGTTTTGCTTCACAAACGGTAGATAACGCGACTGTCGTGTTTTTTAGAAATGCAGTAGGTTTATTTATTTTTATTCCGATGCTCTTTAAACAGGGGCTAGATTTTATTAAAACCGATAAACTCTGGATGCATACTTGGCGAAGTATTGTCGGGCTAGCCGCCATGTATGGTTTTTTCTATGCCATTGCGAACTTAAAACTATCGAATGCTATGGTTTTTAGTTACTCATCTCCTATCTTTATTCCACTCATTGCATGGCTTTTCTTAAAAGAAAAAATTACCAAATCGATGATTTTTGCCGCTGTGATTGGGCTCATTGGAGTTTTATTTGTCGCTAAACCCGATCAAGGTCTATTTAACGCACTATCATTTATTGGCTTGGGTGCATGCTTTTTATCAGCAATGGCCTTTGTGACTGTAAGAGCTTTAACCAGTACAGAACCACCTGAACGTATTGTTTTTTACTTTTGTGTTTTTGGTAGTTTAATTTCCTCTATTCCGATGTTTTGGCATTGGCGTATTTTCACTTGGCATGAACTAGCACTACTCATTGCCGCAGGACTTTTAGCTAATATTAGTCAACTGTTTATGTCTTATGCCTACAGCTTAGCGCCGGCAGGACAAATTGGCCCAATGAATTACATTGCTATTATTTTTGCAGGGATATGGGGATTTGTTTTTTGGCATGAATTACCGGATTTATTCAGCATTATCGGCATATTTATTATTTTATTTGCCATTTTGCTCTGTAATCCATTTTTGCAGAAAAAGTTACTCTCTCGATTTAAATAATAAACAAACCTTAATCTAATTTAGGTACTGTATTCGATACTCATTTGGTGAAATGCCTGTCCAGTGACGGTAGGCTTTTCGAAAGTTAGAAGTATCTGAAAAGCCAATTCTCTCAGCAATTTCATCTATGGTTAAAGTTGTCTCTCGCAAATATTCATCCGCAAGCCGGCGCCGAGTCTCATCTAACAATTCTTGATAGGTTAAATCAAAACCTGCCAAGCGCCGGTGTAAAGTACGCTTTGAGATATGTAAACGTTCAGCCATTTCTTGAGCTGATGGAAAAAGCCCCGTTCCATCCAATAGTATTAAACGAATCGTTTTCACCAACTCAGGCTCCTCAAGTTCAGCAACGCCTAGCATCCGCTCACAAAACGACTTACACATGTCCGCAGTAATCGGGTTGGCATTTGGGCAAGGTACATCGAGCCACTTTAAATCAAAATGCCATTGCATCACCCCAGCATTAAACTGAACGGGGCAACGAAACACTTTTTCATATTCTTCTGCATAGTCTAGCGCTGGGTATGGTAATAAAAGCTTCTTTGCTTGAAATGGTCCTTCAAGTACCCGTTCAATTAAAGTTTGCATAGAGCTAAACCAAAACTCGCACACTAAAGGCAAAAGTTTACCAAGTGCAATAATGTCCTGCCCTTCAAAAATGGCAACATCATCTCGCACATAGAATGACTTTTTTAAAATAGGTCCTGCAAGCTTAATGTGTCGAATACCAAGCTCTACCGCTTGTCTAAAATTACGTGAGGAATATAACGCATAGCCATACACTCCAAAATCTGACAATCGCTGCTTTTGCCCTGCGCGCAGACCAATGAGTGGATCATTTGATAGCTTTTGAATATTTTGAAATAGCTGAATTTTTTGGACTTGGGAAATATATAAAGAGGATTGATTCATAGCATCTGGTGAAATATTTGTGCCAGATAAAACATCGGATATTGAATGGCCTTGCGCCCCCATTTCATCAAATAAACTGGTTAAACCCAGCAAATATGTATTGGCACCTAAGGGTGTATTATCATAATTTCCTTCGATAACACTATTTGCATTTTTATAAAGATTTTTAGGCATTTAACTCATACCATCCCTAGAGTGACGTGCATAATGGCACTAAACTACCTCTTGTTGTCTCAATTTAACATCGACCATACGACGCTTCAAGCATAAAGTATGATAAGCAAAAGTATGGAAGGAACAATAATGGAACGCTCCACTTTAAAAGAATATAGCGGCTCTGCCACTGAACATATGGAACTTATTTTTTCCAAACAACGTGCCAATTTTGAGGCAGATCCTTACCCAAGTCTTGAAGCACGCCGCACAAAACTGCATCAACTTAAAAAACAAATTATTCGTTATCAAGATGCTTTAGCTGCCGCGATTAATTCCGATTTTAGTTCTAGATCACTTGATGAATCTAAACTACTAGATTTGCTTGGTTCTGTGTTGGAAGCTGATCATGCGATTCATCATTTACGCCGCTGGATGCGTCCAAGTAAACGCCGTACCGAGCTTTTATTTTTATCGAACCGTTTAAGTGTGCAATACCAACCTAAAGGCGTGGTTGGTGTGATTGTTCCTTGGAATTTCCCTGTTTATTTAGCACTTGGCCCGCTCATTGCAGCTTTGGCTGCGGGCAATCGAGTCATGATTAAACTCCCTGAAATTACTCCGAATACTAATGCAATGCTAAGACGCATGCTTGCCGAAGTCTTTAATGAAGATGAAGTGGCTGTGTTTGGTGAAGAAATTACAGATCCAGCTAGATTTACCACTTTGCCATTTAACCATATTGTCTTTACTGGCTCCCCGACTATTGGCAAGGTCGTCATGCGAGCTGCTGCTGAAAATCTAACACCTGTTACACTTGAGTTAGGTGGCAAATCACCGGCTATTGTGAGCCGTAATTATCCACTTGCCGATGCTGCAAAACGCATTACCCATGGTAAAGCAACTAATAGTGGTCAAATCTGTGTAGCGCCTGACTATGCGTTGGTTCCAAAAGAAAGTATTGATGAATTTGTTGAAGCTGCGAAATCAAGCTTTATAAAAATGTTTGGTCAAAACATTGAAAATAATGAGAATTACACATCCATTGTGAACGACCGCCATTTAAAACGTATCCAAGATGTCTTGACCGATGCGCAAGAAAAAGGTGCTCGTATTATTCCTTGCGATACTTACAGCTTTGACCAACAAGGTCGCAGGATGCCTGTACAGATTGTGCTGAACTGCACGCCAGACATGCGCATTATGAAAGAAGAACTCTTTGGCCCTATTTTACCTGTGGTGGCTTATGATTCTTTAGATGATGCGATCACTTATGTGAAATCGGATGAACGACCTTTAGCACTTTATTGCTTTACGCATAGTTCATTAGAACGTGATCGTATTTTGCGTGAAACTCATTCGGGTGGTGTGACCATCAATGACTGGGGTTGGCATGTAGTTAACCATGATGCTCCTTTCGGTGGTATCGGCAACTCAGGCATGGGGTCATATCATGGTGAGGAAGGTTTCCGCGAACTTTCACATGCTAAAACGGTTTTTATTCGTCATCGGTTTTTCCCGACTCAGCTTTTCCACCCTCCTTATGGAACATTCCTTCAAAAGTTAGCGATTCGCTTTTTCTTGAAAAAAGGCGATCCAAATATTAAGTAACCATTATAGAAAAAGCCTCGTAATGAGGCTTTTTCTATTGGTTTAAATAATAAGATTTCTAATAAAATCACTAAAATTTATTTAAATATAATCAACCTTTTGAGCTTTTAAAATATCAAGCTGCAACATCTTTTTCTTTTTATATTTATAGGCAATAAACAAACCAATAAACCAGATTGGTGAGCACTCAAGTGCAATTAAAGTATCATGGTCTAAAGCCAAAATTACGATAGTAAACACTAAAAACAACATAGTCATCCAAGCCATAAATAATCCACCCGGCATTTTATATTTTGACTGGATGTGTAGTTCTGGGCTTTTCTTACGATAATAAATATACGAAAGCACAATCAACATAAACGTAAAAATACATAAAATTGAAGTGAGCGCTGAAATAATCGTAAATGCGGTCATAACATTAGGCACAATAAATAAAATAGATGTTCCAACCGTTACGCATGCCATTGAAAATACAAGTCCTCTAATTGGAACTTTTCTTTTTGACAGCTTACTAAAGCTTTTAGGTGCATCATTATCTAACGCTAGACCGTATAACATACGACTGGTTGCAAAGATTCCACTATTTGCAGAAGATAAAGCCGAAGTCGCAACAACAAAGTTGATTAAACCCGCCGCAATTGGTAACCCGACCAAAGTAAACATTTCTACAAATGGGCTCTTTTCTGGTGAAACTTTTGCCCAAGATGTGACTGCAATAATACAAACCAAGGCGCCTACATAGAATAATAAAATGCGTAAAGGAATAGAGTTAATTGCTTTCGGAAGTGAAGTATGCGGGTCTTTGGTTTCAGCAGCAGTCGTACCGACAAGCTCAATACCCACAAATGCAAAGATGGCAATTTGGAAGCCAGCCAAGAAACCTGTAACGCCATAAGGAAACATAGATTGTGTTTCAAACAAATGGCTCATCGAGGCCTTAACCCCATTTGGAGAAGTAAATCCGGTACCAATTAAATAAATACCAGCCAGAATAAACAGAATAATTGCAGTAATTTTGATGAGTGAGAACCAAAACTCAAGTTCACCAAAAAGCCGAACAGCCACAAAGTTGAGTATGGTTAAGATCGCCAATGAAGTAAATGCCGGAATCCAAACAGGTAAATCTGGATACCAAAACTGCATGTACCCTCCGATCACGATTACATCGGCAATCGCAGTAATAATCCAGTTACACCAGTAGGACCAACCAAGGAAGAACCCCGCCCACGGACCGAGATAAGCCGTTGCAAAATCGGCGAATGTTTTAAAATTGGTATTCGCAAGCAACAATTCACCCATTGCACGCATTACGAAGAAAAAGAAGAAACCAATAATTAAATAGGTTAAAACAATTGAAGTACCCGAAACACTTAATGTTTTCCCGGAACCCATAAATAATCCAGTACCAATTGCACCACCGATTGCGATCATTTGAATATGACGATTTGTCAATGAGCGCTGCAATTTCTCTTCTTCTTGCTCAGTCATATGTTGACTACCAAGAAGATCTCCTTCCAGGAACTGCTTTCCGTTATTCTTACTCATGTAATATTTACTCCAATTTATAGCAACCGTCGTAAATGCTTTAATAATAAACAAATTATATGATTATTAATTTAGTCCATTAAACCATTCTAAAAATATTATTAAATCACTTAAGACCTTATAAATTCCTTTTTAAAAGCCATCACCTATAACAATAAAAATTATTCATCATTCCTTTCCTTCATTATTATATTAACCTGATTTCCAAAATATAATTTCGATAATCACTTAAAATATATAGATTAATTAAATATTTTATTGATTTACCTTTTATATAGAAAAACAGGCTAATTAATTCCAGCTCAGCGAGCAAGATTGTATTTATCCATATACCCCTCTTGCGCTAGCGATAATATAGTATTCCTTCTTAAATTTGGTGAAATGTATAGTATTTCTGCTTAATTAATAGCCATTCGCAAATGCTCTGTTTCTTTAAGTTTGTTCACTATCTGTGGGTTCGAGTCCTGTTTAACATGGACACTTAGCACACGAACTAAAGAGCCATTTTCAACATTTAATTGTTTTGCTTGTGCTTTTGTTATTTGCAATAACTCCTGATAAGGTGTGCCGAATACAAGAATGGCTCGATAATTTTCATAGTTATCGTTGGCCACAATATAGGGTTCATCACCTGAACTAAGAGGAATAGACTCTACAACTTGCACAGTTAAAATCTGGCTTTCTTTAATTGCTCGTAAATTTTCAATATCTGCTTGCAGCGTTGCACCACCATCAAAAATATCTATATAGCCTTTGTAGCGCAGTCCTTCTTCAAGCAAGAGATTGTAGGCTGGTCGAGTATTGGGATGAACAATACCAATCGCGGCTTTAGCATCATCAGGCAGCATATCAACATAGAGTGGATGTCTTGGCATCAGCTCAGCAATAAAAGCCTTTTGTCCCACCCCACTCAAATAATCGGCTTTGGTAAATTCAATATTAAAAAACTTATGGCCTACCGCATTCCAAAATGGTGACTGCCCATTTGCATCAGAGTATCCACGCATTTCGGCAACAATCGTTTCTTCAAAATATTGGCGAAAGGCAGAGAGAAACAAGAAACGGACTTTAGATAAAAATTTGCCATTTTTATTTAAGCGATAGTCAGGATCTAAAAATAAAGTACAAAGCTCACTACAGTTAGTATGGTCATTACTCAAATACAAAGTAGGTAAAGCGTTATAAACACTTAAGGGTTCTGAAGCGTGAACTTGGGTTCCTACATGGAAATTGTACCAAGGCTCTTTTAAACCAAGAGCGACTTCAATACCGCAAACGCCAACAACTTTGTTGAGTTCAGTATCTTCTAAAACAAATAAGTAAACCTGATCTGCCTTTGGGAGTTCGCCTGCGACTGTCTTACACGCCCTCTCAATACGAGCAGCAAGTTTTTCCATATTTGGCTGCAAAGATGTCAAGCCAAAACCTGCTTTTTGCGCCAACAGGTAAAGGTCATTAACATCCCTAGGTTCAATGTAGCGAATAATCATCATGCTGCTTGTTCATCCTTTTGAATTTCCACAAAGCGAGCAAGCGCACGTTCAAAGCGTTTTAAGCCCTCATCAATATCAGCAAATGGAACGATTAAAGAAGGTGTAAAACGGACTACATTTGGACCAGCAATAAGACTCAGTAAACCTTCTTCACCCGCAAGGTTATTAATATCTTTTGCTTTACCAGCAAACTCGTCTTTTAAAACACATCCGAGCAATAAACCACTGCCACGAATTGCTTTAAAGACTTCATATTTTTCATTTAATTGATTTAAAGCGTTTTTATAGTAGTCGTGACGCTCTTTAACGCCATTCAGCACTTCAGGTGTATTAATAAACTCAAAGACTGCTCCTGCAACCGCACTTGCTAACGGGTTACCACCATAAGTCGTACCATGTGTACCGACAGAAAAATGCGGAGCAAACTTATCAGTTGTTAACATTGCACCGACTGGGAAACCACCGCCCAAGGCTTTTGCAGTAGTCAGTACATCCGGAATCACACCGTAGTTCATGTAGGCATATAGTGCACCTGTACGGCCGACACCAGTTTGTACTTCATCAAAAATAAGTAAGGCACCGAACTCATCACACAGTGCTCTTAAGCCTTTTAAAAATTCGATGTCAGCAGGAATAACTCCGCCTTCACCTTGGATTGGCTCAACAATGACTGCACAAGTTTGCTCATTAATGACTGCTTTTGCAGCTTCTAAATCGTTAAAAGCAACGTGATTAATGCCATTTGGAAGTGGTGCAAAGTCTTGTGAATATTTTGGTTGGCCACCTGCCGAAACGGTAAATAAAGTACGGCCGTGGAACGCATTGTTAAATGCAACGATGCCACTTTTGCCAGCAACACCACTGTCTAGCCCAACTTTACGCGCAAGTTTTAAAGCTGCTTCATTCGCTTCTGCACCTGAGTTACAGAAGAAAACCTTGTCTGCAAATGTATTTTCAGTGAGTTGTTTTGCAAGGCGTAGAACGGGTTCATTTGTATAGCCATTACCGACGTGCCAAAGTTTTTTTGCTTGTTCTGTTAACGCATTGACTGCCACTGGATGCGCATGACCTAATGCATTTACTGCAATCCCGCCTGCAAAATCGATATATTCTTTATTTTCTTGATCCCAGATACGTGAACCTTCACCACGTACCGGAATGAAATTTGCCGGTGCAAATACCGGGACCATCCACTCGTTAAAGTCACCACGAGAAACTGCAAAATTATTCATCTTATCTAGTCCATTAAATTGAATTATTCAGGTTAACTGATGACCTTATTATTCAAAATCAAATTGATTCACAAAATTTGTAATTCAGTAAAAAATGAATTATTTTTTACCAATCTGATAATTGACAATTACATTATGGACAATATTGATCAAATTATTTTAGGTTTACTTAAAGATAACGCACGGATGTCTGTAACCGAGTTAGCCGAAAAAGTTCACGTCTCAAGAGCAACGATTAAAAAGAGAATGGAGTATCTTGAATCTTCGGGCATTATTACCGGATATACGGTTCGTTTTAAACCAAATGCGGAACGGAATGTTATCCGTGCATGGATGAGCATTATGGTCGAAGGCACCAAAGCACAGTCTGTAATTAAAGAACTACGCCTAGAAAGTGCGGTTGAATGTCTGCATAAAACCAACGGTAAATGGGATATTTTGGTTGAACTACGTTCAGACACTTTAGAAAACTTCGATAAAGTATTAGAGAGAATTCGAAATATTTCAGGTATTTACAACAGTGAAACTAGTATTTTACTTGCTAGCCATAAGACCTAATCACTGCATTCAAACTTAAATTAAACATGGGGTGAGCCAACTATACGGCTGAGCTCATCCATTCCCTTTCATTCAAAAATTTCTCTATCGCTGCTCGTTAAATCTAAAAGCGCCATCCTCATGATGAACCTATTCTAACAATCCTCAATAAATTTTTAATTTTTTTAAATAATCAAAATCAAAAACTTAAAATCTAATTTGATTTAAATTCTCACTTTTTCACTCACTCCCCTCATCAAAGCATTTGACAGAAAATTTAAAACATAATACATATAGTATTATATGTTATATGTTAAAACCTAAGGACAAGGTATAAAAAATGGCTAAAACTCAACTACAACACTTCATTAACGGCGAATATGTTGCTAGCAAAGGAAATGATTTCTTCGATTTGGTAAGCCCAGTCACTGGTGAAGTCTATGCACAATCGCCGAATGCGACCGAAGCAGAAGTTGATGCAGCTTATGCTGCTGCAAAAGAAGCATTTAAAATTTGGGGACGTAGTACACCTTCGACTCGTCAAAAAGCATTACTTAACTTGGCAGATGCTATTGAAGCAAATGCTGACCGTTTGATTGAAGCGCAAAGCCGCAATACAGGTCAGTTAAAACATTTAATTGCATCTGAAGAAGTAGGTGCATCGGCAGATCAAGTTCGTTTCTTTGCAGGCGCTGCCCGCTTACTCGATGGCACAGCAACTGGCGAATATTTAGAAGGTTTAACTTCTTCTATTCGCCGCGAACCAGTCGGCGTGGTCGGCCAAGTTACACCTTGGAACTATCCACTCATGATGGCGGTTTGGAAAATTGCTCCTGCTTTGGCAGCGGGTAATACTGTCGTATTAAAACCAAGTGACACAACTCCTGAAAGTACCCTTTTACTTGCAGAAATTGCTGCACCATTTTTTCCGAAAGGTGCATTTAACGTGGTGTTAGGCCAAGCACAAGTCGGTTCAAAAGTTGTATCACACAAAACCCCTGCTCTTGTTTCGATTACAGGTTCAGTTCGCGCCGGATTACAAGTTGCTGCTTCTGCTGCTGCAAATTTAGCAAAAGCTCATCTTGAACTTGGCGGTAAAGCACCTGTACTGGTTTTTGAAGATGCCGATCTTGATAAAGCCGTTGAAATGATTGCTTTAACAGGCTATTTCAACGCAGGCCAAGACTGTACTGCTGCAACACGTGTGATTGTGGCTGAAACTGTTCATGACGAGTTTTTAGCTAAACTCGTTGAAGCTGCAAAAAATACCCGTTTTGGCGATCCAGATGATCAAGACGCGCTTTATGGTCCACTTAACAATGCCAATCAATTAAAGAATGTTAAAGCGTTTATCGACAACTTACCTGCTCACGCCAAAGTTGAAACAGGCGGAAAACAGGCAGACCGCCCAGGCTTCTATTTTGAACCGACTGTTATTAGTGGCCTAAAACAACATGATGAAGCCATTCAGAACGAAATTTTTGGACCAGTAATTACGGTTCAGAAATTTACAGATGAAAATGATGCCATTGAAAAAGCCAACGATGTTGAATATGGCCTAGCTTCAAGTGTTTGGACCAAAGACCATGCTCGTGCAACACGCCTGTCACGTGAACTTGATTTCGGTACAGTTTGGATTAATACCCATATTCCTTTAACCGCGGAAATGCCACACGGTGGCTTCAAAAAGTCAGGATATGGTAAAGATTTATCTGGTTACGGTTTTGAAGAATATACCCGTGTTAAACATGTGATGAGTTCAAACGAATAATAACAATGCGTTTTGAAAGGAGATCAAAATGAATAAGCAAGAAATGAAAGACTTGGTGACTAAAGCCCATCACGAACTCTTTAATTTGCATGACACCACTGCTCTAGACCGTTATTTTTCTGAAGACTTTATAGAGCACTCACCACTCGTTGCAAATGGTATTTCAGGTCTTCGTCAATTGGTAGAAGATTGTCCCGATATGCAACACGAAGCTGTACGTGTACTAGCAGATGGTGACTTGGTTGCAATTCATGGCCGCTTTCAAGGCTTAGATGAAAACCCATTGGTTGGTTTTGATATTTACCGAGTAAAAGACGGCAAAATTGTCGAGCATTGGGATGGTCTTGTGGCAGAAGCTGCGCCGAATGTAAGCGGTAGAACTCAACTAGATGGTCCGACTGAAATCGTAACTCACCATGACCCAGAGAAAAACCGCGAGATTGTGACGTCTTTCTTCAAGAAGTCATTAATCGATGGAAATTATGAAGCCTTTAAAGAATATACCGACGGCGATCAGTTCATTCAACATAGTCCAGATATTGGTGATGGCGTTAAAGCCGTGATTGATTTTTTGAACAATATCCGTAATGAAGGACAAGGTTTGGTATACTCAAAAACGCATCGCTCCATTGCTGATGGTCAATTTGTATTGACACATTCCGAAGGCAGTATTGCCGGAAATCGACATGCCTATTTTGAACTATGGCGAGTCGATAATGGCAAAATTGTTGAACTTTGGGATGCAATACCTGCTGTGCCTGAAGATGAACAGGCTGTCCATGGTTATGGCGTGTTTTAATAACTATTTATCCGCTTCATTAAGCTAAGTCTTTTGACTTAGCTTTTAGAGAATTCGCCATGTCAGCATATACGATAATTTTTGCGCCTATTGCTCAAGCAACTCGTTCGGAACAAGTTGTAGAACGCTTGGAAAATGCAATTATCTCTGGTTTGCTCAAAAGCAATGAACAACTTCCTAATGAAGCAGACTTAGCACGCTTAATGGGAGTTTCACCAATTACCGTTCGCGAAGCCTTAAATACTTTACGCGTAAAGGGTTTAATTGATACACGTCGCGGAAGAAATGGTGGAAGTTTTGTTTGTGAGCTACCTTCGGATTTACTTTTAAATCAACATCCTTTGCGCCAAGCTTCAAATGAGTATCTTGCCGATTTAGGTGAGTTTCATAGTGCAATTTTAAGTCATAGTGCCTATCTGGCCGCTCAAAGAACAACTGAATACGAACTTAACAAAATCAAAGAGTTAATTGATCAATTTGAACAAGCCGTTGAGGCAGATACACGTGCACAGCTTGATTTACGTTGTTTACTCACACTCACCTCATTTGCCCAATCTTCAAGACTGGCAAATCAGGAACTCACTATTCAGGCTGAATGGGCTCCGCTCATTGCCGTGCTTTATCAAGATGATGATTTTCACCGTGAAGTTGTAAAACAATATCACCATCTTTTGTCGTCTTTTATTGACAACAATGAAAATGAAGCTGTTATTCAAGCCAGAAAAATTGTTTCAATGCTCACTGACCAAATGCTTCGATATAAGTTATCGAGTGAATAAAAAGAATAAAAATAAGAAATGAGATGGCTTATTAATACACAAGTTAGGAATATGGAATTTTAGGAGTTATAGGAATGACCCAACATTTAGATGTAGAAGAGCTTCAAAATTTGTTAAAGACGGTAGTTGACGAAACAACCTCTATTACGGAAACACTCGCAAGTAAAGCAAGTAAAATTCTGTCGAAACACGCTTCTGAAAAAAATGCAGATATTAAGCTTTCAACTTCAGAACGCGCTGCTTTGCAGAAAGAAATTAAAAAAGCTCTCTCTCAGAGCCATTATAGTCAAGGTACGGGTTTTGCTAGCTATAGTCCGGCAACTCAAGATGAGCAAGACTATTGGACGCTAGAATGGTGGTATAAAAAAGAAGATCAATTACAACAAGCGAAACTTGAAAACTACCAAAATGCGCAGCGCTTTTTAGATTTCCGCTCATTTGAGTGGTTCCATAAACCTGCACAAAATAAAAGTCCATGCATACATGGTCCTTATGTGGATTATATTTGCAATGGTGCCTATACCATTACCATTGCTCACCCTGTCATGATTCATGACCATTTTATCGGTGTCATTGCGACCGATATTTTAGTTTCGGCCCTTGAAAAACTACTTATGCCAAAACTCAAAAACATTAAGCAAAAGGCGGTCATTATGAATGATTCATCTCGAGTCATTACTTCAAATGACATTAGCATCAGAACCGGGACATTATTTAAAGCTAAGACTGATCAACAGTTTTTCTCGCAACCCTGTCAGTCTTTCCAGTTGGTTGTCATCTAAAAAGCAAAGAATATTGGCCTTTTATTCCCGCTTTAGTGTACCACCAAGGTGATATAGCACTCTAAGCCCTAGCTGTTGTTCAAACTTTCTTCAAACAGACTTGTTTATTCAGGTCTAGGGGAAGTTTTGGCCTAAAAATAGCATCGCCTTTCTGGATGAAAAGCAAAAACAACGAAATTTGAGGTTGAAAAGACATGGAAAATAAAGCGTCTTCCTTAAAAAAATTATCGCTATGGCAAGTGACAATTATTGGTATTGCCTATATGACCCCCATGACGGTTTTTGATACTTTCGGTATTGTTTCCGGAATTACCAATGGTCATGTCCCTCTCGCATATTTGCTTGCTTTAGGTGCTATGTTGCTTACTGCTTGGAGCTACGCAAGGTTTAGCCAAAATTCGGAAAAATCAGGCTCAGCCTACAGTTATACTGCCGAAAGCTTAGGACCCAAAAGTGGTTTTTTTGTCGGTTGGTGCTCTCTACTCGACTATCTGTTATTACCACTCATCAATGTGTTACTGGCTGCAATTTATCTCACCGCACTGATTCCAAGTTTGCCTTATTGGTTTTGGGTGCTGGTATCGGCGGGCCTTGTGACTTTAGTCAACTGTTTCCGTATTCGGTTACTTGCCAACTTAAGCCTCGTGTTTGTGTTCGCACCCATTATCCTCATGGTCATTTTTGTATATTTAGTGGTCCGGGGTATTGGCTCTACCCAAGGTTACGAACATGTACTTACCTTGGCTCCCCTATGGCATGGTCAGCAATCACTGTTACCACTTGTTGCTGGGGCCTCCGTTCTATGCTTTTCATTCTTGGGTTTTGATGCGGTCACCACCCTTTCAAATGAAACCAAACAACCCACCAAAAATATCCCCCGTGCAGTCATGTTAACTACACTTGCTGGCGGAGCTATTTTTTTCACAGCCGCTTGGTTTATTCAGCTTTATTTTCCAAACAATGTCCGTTTTCACCATCCTTCAGAAGCGTTACCAGAAATTGTGCTTTATGTCGGTGGTGCTTTGTTTCAGTCCATCTTCTTATGCGGACAAATTATGAACACTGTCGCCTCTGGCCTTGCCTCACATGCCAGTGCTTCGCGTTTACTGTATATAATGGGTACCGACAATATTTTCCCTAAAAAGTATTTTGGAACCATCCATAGCTCTTTAGGGACACCCTTTTTCTCGGTTTTATTTGTCGGGCTTATTTCAATGTCGGCTATTTTCTTAGATTTAGCTCAAGTTGTCAGTCTGATCAGTTTTGGTGCGCTCGTTGCATTTACAGCCGTAAACTTCTCAGTTTTTATGAAATTTTATATTAAAGATAAGCAACGTTCAGGTTTTAAAAATAAATTTCTAAACCTATTTTTACCGCTGTTATCGGTCGTCAGCATTATTTGTTTATGGCTCAATCTCGACTCGTCTTCACTGACTTTTGGATGTTTCTGGTTGGCTTTAGGCATTCTCCTATTCATTTATAAAACGATTAAAAAACAAAGTATTGCAATTAGTAATGCTTATTAATTTTTTAAGGAACTTCGTCATGAAAATTATTTCTAAACCTCAACTTTTAAAAGATGTGGAATACAAACCAAGTCAGTCTTTACAAGTGGGTAAAGAATGGAGCTGGTTAAATCCAAAACATGCACAATTTGATACATCCACGGTTAACGGCACTTCGGTAGATAACCCAGCAAACTACTATGAAAGTTCCCTCTCGAATTGGCATACATTTGACAGTTTAAATGCTGACATCGAGTGTGATGTGGTTGTTATTGGTGGTGGCTTATTAGGTTCATCAACTGCCTTACATTTAGCTGAACAAGGTGTAGATACGGTTTTATTAGAAAAAAATCGTATTGGTAGTGCAGCTTCAGGTCGAAATGGTGGACAACTCACCCCGGGTTTAGCACGTTGGGAAGCTCAAGAAATGGCCGATCGACTCAGCTACGAAGATGCCAAAAAGTTATGGCATTTTACTTCTACTGAAGCGATGCAACTGATTGATGATATCTCTGAAAAATACCAACTCAACTTTGACCGTAAATACGGCCATATTACTGCCGCCGTTCACGAGGGACATTTGGTTGGCTTAACACAAGGTGCCGATGCCCGAAAATACTTAGGTGAAGACCATACCCGTATTGTGGGTAAACATGAACTCATGGACTTTATTAAGTCAGACTACTATACAGGTGGTTTAATTGATGAGTTAGGTGGACAAATCCATCCGTTGGCTTTAAACCGTGGCTTAATATATGGCTTTTGCCAAAACGGCGGCTCTGTGTATGAGCAAACAGAAGTTATTTCAATAGAAGAAAAAGCAGATGGTATTTATGTTCACACAGTAAATGCAGTCGTGAAAGCCAAAAAGTCTGTGGTTTTAGCGGTACACCATGCTTCATTTAAACTTTTATCTGAACAGAACAATACCACTATTCCGTTTTACACTTATGTCGCGACCACCGCTCCTTTAGAGCTTGATACCAAAGAGCTTTTGCCATTTGGACATCCGGTTTATGACACTCAGTTCCAGATTGATTACTACCGCCCTGTCTTTAATAACCGCTTATTATTTGGTGGACAAGGTACTGGAACATGTTGGGGACCAGAGAAAACTCTAAATTATCTAGAGCATCGAATTCATACCGTATTCCCGCAAATTAAAAATCTAGAGATGGATTTCGTCTGGAGTGGAACTACTGATTTAACGGTAAATGGTGCAGTCGATAGCCGTAAATTTGGCAACAAGTTCCCGATTTATGCTGTTCACGGCTGGAGCGGTCATGGCGTAGCGCAGACAGTACGTATTGGTAAAGCCATCGCAAATGATTTTGTTGGCCAATCGAATGACTTTGAAATGTTATCTAAAATTGACCATCAAAATATTATTTTTGGTCGTACCCTTGCCCCAGTTGTTATTCCACTCGCTAAAAGCATGTATGGCCTCGGTGCAATGATTAATCCGGGCAAAATGGTTTCTTTCTAATTTATAAAAACGTCATTTTCTAAAAAAGATTCGTACAGTTTTGTGCGAATCTTTTTATATCAAAGCAATATTCATTTTCAAACTAGGTTATCCCTTTTCAATCTATTACAATAACGCCGGCTTCTTTATTCAGCGCATAGTATTTTGAGTAACTCATCTTCCCAACTAAAACGTGGACTTAAAAATCGTCACATCCAGTTAATCGCTATGGGTGGTGCTGTGGGCACAGGACTATTTTTAGGCTCGGCACAAGTCATTCAATCTGCTGGTCCTTCAATCATTTTGGGTTATGCCAATGTCGGTTTGGTTGCATTTTTAATCATGCGCCAAATGGGTGAAATGATTGTCGAAGAGCCTGTAGTCGGTTCTTTTAGCTACTTTGCACAAAAATACTGGGGAAGATTTCCCGGTTTTTTATCGGGCTGGAATTATTGGGTAGTGTACATTTTGGTTGCCATGACCGAGCTTACCGCCGTGGCTAAATATGTACATTATTGGTGGCCTCATATCCCTGCTTGGGTTTCAGTTTTATTTTTCTTTGGGCTGGTCACTTGCTTGAACTTGGGCAATGTTAAATTTTATGGCGAATCTGAATTTTGGTTAGCTATTATTAAGGTTGCTGCGGTCATTTCAATGATTGTGTTTGGCTTATATTTACTGCTTACCGCGGGTAGTGACTCTATCGCTAGCTTTTCAAACCTATGGCAGCATGGCGGATTTTTCCCTCATGGATTCTCGGGCCTATTTTATATGCTCGCTTTTTTAATGTTTGCATTTGGCGGTATTGAACTCATTGGAATGACCGCTGCTGAAGCTGAAAATCCTGAAAAAAGTATTCCACAAGCCATTAACCAAGTTATTTTCCGAATTTTGGTTTTTTACGTGGCTTCGCTGGCAATTATTATGTCGCTTATTCCATGGAATCAACTGGACCTTGGCGGTTTAGATAAGAGTCCATTTGTCATGATTTTTAGCCAACTGGGCATTGGTTGGGCAGCACATTTACTGAACTTTATTATTTTAACTGCTGCCCTTTCTGTTTATAACAGTGGGATGTATGCCAATAGCCGTATGTTGTACGGGCTAGCAGTTCAAGGCAACGCACCTAAAGTTTTTGCAAAAGTAAGCAAACAAGGTGTACCTACATCCGCGGTTACCTTTTCTTCTATTCTAATTTTTGGGTGTGTATTACTTAACTATTTCATACCAGAAGAAGCTTTAAGCTATCTTATGTACATGGCTGTAGCAGCTTTGGTTTTAAACTGGGCAATTATTAGTTTTACCCATTTAAAATTTAAACGTTCGATGAAGCTTGAAAATAAAGTTGCCAAATTTCCTGCCCTATTTTCACCTTTGAGTAACTATATCGTTTTGACTTTTATTGGCATGATTTTATATATCATGTGGACTCAAGGCTTTGAAAAGTCGGTAATTCTCATTCCAATCTGGATAGCCTTTATGTTTGGGCTATATACAATTTTGAGTTGGAAAAAATCACTCTAATCTTCAAATAAGGCTTATTCAAACAGGATAAGCCTTTATTATTTTGGGGTTTACAAACAATTGGCCTTCAGAACAAACCAATTATGCCATATGCCTATTTCTAATTTAATTCACAATAATTAATTCTGAGATATTTTATGTATTCTTTATTCATTCTAAAACAAGCAATTAGCCTATATTCAACAGATCATGATTAAAATACAAGTGTTTACATGATCTATAATTATTTGTGCTTATGTTCAGCTAAAATCGAGGCTGACAAAGTATATTGTTGCGATGCCCTTCTAGGAAAAAGACACTTCATCTAACCCAGTGCTTTACCCACATATAGATCTCGCACTATTCACTGCGTCGCTCAATGATGAAAGACAGGAAAATTTTATGGAAAAAACACTGCAATGTCCGAAATGTGGTTCTACAGAAATTGAAACACGTGATCATGACAAATTACTTAAAACCACTGGCGGTGTTTTATTAACAGCTGCAGGCACTACGGCAGGTACTGTAGGCGGCGCCGCAACTGGTGCTACTGTAGGGGCAGCGATTGGTACTGTTGCCGGACCATTAGGTGTAATTGTTGGTGGAACTGTAGGAACATTTGTCGGTGCAATCAGTGCAGGCATTACTGGCGGTGTGGTAGGTAATATTTTTGGTAAAAAAGCAGGCGTAATGATTGATAAAAATATATTTCAGGACTATCGCTGCTTGAAGTGTAAATACCGTTTTAAACAGAAGAAATAAGCTTATTTCATTAAGCCTATTTTTAAAGCACGTTCATGACTTTAAAAGATAGGAAAGCCACTATTTAGGTTGCTTTCCTCCCTCTCTTATCTCATCTTATTCAAAGAAAAAAATAATCTAATAACTAACTATTACCGATACTATATTTTATGAGTAGACTATAAAAATCAGTCATTTACTTTACGCTATTCATAAGATATGAAAGAATTGTGGCCTCATATAACTTTTGAAATTTAAAATGAAAAAATTATTACTTTTAAGCTTAATTAGCATTTTCAGCTCATATAGTTTTGCAGAGGACAATAGCTCGATTTATCGGGGACTTGGTACTGGTCCTGAAGATTTTTTAAAGTTTCAAATTCTTAAACAAAAAGGTTTCCTAGCCAAAAAACCTAATATTTCAAGAGCAGACTATAACGATATATACAAACTCAAAAAACCTTATGAATTTATGGGACAAAACGTTGTGCTTATTTCAGATGAATATATGTCTGAATATGTGGGCTGTTGTGTGAGTGAAGGTTGGGGAGCTGTATTTAAACAAACTTCTAATTTGAAATTGATTGAAAAATTTGCAAAAACAAATCAATGTAGTTTCGGCCCTATAGAGTCAACAAGTGATTACTATGGCTTTAAAATTCGTTCTCTGCCAAAAGGTAATTACTATGAATTATCATGTCGCGAACGTGACTTAGCTCAGTCTGAATAGATAGAAGTTAAATTCTGAAAATAAGAGCCAAAGTAAAATATCTATAGAGGATAAAAGATGTTACCAAAAAGAATTTTTCTAACTATTTGTCTCTTAAGCATCCTGAATTCAGGATGGGCAAAATCTATAAAACAAACAGATGACAATACTAAACAACAGCAATCTAGTCAGACTAATACTAATATAAAAAACAATATTGATTTAACTGATATTCAGTCAAAAGCTGAAAAGGGAGATTCTGAAGCAGAGTACAATTTAGGTGTAATATATGCGGAAGGATATAAAGATATTCAAGCCGATATTCTAAAAGCTATTGAATGGTACACTCAATCTGCAAATAAAGGTTATGTTAATGCTCAATATAATTTAGGTTTATTATACAAGGGAAATGAGTATATTAAGCCAGATTATGTCAAAGCAAAATATTGGTATGAGAAAGCCGCAGCACAAGGTGACATTGCATCCTTAAATGAACTTGGAAATTTCTACAGTAAAGGTTTAGGTATTAAGCAGGACTATCAGAAAGCTATTAAATACTACTTAGATGCTGCAAATGCGGGTGATTCAGATGCTCAAACAAATCTAGCAACCATGTTTTTACATGGCAGAGGAGTAACTCAAAACAAGCTAGAAGCTTCTCAATGGTATTTGAAAGCTGCCGTCCAAGGAGATATTGATGCCCAATATAATTTAGGGCTTATGTATTTACTCGGAGATGGTATAAAACAAGATTATGCTCAAGCACAAAAATGGTTTTTGTCAGCTGCAAATCAAGGCGAAAGCAATGCACAATATCATCTTGGGAAAATATATAAAGACGGATTAGGAGTGGATAAGAACTTATCCTTAGCTCGTATTTGGTTTGAAAAGTCTGCTGAAGTAGGAAATTCATATGCAGCTCAAGAATTATTCAAGTTAAATTAATATTTATCTAAGCACTTAATATATAAAAATCTTATTTATATTAGATTTAAAAATATTAATTTAATTCAATTTATTAACCATATTCAATCCTGAACTTAGATATTATTCATCTAAACCCAGTTCAATTTAATAAATTTTTATCAACACCCACATTCTTTTTTATAATTTCTATATTTTTAGCAGCTTCTTGGTCTCCATGATCAGCTGCGAACTGATATAAATTTAGTGCTTTTTCAATATTTTTACTCCCTCCTCTCCCTTCATAATACATTCCAGCAAGGGTATAAGCTGCATTAATATTTCCACCTGTTTTATATGCTCTTTCAAACCATTTTCTAGCTTCGATAAAATCTTGTTTAACACCTTGTCCTTTAAAATACATTATTCCTAGATTAAACTGTGCACTATTCGACCCTAAATTAGCTGCTTGTTTAAATAAAGATAAAGCTTTTGTATTATCTACAGAAGTATCAACACCATCTTTATATATAATTCCTAATTGATTAATTGATTCTGCGTCATTTTCCCCCATACCTTCTAAAAAAAATTCCATCGCTTTTTTAACATTTCTATATTTTGAATTATCACTAATATAAATTAAACCCAAATTATATTTAGCATCCTCTTCACCTCGCTTAGCAGCTTTTTCAAACCAATAAACAGCCTTATCCAAATCTACTTTCTCACCACTTAAACCTTGTTGATATACTACACCCATATTATATTGGGCTACAGGGTCACCATTTTCGGCATCTTTTTGATATTTACTTAACTCACTATTAGAACTTTTAACTTGTATATTAGATGAATCACATCCTACCAAAGTTAATGGACTAAATATAAATATTGATAAAAAAAACTTCATAATTTCAGACTAATACTATTCTGGATTGACAAAGAAAACTCAAACCTTTATAAAGAAATAATATCTCTATAAAGATTCAGAAATGAAATATTCTTTCGACTTAAATAAAATATTTTAATAACCAAGTATTGATTATTAAAATATTATTTATTTTCTATTTCTCTAAGCTTATCCTTAGCTTCTATATTTCCATTAAGGCTAGCTTTTTCTAACCATTCTTTAGCCTCTTTCAAGTTATTACTTTTTTTACTATTTAATAAGATAAGAGCTAATTGCAACTGAGCATTTTCATGATTTTTATTTGCGGCTAGTCTATAGTAATATTCTGCTTTACTTAAATCTTTATCTCCCCCCAACCCCCTTAAATAAATAATCCCTAAAGCATTTTGGGCTGATGCATCTCCTTGCTTAGAAGCTATCTCAAACCATCTTTTAGCTTGATTATAATCTTTTGGATAACCTTCCTCTCCGTTTAAAAAGTTCATTGCAACGTTATATTGGGCATTAACATTCCCAGCTTCTGCCCATTGAAATTCATTATTTTTCTTATAAGTAGCGCTATAAGCATAAGCGCAAAAAAGTAAACTTAAGCTAAAAAAATTTAAAGTTTTAAAAAAAAAACATTATCTTAATCCTACGACCTTTTATCTATAAAATAATAAAATATTGATAATTTATAAACTTTCAAAATCAAAAATTTATTATTAAACTATCATTTATAACTTTAGTGCTTCCCAATTAAATCTACTTTTATTACTTTGCTACCATCCTATATTCTAAAGTAAATATTTTATGAAATTTTAACAGGTTAAATAGTCCAAAATCAACAAATAAAGCTTTTTCTATTCATTATATCCACTTGTATCTATACTCATAATCACTTCAGCTATAACTGTCAGCATTACTATTTCTTATCAAGATAATTTGCAAATATCTCAATTAAAAAAACAGCTAAGCTAATTATTAGCCCACCTCCAATACTTATGGCCAGCCCTAGCCCAATAGAACTTTTGTTACCATTTGATAGATCTAAAAATATCATCAATAAAAACATAACTATAGCAATAATAATGCCACGTATAATAATATTAATAATCGGATGTTCTGAAGCTTTAAAGTTCTCTATAAAAACACCCATGATCACTTCTACTAACATCGTTAACATTACTTCACCTTATTTCTTATTTGACTTATCTTTTTCAGTTGCGGCTTTAACTGTTCTTGAACCAGTTTACCCAATCATTTGTTCATTTGCGAATATAACCATTCCTGAAGCATTATTTTTAAGGAACTGTCCCATATTTGGCGCATTTAACACTATACTTTTCCAACCAACTTGACCAAATCCAGTCATAATATTTGAAAATAAGAATTCTATACCTAATCCTAATTTTTTTCCGTCTACTAGCTGCTGCCCTATAGGGTTGACCTAATGGGTTAAGTTACTTAAAAAGCAAAAGTCTTACTGATTTGGAGTACAATTACTACAGCAAATTATATGATTAATTTATAATTTAATTTTATTATACTTTAAAAAGTATAAAATGGGCCAATTAACTAATAAAATTTATTATTCACATATCATCCTAAGCTTAGATAATATTTATGTAACCCAGAAAAATTTAATATATTCTTTATTAATTATTTATTTTTTCTAAATAAACATCAGCTTCTTGATTACCAGATAATTTTGCTTTCTGAAACCATTCTTTTGCATTTTCTATATTTTTTTCAACTCCCTCTCCATTTAAGTACCTAATTCCTAATTGAAGTTGGCTATCAGTATCACCTTGTAAAGCAGATTTTCTATAATATTCTACAGATTTTGATAAGTCCTTTTTTGCTCCATAACCATTAAGGTACATTATTGCTAAATTATATTGTGATTTTGCATCATTTTGATCAGCAGCTTTTTTATACCAATTAAAAGCTTGTTCATAATCTACATTTAGATCATATTCACCGAATAAATATGCATCGCCCATTTGTGACTGAGCCCGAATATCTCCCTCTTCTGCTGCGCTCTTCAAATTTACAAATTCAGAATTTTCTGAACTATCAAGGCTATTACACCCTAATAATAAACTGAATATAAAGATATTTAAATATTTAATCATAGTAGACTCAAATTATTAATAAAGTTTTCACTAAAAAACTAATTTTCGAAAATAAATTTAGTTTTTCTTAAACCAATAATAATTACAAAAAATATTATATAATTAAGAATATACTGGTCTGAGCTTAGATATTATTTATCTTAGTCCAGACCAGTTTAATATATTCTTTACTAACAACCACACTCTCTTTTTATAATTTCTATATTTTTGGCCGCCTCTTGATCTCCTTGATCAGCAGCAATCTGAAGTAATTCAATTGATTTATTAATATTTTTTTCTACACCTCTCCCTTCATAGTACATTCCAGCAAGTATTTTAGCGGCATCTCCATCTTTCCCATTTATAATAGTCTTGTTATACCAATAGGTAGCCTTTTCATAGTCTAAAGGGATCCCTTCACCATTAAAATACATATTACCTAAATTAAACTGTGCACTTAAGTCCCCCAAAATAGCAGCTCTATTAAAAAGATTAAAAGCCTTATTATTATCCTGTTTTACACCAACTCCATCCTTATACATTCTTCCTAAAAAATTAAGAGCTACTCTATTATCTTTTTTTGAAAGCTCAGAAAAAGTATCTAAAGCCTTAGGAATATTAGTATATTTAGTTCCCTCTGTATAATAAATTATACCCAAATTAGCTTTAGCTTCCTCTTCACCCTGTTCGGCAGCTTTCTCAAACCAATAAACAGCCTTGTCCAAATCTACTTTCTCACCATTTAAACCTAGTTGATATACTACGCCCATATTATATTGGGCAATAGGGTCACCATTTTCTGCATTCTTTTGATATTTACTTAACTTACTATTAGAACTTTTAACTTTTACATTAGATGAATCACACCCCACCAAAGTTAATGCACTAAATATAAATATTGATAAGAAAAATTTCATATTTTAGAATAACACCCAATATAATTTAATAAATAATATAATATGCTATAAATTAGTGTTCTCCTACTTTCTAACTTAAGTTAATTTATATATACTTCTATTAAGAATATAAGGAAATTAAAATTCTCTTAACTTTTCTCTTAATAAAATATATACTTTTTCCACTCTAAATTTTAAAGTATTTTCATCATTAATTTCTTGATTATTTACTCTTTGAAGATGGTACAAATAGCTTCTCAATCCTATTATAGAATCCGACTTAGTTGGCAACCGATTTGGACTAATATAATCACTTTCGCTCCATTGGTCTATCTCTAATCTAGGATCAAAACTTAAAGCAAACTGAACAAAACTATTCCACTTATAGTCCGTAGGTACATCTTCAAGATTCAATTGATTCGTTGCAATTTTTTTCATTTCAACTTCCCTTTATAACTCCTATCACTACTTCTCTAACGTTTCTTAATATATAAAATCATTTCTTATCAATATAGTTAAAAAAAGCCTCTACCGCGAACAGAAAAATACTTACGGCCAAGCCAATTATCAGGCTGAATATTAAAGCAAACCCAATCGAAAAGTCCCAACCTTCTAGGATTGAAGAAAATAATGCTATAAAAAAGCCGATTACCGCCACCAAAAGGCCACGTATTATTATACTTATAATAGGGTGTTCTGATGCTTTAAAATTAGCAATGAAAACACCCATAATTACTTCTACCAACATCATTAGCATTATTTCACCTTACTATTTCTTACTTGATTTATCTTTCTCAGTCGCAGCTTTAACAGCTCTCGAACCAGCTTGTCCAATCATTTGTTCATTTGCGAATATAACCATTCCTGAAGCATTATTTTTAAGGAACTGTCCCATATTTGGCACATTTAACACTATACTTTTCCCACCAACTTGCCGAAAGCCCACAGCAGTGGAGGTTGTAGCGCCCCATCCACTTGTCACAGCACTAACAGCAGCAACTCGCCCAGTACGACAAGATTAATATCTTTTAAGCATTTACACTTAACTCCTAGAGAAATTATGTCCACCCCCCACCAATTCCCGCACTTGTGACAGCAGCTTTACCCACAGTTCCAGCAGTTAAACCGGCTCCTTCTAAGTGTGCTCCAGTACCAATAAATGGCGCAGCCACTCTTCCTACTACAGGTGCAGCAGCAGATACAGCGGCCACTGTGCCTACTACAACATAAGATCCATAACCTGCAACTGATGCTGCCGCTAAATTATTATTACCTATCGCCCCTAATACTCTTAAAGCACGAGCATCTTCAGGATTTTTAGCAAACCCAGCCATAGTATTTAGAAATAAGAAACCTATACCTAATCCTGATTTTTCCACCTACTGGCTGTAATCTCATTGGGTCCACCAATTAAGTAGCGTTATTTACATAAGCCGAAGTATTTAGTCCACCTTCCAACCCAATCGGATCTTTGATCATATATCTTGAGCTATGAGGATCATAATCGCGATAATGGTTATAGTGCAGTTCTGTTTCTTGGCCCATATTTTCAGGATATATAATAAAATATTTATCAATCCCTAAAGTTCCTACAAATAAATATAATTCAAATAATACTTTATCTCTAACAATACTATATATTCTCTCTAATAATTATTTGATCTTATGGATGAAAACAAATATTGTAAAATTTACTCTATTTGCTTTTTTACTAATGTTGGAAACGTAAAACTAGAGGGATCAAAAGCATTGTCCCATTATGAAACCTCACAAGTACTAGATAATTTTATATTTATAGCTTGAAATATATGAAGCTATTCTATTGATGATGTAATAAATAGTTTAAATTTATTCTTTTTTTTATTTCCGGATATAATCTTATTAAAAGTTTACTAAATTCTATCCAATCTTTTGAATAAAACAAAGCTAGACCGCGGTTGCCATGACTTAACTATGAAAATAATTTTAAACAAAAAAATTAGTTATTTGATGTCTGCAAATTCAGAAACAAGCTTATTGACTTCAACTTTTTTGCCACCAAATTTTTCATTTACTAACTTTTGAATTTTAGGTAAGTAGTAAAGTTCACCAATTTTTATATAGATCGGGTCATTTTTGTTTGCTCAAGCTACATTCAATAAATTGATATAAAGCTTAGTAGACTAATCAATAGGCTTACGAAGATAGAATTTTCAAGTACATTGAGGCCATCCACAAGTGCCAATGTATTGTCAGTCCTATAGAGTTAAATAGTGAGGATTATAGCTTTAAAATCCCTTCACGACTAAAAGCTAATTATTATAAATTATCATGTCATGAAAGTGACTTAGCTCAGTCTGAATAGATAGAAATTAACTTCTGAAAATAAGAGCCAAATAAGTTGTTTGGTTTGAATACTGATAAAGTCTATCTCAAATCAGAATTTTACTTCTAAAGCGGATATCAGAAATCTTTCTGAACAAACAACTTAATATTAACATTAATAATTCTTTAGTTAGCTGAAACGTAGGTTAGAAGTTGATCGATAAAAAGGATATTTGATTGAACTCAGAACTTTGCTGCTCTATAACGTTAAACTCTGTATCATTCTGCTCAACAGAATATAGACTGTACTGGCCTGTTGAAATTAGACCAAATTGAAGATCTGTTCTTAAGACCAAGAGTATCTCACTATTTCCATCCATCAATGCCGGGGTAACTTTTTTTAAATTTTCAATAAATTGCTGTGCAAAAAAAGGATTATTAAGCTTGTCTGGGCTTTTAATTCGAACATCAAAGTAATTTAATTTCCTATCGTTTATCGATTCTGAAGTTTCTTGAATATGTATAATTTCTGGCTGCATATCTTTTAATCGTGTCTGAATAATCTCTTCATTTTTTTCTTGGGATAAAGCTAGATTTATCACAAAAACCATGCAAGCAATTGCAAGTATAGAGGCAAAAGCTTTATGTTTCCGCCATGTAGAAGGTATTTTTATATTAGTATAATTTTGTTGAACGTTAATAACTATCGAATCTGATATAAAATCATGGATCGATCGACGGTTTCGGCTATTAAAAAGATAAAAATATATAATTAAAATTTGTAAGCAAATAAATAATAGCTTAATGCCCCAAGAGAGAGTTAAGTTTTCAATATAATCACTTAAAGAAATTAAACATAGAGGCGCAAATAGAATCGCAGCACGTGAAATAGATAAGGGAACTGATAGATTTTTTCCTTCCAGATCCAGCACTTTAATTTTTAATAACTGTTTTGCAAAAGTTTTTCCTAGATTTAAATGACTATTCAATAATCCAAAATATAAAATGACACACCAATAGCCCACTAAAGTAGAAATCACAGGATGCTGATGTAATAAACGCGAAAAAATACTAACAATAAGCCCACAAAATAGACTCACTAGTACAACATCAATAATAAAAGCAAAAGTCCTCCGCCAGAACCCAGCAATATAAGATGGCTGTAAAGACAAAATTATTCCTTATTAAGAGTAAATAAAAATAGATTTTATCAAATTTAACTATTTCTTCAACAATTCACCCAGTTTCTTGATATTCAATAATTCTTCATTTGTATATTTCATTTGAGATATTAAATGATTATTAGTTGATATTTCTATATATTGATCAGAAATATCGATCTTATTTCTTAACAAAAACTCAATAAACTCACCACCATTATCATTTTTATGGAATTCAGTAAAAAATAAGATTACATAAAAATTCTTTTTTTGATTATTATTTAATCCTAATAGAAATAAATTTATATTATTATAAAACTCACTATACGTTTGATCTCCACAAAATATATTCTTATTAATTAAATTAATTGATTTAATAATTTGACTATCTTTTGTTAAAATAGAAACCCTATTATTAAAATGATTAATACAAGTTTTTTTATCTATTATGGAACAGCCTATAAGAGATAATATTCCAATTAATAATAAAATTTTACTGATCTTATCTAACATTTACTTCTCACCAGTTCGTGACTTCTTTTCCAGCCAAAATTTATCCAGTTTTTGAACAAATTGCTTCCAAGGCATGTTTCTCTCTAACTTTAATAGTGGTAACTGTTTCAATAGAATCCAAAAAGATTTAAATCCTATGTAGCATGTTTTCATATTATTTTTCTTTATAAACAATTATACCTTTTAATTTTTTTCAAAGAGGTCATAAATAAAAACAACCTAATCATTATAAGTTGTTTTTATTCAGATCTATACAGGTATTTCTGTGTAGAGAATATTCATTTACTTTAAAAAAATATTGATGATCTATAATAGTATAGTTTTTTTATTGAGCTCATTACTGTTCTCCACATAGAAATCACGACTAAGTCAAAGCCTTTAATTTGGTTCTAATTAGTAATTCCACCCTATTCTAATTCAATTGATCGGTTTACTACATTTACCGTTTTCACCGGAAGTATATTAACGAGTGTTGAAAAATAGTCCATTTTAGACCAAGTATCCACATTACCGATCACATACAAACGACTCTTGGCTCGTGTCACAGCAACATTTAATAAATTTGGACTTGAGGAAGCCCAAGCTCTAGCTCCTTCCCCGGTACGATCCTTCGCTGTACCTAATACTAAAAATACGATATCCGCCTCTTTACCCTGAAAAGTATGTACAGTGCCACATTCAATGCCTTTTATTCCTGCCTCTTCAATACTGCTTTTACATGCTTGAATAACTTTTCTAAAAGGTGAAATGACATATATTTTAATTTTTGAACTATTAATTGTAGTTTTTCGCTTTTCTTCAAGCTTTCTTAAAGAATCAATCAATACATCAAGTTCTCCAGAATTAACAGGATGAGCAAAATCTATTGAATCTACATGCATCCATGTACTCACACCAATATCATAAGCTATATTTGCTGGTGTAGGCTTTCCTTCGCGGTCAACACGCCCCTGAACCATTTGACCCGCATAAGCAATACTGTTTGCAATAGAAAACATAGGGTCATCACAACGACGATGTGTTCTTAAGGGCATACCAGTCCAGATTCTTGATTGATTATCTCCACTACCATCATCAATCCATGAACCAAATGGCGTTATTCTGTCAGCAATTGTTTGTACAGATTCGAAGACAGGAGACCAAGATAAATCCACATCATTTTGTTTGCGTAGAATCTCAACTACACTATCTGGTAGTGTAAATACCGGTTCAACCTGCAAAGGGTCACCAATTAAAATAGCCCTTTTACTTCGCCAGATTGCACCTGCTGCAGATTGAGGTGTAGCCTGGCCTGCCTCATCAATTAATAACCACCCTAAACTATCTTGTCCCATGCCTGCAAAAAGCCGACTAAATGAAGCTAAAGTTGTGGAAACAACAGGAACCACAAAAAACAGGCTGTCCCAAATTACAGGACGATCATGAAGGGAAAGACCTTTGGTATTTCCTGAAAGCATTTGCCCGACCATTCTCAAATTACTTAAAAATCTTTTGGCATTAGATAAAATCGTTAGTCTGTGTAGCTGTATCGATTTAATAAAAATACGGGCACGAATATCATCGATAATTTCTGAAGTATTTACTGAAGTCCTATGCAATTCTTCAAACGATAATTTCCAAAAATCAGGCCCAATGACATGTCTTACCCCTAAAGCGTGTACCGCCTGTAAATCGGAAATCAACTTGTCGCATTTTTGCCTTATTACAAGAAGCTCATCATTTAATTTCAATAACTCCTGCTCGCAAATTTTTATAATTTTATGGCTTGATGTCTTATCATTGATGAGCTTTTCATAGCGAGCGGTAGTTTCTTGTAATGATAAAGTTGCTTCACTAATTCGCTTATCATAGACTTCTGTACGGTGAGTCCGGTAACCAAATAATGCACATAGACGATCCCATAACCGAGGTCCATGTGATATCTGAATTTGCCCTAATATTTGCTGTTTAGATTGTATTAAAATAGCCTGGTCTTGTAACTCTCCCTGTATTTGACGATATAAATCTTGATGCTTATTTAATTCTTCATTTTTGAGCGTAATCGTTTCCGATAATTCTTCCTTCTTCTCCATACATTCTGAAATAACAAGTGAAGCCTGCTCTGCTTTTATTAAAACTGAACGCTTTTTCTCTAATTCTTCAATTAATTCAATTAATTCACTTTTGACTGTGTGCCATTTCCGACAATAAGCACTAATATGAGGAATTGCATCCTCAAGTATTTGTTTCATCGATATAAATGAATTTTTGCTCTCCTCCTCATCATTCTCAGCAATATGATCCTCTTTAAAAAAAGCACGAGCAAAAGATCTCCGATTCGTACTGTTACCTAAAGCCGCAGCAATTAAACCCCATGCAGGAATTGTTTTTTGATTTTCATCCTGAACTCGTTGACTATCAAAAACTCCACTTATGACTTCAGAGAAATATAAAGAATCTGTTTCATACCGCTTGTCTAATTTACTAGTAGCAGGCAACTCCTGTGAAATATTTTTTACAGCATTGTTATTGTTGCTACTGACAACTATTGAGCTATCTCGCACCAACTCCTCAACAATGGGTGAAAATCTTCGTCCCATAAGCCGAATAGGCTGTTTAAATATAGCTTCAGGTGTAGAAAGTGCAGAAATTCGCTTAGCCCTATCAGTAATAACCGTCGCAATAACATCGCACAGTAAAGTTGTCTTCCCAGTACCTGGCGGTCCATTTACGCCGAGAATACCATCTTGATTTTTCAATGAGTTTTCTATATGAGCAACTACCGCCTGCTGTGCCAACACTAAAGGTCTATCTGGTGCGTTAGGCCAACGCGCAATAGGTAAATTGGCTGCACAGACAAGTTTTCCCATAATTTCATGATTTTTTAAAATATCTATTCGCTTATCATGAATAATTGAAGCCCCGAGATATGTAGATAACGCTTGGCCAAATGGTTGACTTAATGAACTTTGTTTCAGCATTTTATCTAGATCATCTAAATAAAATGAGTTCAGATAATTAACCTCTTGTTCAATATCCTCTAACGCTTTTTTTCTAGGTAATCGCTTTGTAGCAACTACGACTCGCCAATCTAATCCAATCTGCTCATCATGAGCAAAAATAGATCTAATTAAATCCGTTTCACTTTGCAAATCCTTCCATGAACATCGATAATCCTCTTTCAATTGAACTAAGCGATGACAACGCTGAGCAAACTCCTCCTTAGCTCTAGTAAGTCTTGCATTTAAGTCAATAAGGGGCTCTCCTTGACTTAAAGCCTGGGTACCATATACATAACTGGCTGGTGCATAGCTATCAGCACTTAGACATCCATTTTCGTTTACAGTAAAAGACGCTAACCACCCAGTACCCGAAATACGTTCACGTTCTTTATCACTCAACTCTTTGCTTACAATCTTACGCAAAACAAGTCTAGTCAATTCTTCTTGATCTGCTACACCAATATAAACTGTATGGATATACATATCTTTTAATGTTGGCTGATATTCCACCATTTCCCAAGGTAGTTTCTCACCAAATCTTAAAGTTATTATTTTTGTGAATTTATCATTATCTTTTGAAGTTGGAGCAGAAGGTATAGTAAATATTTCTAAATCACGCCAAAATGTAAGAATACGACTATACTCAATAAAGTTACTTTTCTTATTATCCATAAAGACTCTCGAAGCTATATAGTGTTAAAATCCTATTTAAAATAAATATATCATGCCTAGAATATTAATCCATTAGCACCATCATTCCAATATCATCAAGAATCTTCCTATACCATTTATAAATAGATATTTATCTTAAATTTAAACTCCTCAAACCGAATTAAATAAATAAGACTATAAATTTCAAAAACTTACTCCTCAGATTGCTCACACATATCATCTCCCCATTTGTTATAGCTATAAGATATAGCGTCAGAATTATAATCTGTTATATTGAGTTTCCCACCTTGGTAATCAAAAACACCTATCATAGTAGGGCTCACAACATTAATTCTATTATTTCTCCCTAAACAATAAGTATCAACTCCTTGTCCTTTGCCTTTTAACACCCAGCCATCTTCTTCTAATTGGTTGATTAATTTTTTCAATTTATTAGGATCTTTTTCAAACCTAAAAGAAGAAATTTGAACTTCTGCTTTACGTATTGAGTTCACAATTTCAAGGTTATCCCCTAATAAAGCTTTCATTTTCACTTCAAATGGATATTTATCAGAAGGTTGAGAATAAATTTCACCACACCCAGTAAATATAAAAAGTATAAAAACAACCAAACTCAACTTACTTGACTTCATATTTATTTAACCTACAACTAATCTCTCACCATTTAATTATATATCAAAACTTAAATAAATTAATATACATTTCATATGTATTTAAACTAACAATTAAAAATATTCACCACCATATTACTACTTTCCATAAATCAAGAATTAAAAAACCATTAAACAATTAACCAAATCAAGTAGTTAAAATCAATAAAATTAAGATAAATATTTTCAAACTCAGCCTAAAAAATTCTTTACTATTATTTTTAAACTAACGTACATTAACTCATAAAACATCAAAAACTCATGACCTTATTAAAAATTAGATTACCCTACAATAATAATTTTTTTATCAAGTTATTAAAATTTCCATATTGTAATTTTAGCAATCTTATCAATAATTTCATTTAGTAAAATAATATAAAAGTAAACAAAACCATTTATATTTAAATATCATAAATACTCAAAATTTTAACTACTCTCCATATTATTTAATTCATCTAAACGTTTTTTAGCATCTTCATTGAAATTATTTACCGCTTGATAATACCACCGCTTTGCCATTTTTATATCTACGACAGCATCTTTGCCATATTCATATATTAAACCTAGTCTATATGCTGCAACACCACTTCCTTGTTTTACTGCTTTTTTATAAAAAGAAATAGCTTGTTCAATACTTTTTTCTAAAAACTTTCCATTTTCATACATCTCAGCAAGTGTAATAAGAGCATCTGGATTATCTTGTGCTATAGATCTATTTAACCATAATAATGCTGTATCTATATCTTGTTTCACGCCTAAACCATTAAGATAAGACATTCCAACATTCAGCTGCCCAAATGAATCTTGTTGATTTGCTGCTTGCTGATACCAATAGAATGCTAAAGCATAATTTTTTTCAATACCATAACCTTGTTGATACATTTTTCCAATTTTATTTTGAGAATCTATATCACCATTTTTAGCAAATTTTAGTACTTTTTCAAACATAGGGATTTCATCATAATTTATTATTATTTCATCTTTAATTATATATTTGTCATCGATAATATTAATTCCGAGATAATTGATAAATAATTCAGACAACATTAATCTAGCTAAATAGTGATGATATACATGTTGATTTTTTGAACGCACATAATAATATTTATTATAATCATCAGTTTCCTCTAAAAAAATCGGATCGACTATTTTCTCAATTTCTATTTGACCGTTTTTATAATTCTCTTTCTCATAATATGTAGTAAAATCCAACCATTCTTTCTCAAAAAATAATGGTTCTCCCTCCTGATACAAATCACTTTCTTGAATCTGTATAACCCTACGAATTTCAATATTATTTTTGTAAATTAAATAACTGTATTGATCCCAACTATCAATACATTCAAAGAAAACAACCCAATTCTGGATTAATGACTCAAGTAATAATTCTTGCCACAGCTCAGGATTATTATATGCGGACTCAAAAATATCAGCATTAGCAATAAAGATAAAATTATTGTCCAAAAAATTTACATGTATTTCTTTATATCGATCTAGTAAGATAGCCTCATGTTGCATCCATTTATAAATAATTCCTTGTATATCTTCTTTAGAACCATTAAATGGGAAAACCATTCCTGTCATACGTGTACCCATATTTCTCCTCCACTTAAATAAAAAAATATCAATATATATAATACTCTTTTATTTTCATAATTAGTTCTTACCAAATACTGATCTAAACTCAACAACTAGATCAATATTTATTTTAAAATTTTAAATAAAAAACAACTAAACTCCCATTTTAGTAATCAATATATTTTATATGATTTACTAAAATTAAATCAATAAAATTATTTTTAAATTTCACGAAGTTGATAAATCACTCAATTCTTATCTACAAACAGCTAATTTATTTATACTTTGATAATTAAAAATACTAAATACTTTGAGCTGTATTGGTAATTATTTTCCTCAAACAACGTTTCTCTGCTTAACAAAGTAAATTGACCTACAATGCAGTTTTTATTCAATTTTCAGATTCATTCCATTTATATATATTCAAAAAATATTAGTCTAAAATCTCATAAATTATATAGTCTAAAAAATAATCTAGGCCCTATATTTTATTTTATAGTACTTACTAGTAATTTATCTCTGCAGAATAATATTCCTTGTTCTTGATAATACATACTAATATCCTATTCCTTTTCAATTGGAGTAAAAGTTAACCTATCTTCTTCATTAATAATTTCTTTAGAGTAATCTTTAGGCCGAATAATCTATCTCTAACTGATATTTCTTACCATTACAAAAAACATCAGCATTCTTTACACTCTTCTCAAGAATCCAGCCATTATCTTTGATTCTAGGAACTATGTTTCTTTGATAGGTTTCCTCATTTAATCTCTCTACAGGAATTTGAACAACAAGAAAGCTTTGAGTATGAGCAAAAGCAATACCCTCATCTCTCAAAATAATTTTTTGATCGGTAAAGATTTTATCCAATTGTTCTTTAAAAAAACTTAATTTCCGTTTAAATTGTTCTGCAGGAACACTGCTATAATCATATGGGGTAGCTTCATTCGAACTTTTAAATTGAGGTTTTATTTCAACATCTTTGTTGCATCCTGATAATAAAAGACTAAGACCTGTAATCAATATCAAACAATTAATTTTAATCATAACTCCTTCTTATATTTTACGTACCAACTATTAAATTTAGATTCAATAATAATTTCAACAAATCTAATTAAAACTTAAAACCAGATTATCAAATTAAAACAAATACCACAAATTTAAGAAATTTTATTTAAATAATCAAATTTACTTACCATAATATTCCATACAATTATTAACTCCAAATTTATTATAGTATATTGCGAAATACCAATAATCTTTGTTCTTAAAATTTACTTCATCACCTTCTCTCGCATAATGTCTATCATGAATAGGATTTAATATATCTATAGAATAATTATTAGTTTTACAAAAATTATAATAATTATCGTATGAATCAACAAAATCCCACTTCTTGCTTAATAGTTTGTTTTTAATTTTATCATAATCATTAATCGAAAAATTTTCTTTATTTATTTTTATCACAATTAATTGAGTAGAGCTTTTATTTCTATCAGTATCAACTTCATATGGATATTCACTGAACAACTCCTTAGAAAGCTCTTGTAAGCTAGTTGCGCTAGTACTGCATGCTATTAGGTAACAATAGAGACCGAAAATTAATAAAGTAAATATGAATTTTCTCACAATCATAATAATTTATCCCAATCAACTATTCATATTACATACATAACGTTTATGTCTAGAATGGATAAAACCTATATTCCAATAATCTACTAACTGATTCAATGACTGTCCTTCTCCTGATTGCATAACTGTACCTATCTTTATAGGAGGAACTAACTCAAGTTGATTCATATCTCTATCACAATAAATGTAAGCTTCTTTGTATTTTTCTTTATAGTTCCAACCCCTCTTATTCAACCTACCATCTATTTTATCTATAAAATTATCACTATTTTGCTCTAGATCTTTCACTTGAAATATTAATCGTTCTGTATTATAGGAAGAAAATATTTTTTTACCTAAAATTTGATTACCAAAAATATATTCAGCATCACTTTCAAATTTTTTAATTATTATATTCTTATTTTCAACAACTGTTACTTCATTTTTTTTCTAAGATCGCATGCAATACAGCAAGTACCCATTAAAATAATAGTCATAAATTTAAAAAAGGCTTTATTCCATGTTTGCATTACTTAATCTCTCTAATCTATTATTTCTTACTAGGTTTCACAGCATCTAAAATTTACAAAATCTAGTAGTACCATTCAGATAGTATATGCCTATAATTAACTCAGAATCTACCTGTCTTTTATAGTATTACTTTTACGTATTAATAGTAAATATTTCATTTAGCATTTATTCACATAAATCATCTCCCCACTTATAGTATCGGTACAAAACCGTATTAACATCATAATTAGTTATTTTCAACTCCCTACCTTTATAATCTTGAATATCCAAAAAGGTTGGGTTCACTATATTAATTTTATTATTTAGACCTAAACAATATGTATCAACGCCCTGCCCTTTTCCTTTCAATACCCATCCATCTTTTTTTAACAGACTAATTACTTTGTCTATTTAATTAGTTTTTTGGGTAAATCAAAAGAAAAAATTTGAACTTCTGCTTTATACAATGAATTCATCATTTCAAGATTATCGCCAAATAGTTCTTTCCTCTTCAGTTCAAATGGATATTTATTAGAAGGTTGGTCATATACTCTATTAGAACAACCCATTTGTATTAAAAAAGGAAATAAAATATTAATTTTAATAATTTTTCCATATAAATTATTTACATATATTCAAACCCCATTTATTATAACTATAAGAGACTATATCTTTATCATAATCAGTCATATATAAATCGCCGTCCTTAAACGTAGATACAGTTTTAGAAGCAGGGCTAACAATATTGTTACCATTATTTAAGCCTAGACAATAGGTTTCAGAACCTATTCCAGCTTCTTTATAAGTCCAACCATCTTTTTTCAATAATTTTAGAGGTCTTATCTAACTTTAATGGCAATTCCAAGTAAGCTAATTGAGCCTCCGCACGGTTTAACGAATTAACAATTTTTACATCATTACCTACTACTTGTTTCATTTTAATTAAGAACATGTATTTGTCATCATCGTCTTTATGAATTCGTTTATAACAACCAACTTGCAATATAAAAAAGTAGAACTAACACTGAAAATATTTTTTTCATTAAGAATTTATTCACACATATTTATTCCCCATTTATCATACATGTAAGAGACACCATTCATGCTATAGTCCATTATATTTAATTCTCTTCCTTTATAGTCATAAACATTATTTGATATAGGAACAACAATATTTATTTTATTATGTAAGCCTAAACAGTAAGTATCTACGCCTTGACCATGTCCTTTTAGTACCCAGCCATCCTTTTTTAATTGACTAATTACTTTGTCTATCTGATTAGTTTTTTTGGATAAATCAAAAGAAGAAATTTGAACTTCTGCTTTACGTATTGAGTTAACAATTTCAATATTATCGCCTAACAATGCTTTCATTTTTACTTCAAATGGATACTTATCTGAAGGCTGTGGATAAATTCCACCGCCTCCACTACAACCAGTGAATGTAAAAAGCATAAAAGCTGCTAAACTCAATTTACTTAATTTCATATTTAGACCTTAATCGCTCCCGTAATGGTTCTGCCTTGCGCTTCAGCACCATATCCAAAATTAAAATCTGCATCAGGTGTACCAATACCAACCTCTAAGCCTTTCATTGTATCTGAAGTAAAATATGCTTTTATCTTATCACTAACAGCGCTTGAACCTGTATCCAGTGGAAGTACAACACCCGCTCGCACGCCCCAGATTCCACCACTAGCACTACCTGCTAATCCTTTCAAAAATATATCGGTACTGTCTGCTTGTGCCTCTTTATTTGGTTTATTAAAAATATAACCCGCCATACAACTTGCAGAAAATTTACCTTTTAACTTGGAAAGATCAGAAGCACCTAATTTTTGACTACCATCAATTATCGAAATCGCGTTACGACCAATTGCTTTCGCTCCTTTTGTATCTGGCGTTGAAGCAGTCCCTACTTGAAAAGACTTTACCATTATGTAAGTTCGTGATCTCTGCATACGCAAAAGGGCCCACACCACCTGAACAATAAACATAGTCAAATAAAGGAGCGGCTTTGAGCTTACATGTTTCACCTGTTTTTAACCAACAGTCATAATTGCGATAAGCTTCATACTCTAAATTGGATGCAGCTTTCGGACTTAAGCCTATGAGTTGTCCTCCATAAGTCGGATATAGACCAAGTGCATCCACCCATAAGGTAGGGTTCAAAACATAAGCATGATGGTTTAAACCTGCATATAAATCGATTGGGTCTTTTGTTATGTATCTTGCACTGTAGGGTTCATAATAACGATAACGGTTATAGTGCAGCTCTGTTTCACAGCCGTAATATTGCCCTTGAAAGCGTAAATTATTTTGTTCAAATGGATTATCTTGATTTACTGCTTTAATTTCTAATGCCGCGCCCCATGTATCTTGGAGAATTTTCCACACACATTCACCACGGGTATTGGTCATGTTTTGGGGTGTTCCGACCTGATCACAATGGTAAAATGTGATTTGCTCTAAATCAGCGCGCTTTTAACGAGTATTACTATTCCATACTGGGTCTTTATAAATAGAATATGGTTTTGTTTGATATTCCTGATAATCAGGAGTTTCTATCAGTTGAATAAAATCCTTATAACCTGCTTGTAATAGTAGAACAAAGCTATCAGGTTCATAAATATAGTGCTTTGTATAATTGGTCTGTGCAGATTTAAAAGACTCCCATATCATTAAATCTCCATCCCAACCAAATAAGGTTAATTCTTTGGCTGTTTTTTTGTAGAGTCGACGACCAAAGACATCGTAACCATATTCTGTAACTAGACCATTATTATCACTTCGAATAAGTCTATTTTGATTATCCCAAGTCAGTTTAAGGTTTTTGCCCGCTTGAATAATCTCTGTCACATTACCTTGAACGTCATATTGGTAGTGTTTACCTTTATAACTTTTAATAAGGTTATTTTTAATTTGTGCAGGACTTAATACCGAGTCAGAATCAATTAAGTTACCTGCTGGGTCAAAATTAAAGCTTTCTGTTTTATGTAAACTTTGAGCTGCAATTAAACGCCCAATTGGGTCATATTGATAATTGAGTTTACCCAAACGGCTATCTTCAACTTGACTAAGCAAATAGTTTTTATCGTAGTGATATTTTCTATGTGCTTGATATTGTAAATAGTCTTGAGTTTCTTGCTCAGGTTGAATGAACTGTGAACTCAATAACCCCACATCATTATATTGTTTGGTTTGCATGAGCCCATTTGCTAGTAATCGTGTTGTTTCTCTATGCAAATCATCACACTGAAATGAAACAACCTCTTGGTTATTTAAACCAATTGCATAAATATGCCCTGAACCATAAACAAGATGATTCAGTGTATGTCCATCAGGTCGAATTGTTTTAATTAAATTTCCAAGCTCATCATATTCATAACGTAATACTGCTGTAAGCGGCTTCAGTTCTGGAATTTTATAATGTTGGTGCTCTCTAACCAACTGTCCAAGTGCATTGTAATAGAAATCAATTTGGCTAACCTCATTACTGACTCGGCTCAGTTGGCGATTCAGGTTATAGTAAAATTGTTCTGTTTGTTTCTGTCCTGTGTGTAAATGGGTAAAGCTTTTCGAAGCAATTTGCCCATCTGCATAGTAGTCAAATTGGGTCAGTATATTTAGCTAACGGATTTGAAATAATCGACCATTTTCATTGTAACTATAGTGCTTTTCCTCTCCATCAAAGGCATGTTCACGTACCAGATATCCATATGGGTTATATTCAAACATGTACTCTGCTTGATTTTGGTTAATTAGCTTTTGAATGCGACCTTGTTTGTCCCATTGATAAGCTATGTTATGTCGATTGGCATCAATACGCTGCTCTAATAAGCCAACTTGATTGTACTTATATTCCGTTACTAAACCTTTGGTATCGGTATGTTTAAGTAAGCGTCCTTCTTCATCATGTTCAAAGTATTCTTTTAACCCATCTGGATAAATAAATGTTTCTAACTGGTCGTTATTTTTACTACTATAGATAAATTGTATTTTCTGCATATCGGCATTATTTTGAGAAAGTAGTTTTCCATTTCTATCATATTCTCAGTAACTACTTTTTTCAGAGCAATCACTATATGAAATCATCTGCCCCAATTCATTATACTGAATTTTCTTAACACCACCTTTGGCATCAATGACTTCAATCAGTTGACTATCATTGTTATATTTGTACTGTGTAATCTGACCTAAAGGATTGATCTCTTTGCTAACATTACCTTGAGTATCATATTCACGTTTCCAAATACTACCTTCAGCATCTTTAATTTTGATTGGCATATTATTTTTATTATATGCAAAACGAATTATCCCACCGTTTGGCTGAACAATTTTAACAAGTTGACCTTGATCATTGTATTCTTGTTGAGTCTCTCGCCCATCAAAATCGATTTGCCGAGTAATGCGCTTTTTCCCATCACGGCTATACCATGACTCACGCCCATCCGCTAAACAAGTTCGATAAGTAAACCCATCAAGATCGAAGTAATAGTAAGTTGGCACATCATAAGCGTCATAAACCGCCACTTGACGTAAGCGGGAATACCATTTTAGTTTGGTATGGAAACTGCCATCATCCGCCCATTCTTCTATCGCTTTAGCTTTGGCTTCAGTTGATTTGTACCGAATATTTCTTACCACAACCTGTAAGTACCAATAATATTGAGAAAATAGGAATAAGTTTAATTTTCATTAGAATTTCTCCTTTTTAACAATTGAAGCAAAAAATACTTTTTTCGTAATTAACTACCGCGACTAAGCAAGCTTTCAAATATTAAAATTTATTGTTAAATTTTCATTTATAAAAAGTGTAAATAAAAAATAGTCTATAATTAATAGATTATTTTTTATTTAGAAAGAAGAAAAAGTTTAATTTTACAAATTCTTAAAATTTAAAATATTTATTCCTCAACTTTGAGAGTATAGGTTTTATTTATCTCAGCATCACCACCAGCATAAAATCCCGTCGAAATATAAATAGTAAATACACCTGTGTATTTTGGAATACCTTTGATTGTAATTTGATTATAACCACTACTTTCATCTGGACTAACAGATATCCCTAAATCATCAGGAATATTATTTTTAAAATCCACATATTTATCTACTGTTTTCCCACCTGAAATATTAATAATTTGTTGATAATTTTGATTAACATGAGCTATTGGCAAACTATCAGGAGTAATCGTGTATTTCTTACCGCAGCTTGTAAGTACCAATAATATTAAAAAAATAATAGAGTAAATATAGTGATTAGATTTTCCCATCATTAGGCTATCTTCTTCCTATTAAATAGATAGAAATTTTATTTCACTTATTAAAAATTAAGGTCTCTTTTTACTTAACTGTAAAAGCATAGGTTTTATCGATTTTATTATCGCCTCCAGCATAAAACCCCACCCAAATATGAATTGTAAATGTACCTTTATACTTTGGAGTGCCCTTGACCTCAATAACATTATAACCATCTAGATCATTAGCAGGTTGAACTTTTATTCCTAATTCTTTAGGAATATTTGTTTCTAATTTAGCATAATGATCGACAACTTTTCCTCCTGATATTTCGATAGTTTGTTTGTATTCTTGATTAACGTGAGCTATTGGAAAACTATCAGGTATGATCTTATATTTCTTACCACAACCTGTAAGTATTAATAATATTGAGAAAATAGCAATCAGTTTAATTTTCATTAGAATTTCTCCTTTTTAATAATTAAATAAAAATTTTAAGGCCATTTTCTTATTCATCACCATCTAACCCTCAGTAAAGCTTCCGCAATATATCAAAATATGGACTATACTTTTTTATGACATAGTCGAATTATGTAAGGTTGCTATCAAATTTTATTTGAAGAATTTATATATAGAAAAATGAGCCTAACTCCCTTTTCTAATTACTCACATAGCATATATTTTGTTAGGCAAGATTAACTTTTCGGTTTGATACCCAAACGATCAACCTCTTTGGCAATATCCAACATCACTTGAAACTTATCTAGTTGAGCTACAAAAGGAATGTATTGGAATAAATCTACTTTTTTTATATTCTCAATAACTTGTGGCCCACCTAATACTGCTGGTGGTTCAAAGGCATAGATTTCATTCTCTTTGGGTTTGATCTTTTTTTTCTAAAGGCGCATGTTTCGCTACACCATATTCGGACTCACCTAATGCTAGGCTTAGAAACTCTGAAGATTGGATAAACTCTTGTTGTATATATCCTGATTTACTACTTAAACCTTGCCAAAACTGTTCATTTCCTGTCTCAGGTGTTTTATTTTGTTCAACCATTACTTAACACCTTTGGTTTGAATAAAATTAGAAAACCAACTTTCATCAACTGCACCTGATTTGTCATTTTCATTAAATACAGTTTCATAAAGAACTTGTGCTTTTCCAACGGGAACATCTCGAATAAAAGCTTGCCCTTTTTCATCTAAAAATCCAGTTCTTCTAGAGCCATCAGAGAGTGTTAACGTATATTTAGAACCTTTTGCAGGCGTGCCATCAGCATGAAAATATTCTAAAAATAAATCCTGTGGCTTGGGTTCAAAAACAGGTAATGACGGTAAGCTAGGCTGAACACTCGCTCCTCCCATAAACAAATGCTGTCCTGCATTGACCTGAAATTTCCCACCAGTTTTCGGAAAGATTCCTGAACCGTTTAGAGTGATTTGAGACGAGCCACCCGTAATTTTGACTTCTTTCGGGCTACTAATGATGACTTTGTCATCGGTTGATGAAATAGTAATTCCGAGTTTGCTCAACACATCCAGCGCATCTGCCTGAGCTTGTATTTCTACCTTGCCTTGCGCAGCTACTACTTTTAGCCCACTTTGCGCAGCAAAAAGGCTTAGCCTACAACTTCTGACATTTAACATATCCAATTTTGAAGGAGGAAGTGGTTATGCTTGGATATGGATATTTATAATTGTTTCCTCACTTACCTATCTTGCTTGTTTAATTGTCCTACCTATTCTTTTAAAAAAGTATATTCAGGCTCTCTCTACTCTTGTGGTCATATTTGGAATACTAGGTCTCTTCAGCTTATCTTTTATTACATCTCTATAAAAAATAAATAATTATTTGATTTTTTTAAATATTCTTATTTTTATAATCAAATAATTTTTACCGAAATAAACTCAATAACTTACTATTGCACTCATCATGGCTTACTAATTTTTTCTGTGAGTCATATAATTAGACTCAAAAGAATATTCTGTTAGTTTTATTGTTAGAACTAATATTTTTATAGCCATATTACATAAACCTTTATACTCTAAACATTTATTTATCTTAAATAAGTAGGTTTAAAAAACCGCTCCAACACCTCATCCCTCTCACTCAAACTATTGGTACTTAAAAACCCAAAAATCAAACCATCTATTAGGTTTAAAACCATATCGGCATCAGGTTTTAAAGCACGAGTTTCCAAACTAAAAATTAGGTCAAAAAATTCTCGAATTAGCCATTTTCTATACTCGATTGCCATACGGTAAGCCTGAGGATATGTCCCTTTAATTTCAAAAAAGGCTTTAAGTAATAAATGGTACAGACTATTCAAGTTGACATGTAAAACCACAATTTCTTTGAGCTTATCAGTTGGCGTGCAGTAACGGTTTGAGTAAATAATCGCGAGTACTTCTTCTTTCAGTAGGCATTTTTGAAAAGCGATGCACATTTCTATAAGTCATTCTTTTGAGTGAAAATAATTATAGAGCGTAGCTTTCGGAATTTCGGATTTTTTAACAATCAGATCTACACCCGTGGTGTGAAATCCATAGGTAGTAAATAAGTTTATAGCCGTACGAATAACATGTAATTTTTTGGAAGAGGTTTCTAAATTTGGCATAGTTTTACCGTTATAAATTCTTGTTGTTTCTAAAAGAGATACTTTTTTGGGAGAAAAAAGGCACAGCAAAGCCATAAAGACTGTGCTTGGCACATCTCAAGTTTTATAGTTAATGCAAGTTTTTTGAGCCGTAATGACTTAAAGCATGAAAACCCTACAGGTGATCAAGCTGCTTTAAATTTTTAAGTTGTGTCGTTATAGCTTATGGCAATGAGTGCCAAGAAATAATGGATGTGCAAAGCCAACTCCTTTTTATTGGGAGTTCTGCCAAAACATTTAAATTATGGTGGCAGAACGAAAGGGGATTCGCAGACTGGAAACAAAGGAACCAGCACACCAGAGGTGTCCCCCTTCCGCCCTACCGTAGAGAAAAAGGGGGCGAACGAGTTCCCGACACACAAAACAAGAATTTTGCATATCGACTTTGTTTTCCCGGTCTGCGACAACCGGCTGGCAATGTGGCCAGCATGCGAAGAATAGTATTCCACCCTCTTGTAGTCAAGCATACAAAATGACATTTGATTTAAATTAGATCATTAAAAAGTAAGAATAAATAATTAACAAGTTATTATTAATTTGAGGTTTATAAAGCAGCTTAGTGATAGGCTGCTTTGAATGTATGCAAGTATTTTGTATGAGGGAGGATTATTTTGATTTTAGAAATAGTTTGAAAAGCGACCTCTAATAATCTTTGATTGTTTCTTTTTAAGAAGAATTAAAAATCCCCAATAACATAGACCAGGAAATAATATAAATATAATAAAAGTTATATGGGTATACATCATCCACCATTTTAGAGGTGCTTCTCCCTCCATAGATTCCATATAATTTATTTTTGGAGGAATTTCTCCTGTAAAAAACCATCCTAAGAAAAAGAAAAATAGAGATGTAATAATTACCGAATTAATACAGATGGTCCACAAGTTTAGATAATTATAATGATTTAAAAGAATGGAAAAAATAAAGCTAAAGGGTACGGTCAAAATACAATAAGCTAAATAAACAAGACTATAACCTACAATACTAAGAAAAAATGCAAAAAAGATATCTAAGCTAAGTCTAACGTTATCCACATCCATAAATTTAAAAAAGAAATGCCATAAAAGTAATGGCAATGGAGTAAGCAATAAAGCTTTTTTAATTTGTTCACTTGAGTATTTCATTAACTTGATGTTCTTATGTATTCAACAATCATATTATGATTATATATTATTAAAGAAGGCCATAAATAATTCACTTAATAAATTTTAATTGAAATACAATGTACTAAATAAAATAAAGCTAAGCTCCGATTACCGTAGCTTAGCTTTGCAAAATAATTTTAATTAAAAAATTACTTATTTGATGTCTGCAAATTCAGAAACAGGCTTGTTCACTTCAACTTTTGTGCCGCCAAATTTTTCATTTACAAACTTTTGAACTTTAGGTAAGTGGTAAAGTTCACCAAGCTTCGTATAGATCGGGTCATTTTTGTTCGCTTCAGCAACACCCAATAAGTTGACATAAAGCTTAGTAGACTGATCGATTGGCTCACGGAAGATTGCGTCTTTCATTACATTGAGGCCACCCTCAAGTGCCAATGTATTACCGAGTACAATCGCATCCACATCGTTTTTAACGCGAACTGCGGTTGTCATTTGAATAGGTTTTAATTGTAAGTTTTTAGGGTTTTCAGCGATATCATTCACTGTCCCTTTTACAGGGTCAAAACCTGGTTTAAGTTTAATTAATTTAGCAGACTGCAATAATGTTAATGCACGAGCTTCGTTAGCAGTATCGTTTGGAATTGCAATGGTAGCACCTTGCGGGAACTCATCAACGGTTTTAACTTTATTTGCATAAATACCCATTGGTTCCAAGTAAGTTGTCGCAACAGCAGCAACTTTAGCTTTATTTGAAGCATTATAAGCTGCCAAATAATTGAATGACTGAAACGCATTTACATCTTGTTCGCCACTTGCTACAGACGTATTGAGCACAACATAGTCAGTTAAATTGGTCACTTCGAGTTTAATGCCCGCTTGAGCAGTTTCAGGAAGTGTTGCTACGTATTTCCATACGTCCGTATCAGAACCTGTTGAAACCAGTTTAATTGTACGAACTGACTCAGTTTTATCTTTGGCTGCTGCTGTATTTTCAGTTTGTGCAGGTTGCTTATTACATGCAGTCAGTGTCAGTACAGAGGCACTGAACAGTACGCTAAATAATTTTTTCATAAATATATCCTAAAATAGGAAACGCCTACTCTAAATCAGAGTGAGACATTTCCAACCATTGGGTCGAAATGCAATATTTGGCTGGATATAATTTCCAGATATAGGGTTTAGAAGCCTGATTTCAGCATCATTCCTTCCGTGAATTTGCACGCTGAACAATAGAATTATGTTTTGAAACAGTTTCTAAATATGGCCTCATCATATATCAATAAATGAATATTCTACAAATAACTTGTTCGATTCTGATATATAGGCCTCTTATTGCTAAGATATTGAAAACACAAAACATATTATATAAAGATAGTAATTTTGGTTAAAATATATACCCGCTTGATTTATATGAAATTTTCGGCATTTATTAGCAAGATTTAAGCTAAATGAAGTTGTAATTTTTATTTTAGGCATAAAAAAGCCCCTGCTTTTAACAGGGGCTTTTAGAATTTGGCGGAAGCAGTGAAATACTAATTCAAACTAAGTATTGATGAAATTGCGCTGTATAACTCATTATCTGCCGATTCAATTACGTTGCTTTGCCAAGCAATATAGCCATCTGGTCTAATCAAAATACAATCATTTTCATCATTAGTCCAAGAGCGAGAAAGTTCTCCATAAGAGTCTTCGACATCTCTTTTTGGGCCTACCTGTATAACTTTAATATCCAAGTTGAGCTGTCTATTCAGGTTGTCTACAGCAAGTTTCCATTTATCACCTTGTAACCAACAAAACAGCGTAAACTTTCCATTTCCAATTAAATCTAAAGTTGAGATTTTTCTATGATTTTTGAGTAACCATATATGAGGGAGTTTATGGCCAGGAGTAAATGAGGGATAGTAATAAAGATCTTCATCTCGACAAGAATCTAGTTCATTTTCAATATTATGTTCTGCCCCAATAATTGCAGATGAATTATACCGCACATTAGTTTCTACCCCTAAAGCAGCAAATTCATAAGCTTTATATTTAATTGCAGATCTTAAATCACGGCGTTTAACAGCACCTTTTTCATTACTCTCACTTAAAGCATTAATGCTTTTTTGCATTGTCTCTGTACTGTACTTTCCATCTAAATCTAAAGCAGAAAATATGGTAGAGAACTCTCTAACACTTTGATTTGCTCGTTTAACAATTCGCTCACCAACAGGTGCCCTTTCATCATTATAACTGTCTAATAAAGCACGACCTGCTTTGCCATTTAATACAAATGCTAATTTCCAACATAAATTATAAGCGTCTTGTATAGAAGAATTTGAACCTAAACCATTAGAAGGTGGATGACGATGGACAGCATCACCAATACAGAAAACTCGACCCTTCGAATATTGCTCTGCATACATTTCATTGACTGTCCATAACGACTTACTACTTATGCTTATTTCAATGTCGTTATCGCCAATAAGCTGTTTGCAAATCGCGACCGCCTCATCATCGGTAAGAGATGGCTCTTCTTTTTCAATGTTATACCCCCAAACAATCTGCCATTCATTCCAAGGTCTGACCATACGCAACAACCCCAACCCGATCCCGCCAATGTTTGCTCCAGGTTGTATAATCCACCAGAGGTAGCCAGGTCGATGCGAAACGTATTTTGTTAAATCGGCTTTAAAAATAATGCTGATACTGCCACTTTTCCCCATTTTACCAGCCATAGGTAAATCTAAATCTTTTACGATTTGGCTGCTTGCACCATCAGCTCCAATTAAATACTTACATCGGATTAAGTATGTTTGTTTAGTTAATCTATCTAAAACAGTGACAGTTACACCATCCTCATCTTGCACATGAGATAAATATTCCGTATCAAATCTTGGATGACTCCCTCGTGATGCTGCATTTGAAACTAAAATAGGTTCAAATAGATGTTGAGGAAGATCGCACTGTTCACAGGGACTCGCTTTAGCATATTCTGACATTCTTTCTGGATGATTCATTCCATAAGGAAAGCGTCCAATTTCATCACCCGTTAAAGATGTGCAATAAACAACATCTCCCATAACTTCTTTTGGTGCTGCTTTTGCGATTACTTCATCTGAGATCCCCAAGTCTCGAACAATTTCCATAGTTCTTTGACTGATATAATGAGCACGAGGGCTGTTTGCCAACCATCTATATTTAGTTATTATGATATTTCTAATTCCATAACTACTTAACATAAGTGCAGCAGAAGAACCAGCTGGACCACTTCCAACAATTAAAACATCAGTTTCTAACATTTTTATCCTATTACTTACATATTTTGACAGCTAAATAGTTATTACGTGTATTTAAAGCAAATAACCATTTTGAATATAATATTGCTTCTAAAAACTCTTTTAGATCATGGAGGTAAAAACTTCACAACATTAAATATTAAATGAGTCTATAAAAGTTATAAAGCAGACTCTTATATCAACATAGTTCAGTCTTTTATAAATATGGCAAAGTTTAAATAAACCAAATGATCTAGAGTCTAAAATAAATATAACATTTAGATTTTATTGGTAGCATTGGCAAATCTATACAGAATATATCTTTTAGATAGGTCTAGGCCTCTGGTTCAATTTCTAATTTTTTAAGCAGATTTTTTTATTTATTAAAATTCTATGAGCTATACTTTTAAAATAAAATTATGAAGTAATCATTATTTCAATTGTACTTTATACAAATGAATCTTATTAACACGATCAATAGGAATTATGAGTTATGGAAAAGCAAGACATGATATCGATTGTAGATAGATATTTTTCTAATACGATTTCTAATCTAACAAATTTTCCAATACATAAGCTAAAAAATGATCCTACTGAAAATGAAAATTCTTTCTTCTTTCTACATGACTTTGGTACTTATGAATTAGAAGCTAAATTCAATTATTGTGATGGTTTTCCACAGAAAATAGCTTTACTGATACATGGCGGAAATTCTGATTTAAGTTCTTTAAGTCCTTTGGAAAATCTACTTAGAAGTAAAAATATTGGAACGCTTTCATTCAATTTAAGTGGCTTAAATAATACGAGTGAAACGAAATCATCTTTATCTCAGAACATAAATGAAAGTATGGTTTTTTACAGACTTTTAAAAAAGGTGGATATAGTTATTGGATATAGTTTAGGCGGTTATATTGCAATTAATTTAGCGAAAAAATTTCAAATTGATCGATTGATTTTATTATGCCCAGCGATATATTCAGATCAAGCAGTCAAAAAAATGTATGGAACCGAATTTAAGGATGAAATCTCCAAACCTTATAGCTTTTACTCATCATCGATTTGGCTTTTTTTAATGGAATATAAAAGAGAAATCACAATAGTTTATGGCGAGTTAGATGGTATAAAAACAGATAATGGAAAGTCAAAAGGATTTTACGAAATAAATGATATTACAAATTACTCTCCTATTCCCTCTGAAATAGTCCAAACCTTAAAAAAAATTTCTATGCGAAAAGCTAACTTTAATTTCATAATTGAGAAAGATAAAGATCATTATCTTTTAAAAAATATCAGGAATTATAATATTTAAAAAACTGATTAGGTTGGACTGCAAAAATCCTCTTCTTGTTAAAAGCTGAGAAATTGAATTTTGAACTCCTACTTATCTTAGGCGCAGATATTATCTTCGCAAAAATAAAGCCCCTTAAACTTTCTAGATTAAGAGGCTTTTGAAATTTATTTAAATAAGAAATAGCTTTAATTTTTAGGGGCTAATTCAAAATCTGAAACAATACTGCAAAGAGTAGAATATTTGCGATCACTATGGCCCAACCACCATAGAGCATGTATTTCAGTTGACTTGAACGTGCTAAGCCCATTTGACCAAACATATCAGAAGATGGAAAAGGACCAAACCAGTCTACTTGGGAACTTGATAATAGAACTGCTGTAACCGCTACAGGTGGAACACCATTTGCCAGTAAAATTGGTCCAAAAATTTTATTGGTAAAGGTCATTTGTGCAACAGCTGCCCCTGGAATATGCCCCACAATATTAAATAAGAAAATACCAAAACACAGCATAGCAGGACTTAAGTCGACCAAATACGGTGTCGCATTATCTAATAGTGTTTGATAAGCATTGAGTTTTTCAACAAGAACTAAAATTGGATTGTATAACCAGTAAAGAATAAACATCCATACTAATTTACCGCATCCCTCATAGAGTGCTTCCAAAATTTGTTTAGGACTAAACCCCGCCACTAACCCAGTTAATGTGGCAACAGTAAGCATCACAATAATTGCAAAACTAAAGCCTGCTTTAAAAATAATTCCAAGAATTGCCATCACGATAATTGTGCCAATAAATACAATCGCTGCACGTTTACTTCTTTTCAATTCAGAGGCACTTTCTATTTTTTCAGAAGGTTCTAAGAAATTTTCATTATAGGTATATTTTCCGAAAGTCCACTTTTGGATATAGCCAGACATGAACCAACCTGTCAGAAGTGTGACAACACTCATAGGGATGGCACAAGTGCTCAAATATTGCGGATAGGTCAAACCTCCCAACTCTAAAATAGTCACTGTACTTGGTGTAAAAGGTCCTATAAAGAGGCCGACAGAACCTGCTGTCATCAAAAGTAATGCAACTGTAGGCGGTGTTAAACCAACTGCTGCCGCAATGGGAATAATGACAGCAACAATAATGGCATTACCACCTGCCATAGTCCCCAATGAACCGCAAATAACAACTGATGAAATCATGATGCCAAGTTTGACGCGAGGAATACTTGAAAGCCCAACTTTATTGACAATAAATTTGACCAATTCTTTCGCTGCACCTGTTCGGTTGGCGACTTCACCAACCCCAGCACCTAGCATAATAATAAGACCTACAGTCGCAATAAATGAGCCCGTAGACTTTGCAAGAATTCCGCCTAATTCAAACACACTGGTGGATGTCATTATCACGCTGATAATAATTGCAATAATAACAGCAAGGACAATATCGAGACCGATAACAGTTAAGAGCGCCAAGGCAAAAATGGGCAATAACCCAATTAAACCAACCTCCTCTATTGGCAGGCCTTTTGCGTAAAATGCTAAAGCAAAGCTAAGAATCATAATGGTGATAAGGGCAATATTTCTAGGTGTCCTTATATTAGGTATTGTTATAGAAGATTGCTCAACTGACATATGTATCACTCCTTGATCATTGGGCATTGAATTTCATCCCAATTTACAAGGGTTCATTGACATTAAATAATGAATTCTAATAGATTACCTATAACTATTAGTTATGTGCTCATTTATGAATCTTCGACACCTAGAGATATTCTATTTAGTCATGCTTTTTGGTTCACTCACAGAGGCAGCATCATCGTTATGCATTTCACAGCCTGCCGCAAGTAAATTGCTCAAACATGCAGAGCAACGGCTTGGTTTTGCTCTATTTAAACGGGTCAAAGGAAAATTACAGCCCACCAAAGAAGCCTATACTTTGTATGATGAAATTAAGCCAATTTATGAAAAAATAAATGAATTAAATAAGTTGACGGATAATTTAGCAAGAAATACTCAAGGGCAAATCACACTCGGATGTTTACCCAGTTTAGGTTTAAGCCTCATTCCCAAATTAACTGTAAAATTTCTAAAAAAATACCCTGATGTTTTTGTCAATATTGGTACCGATCATACTCAAGCCTTAGAGCAAAAATTATTAAGACGTGAAATTGATATTGCGGTGACATTCCAGCCCCATACTCAGCATGGCATTATTGCTACGCCTGTTCTGGAAATTCCTCTGGTTTATATTGATTCTCAGCCTATTAGCTCAAATCAAGATATTCATTCAATTGATGAAAATAGGTGGATTCAACCCTACGCAGATTCCCTCATGCAAGTCGTAAAAAAGTACAGAACATTTAATAAAAGTATTGTGAATGTACAAACTTACTATATGGCGAGTGAACTGGTACGCGAAGGTTTAGGGTGTAGCATTACCGATATTTATACTGCTGCACACTCCTTACCAAATCATATGATTCATCCAGTAAAACCAAGTTTATCTACCACAATTTATATTTTAAAAAATGCCAATGTAAGTACGAACAAAGCGACTGAAGATTTTATTGAATTAATAAAAAGAGAAATTGCTTCGATGACACCATCGGTTAACCAAAAGTTATGAGTACTATATAAAAACTCATTTGTTTAACCCTTTTTCTTCTTCTTTAATACAAATGTGTGTTGCAAATATAGCATGGAAGAATGAAAAAACATGTCGTTGTCATTGGTGGTGGAGTCATTGGTTTAAGTACAGCCTATGCACTTATTCAAGCAGGTCATAAAGTTACAATAGTGGAAGCGAATGACAAGATTGGTTGCCAGACAAGTTTTGCAAATGGTGGTCAACTCAGTTATCGCTATGTTGCACCTTTAGCGGATGCAGGCGTTCCATTTCAGGCGCTGCAATGGTTAGGAAAAGCCCATTCGCCTTTAAACTTTAAATTGAATTTTTCACCTCTTCAATGGTCTTGGTTATTCCAATTCCTCATGGCATGTAATCGTAAAGACAATATTGTGAACGGCAATCATATTTTACGGTTATCCCTATATAGTCAAAGTATTATGTCTAAATGGCGCGATGAAATTGATGATTTTGACTGGATAAAATCAGGAAAAATGATCATTCATCGCAATGAAAAAGCTTTTAAAAAAGCAGCAACAGGAATAGATCCAACTGTACAAAAAGTGCTGTCATCTGAAGAAACAGTTCAACTTGAACCTGCATTGAAAGGTATTGAAGCTACATTAGTAGGTTCAATTTATACACCTGATGATGAAACAGCAGATTGCTACAAATTTTGTTTAGCTCTGTATAAAGCACTAGAAAAGAGTAGCAACTTCACATGTTTATATGCACATGAAGCGACAGGTTTTTTTGTAGAAAATAATAAAATTACTGCAATTGAAACAAATCAAGGACGTATAGAAGCAGATGAATTTGTCGTTACTGCGGGCAATGGCAGTACTGCAATTTTTAATATGGTGGGTATTTCAGTCCCAGTTTATCCATTAAAAGGATATAGCCTAACTTTACCATTTCCAGAAAAAGCCAATGTTGTACCCAATATGAGCGTAACCGATTATGCAAATAAAATTGTATATGCAAAATTGGGGAATCAACTTCGAATTGCCGCAATGGTCGATATTGGCTATCAAGATATCTACATTCGAAAAGAGCGAATAAATGCATTGAAAGATACAGTACGAACAACATTTCCCGATTTATTGGGTGTAAATACTGCACAAGAATGGGGTGGTTTACGTCCATCCACCCCTACAGGTTTACCCATTTTGGGTCGCACGAAATATTTGAATTTATGGGCAAATATTGGCCAAGGTAGTTTAGGTTTCACATTGGCTGCTGGTTGTGCCATGGTCATTAGTCAGTTAATTAGCCAAGCAACCTCGCCAATTATATTAGATGGTTTATCTCTGGAGAAATAAAATGAGTCATGATATTCAACGTATTGATACAAATCCACGATTATCAGGTTGCGTGCTTCATAACGGTTTAGTGTATGTTTCCGGTCAAGTTCCAACAACTTTGGATGCTGACGCTAAGCAACAGACTTTAGAAGTTCTAGCAAAAATTGATGCTTTACTGGAACAGGCTGGTAGTGATAAAAGCCATATTTTAACTGCACAAATTTGGATTAAAAATATTGCTGAAGATTTCGCAGTGTTCAATGAGTGTTGGGAAGCATGGTTACCGGATGGTGCAGCACCAGCACGCGCTGCTATCCAAGCAGATTTGGCACGTCCGCAAGTATTAGTAGAAGTAATGGTTACGGCGAGTATTAAATAATATTTGCTTTAAATAAAGCCAGTGAATTTACTGGTTTTATTAATTTTATCTTGAAATATAGCTAATTATTAATCCTATACTACATATATAAAGGTAGTATCAATAATTTGATCCTTAGTAGAAACTTTATAAATTGATTCCAACCTGCCTATTAAACTAAGGTAAAGTAACCTTTCAAACACCAGTATGACAATGCTTATTTCCCCTCCTTAATTAAACTTCAAATAATTTTATTGAACTATACTTACAAGAAACAATCACTTTGCATCTTTTTTGATTTAAAAAAATGATTAAATGCATCCTTTTGCTGTAACCAAGGCGACACTGTTTCCCAATTTTGCTTATTAATATTTTGCCAACGAGTCAATCTTTCGGTGTGATAATTTTCTCGTTCAATTTTATTTTTATATAACTGTAGAAACTGTAATTGTAAACATAGCCCACGGACACTTTTATCTTGATAAATTGAATACTTTGAATATCTATTCAATGTCTCTATCAATTTTTCCCCATCTCCACTTTGATATAACACTCTCAACCCATTCAGATCATTAAAGTAAATTTCATCATTAATAGCATTAAGTGGTACATTCTGTTTTAGCAAAGCCTTATATAAAGCATGTTTATATGCCAATTCTTGCCAATAAGATGCCATTAGAATTTCCTCACCGATTGCCAAACGAGCTTTTTCGGTATCCTTAGGGTAAACAATAAAAAAATAATACAATCCTAGAAAAATAATAAACATCAGAATGATTGAGGATAACCGCCAATAATTTGTCCCTTTTATAATTCTCATTCAAAACCTTTCCAATATGACTCTTTCAAAATTAAATACGATGTGGATTCTATATAAAAAAATCCCATAAGTGATCAATTGAACATATGGCTGATGTACTTCAAAATAAATTGGTGACCCTCCTGTTTCGCTTATTGAATCTTATCAACTAGGTAATTATTGGAACATATACAGCAGCAGAAAAAGATAAATACACACTAAGATCTGGATCAGCTTGAACCTCTAACTTTAGTGCATAGGATTTAAACCCTGACCGAACATAAAATTCTAAAGCAGTTGGATGTTCAAAAGTACATGGATGGACCCAAAAACGTTGAATAATTTTATGCCAAGCAAAAAAACACTAACTCTGTTTCTCACACAATCCCCAAATCCTCCTAGTGTCCTAAATATACATGCAACTCATTCAATATATAGCCATAATACTTTAAATATTGATTGATACTATATCGACCGTTAGGCTTGCCAACTTATGATGACAGTCTGATAAGAATTGAATATTTCATCTGTCAAACATACATGACAGCGGCTTGTTGGGTCATTACCATTAACAAGCAATGTTTGTGTAAACATTGTTTGTTAATGAAACCGAAATAAATTGAGTAGAAATCCCTAAATTAGTGAAAACAGGTTATAAAAAAACCACGAGAATTAGCTCGTGGTTCTTATGATTTGTGGTATTTGGACGGTTTTTAAAGATGCACTTTCATTCAACCTAAAGAAATTAACGTTGCTCCATACGACGAATTGCTTCGACATAAGTAGCTGAAGATTTAAAACGATTAGCAAGGCGATAGTATTCTAATGCACGTTCATACTCGCCGTTGTTTTCATAGATGCGACCAATGTTGTAGTTAGAATAAGCACGTACATTATCATTTGTTGCAAGTGCGATTGCTTTTCGATTTGCCCATAAAGCTTCCGAAGATCGGCCTAATTTTTGATAAGTGACTGCCAAATTACTATATGTCTGCCCTACATTGGGATTTAAATCAATCGATTGCTGATAAAACATAGCCGCACGTTCGTAGTTATTATTTTTATATAAAATATCTGCTTTAAGATTTATTGCTTTAGCTCGTGCTTGATTTCCAGCAGATACTGGAACAATTGCAATTCGAGTAGCTTCTTGCTGGTAATTAGACACACTTGAACCAATGTTTTCAGCACCAACCTTAACACTTGAAATTTGGTTAATATCTTGAATCTCACCAGTTGGAGAAATGCGAAATACAGTCCACAAATTACCCGTTTTATTTATTGGTACTTCGTAAGATCGGATGAGAGATTTACCAGTATATACCATAACTTTGGCTTGACTATGACTGAGCCCATTTGAGCCTGGTTCATCTCTATTACTGAAATCATGCACAGAGTAAACATAGTACTGATCACTTAAACGCTGATCTATAGTAATTGTTTCTGGACCATATGAATCTCTATCATCCACATCCAGATTAGCTTGATGACCTTCTTTATTAGACCAATAAATATGCTGATTGGAATAGTTCAAATGGGAGTCTAAATCTAGTGGTTTTTCTCCCCAAGTCAAGACAATACGCATGCTGCCTAACTTCGTTTGCACTGGGCTTAATGCATAAGTTAGACCATCACAAGGACATTTAGCAACTAAAGTGGAGTAACCTTCTTTTTTTATAATCAATAAACTATCTTGGTTATCAATAATACTCTCTATACTGGCTCTTCCTTGAACATTAGTATGCGTTGAAGAAGAAGTTTCACCATTTTTTTGTAAAATAACTTCCGCATTATTAATAGACTGATCTTTTACTGTTGCACTCAGAACTTGAATATTGATTGGAGATCCAAAAACAATTGTACTTAGACTCAGTAAACTCATAAACAATATAGATTTTTTCATACGAATTAAAATTTCCTTATGGATTCTAGCAACTTAAATTAAGTTTTTAATAAAATAGCTAAACTAGTTTTGATAATATATCATTAAGTCTATTCATCCCAAAATCCAGATAGCCCTATTATTATAACTAGAGAAGTCATTTCTATTCACTATAACGTCTACTATTCTCTTCGAAAATAGCCAACAATTAAATTTATTATCCTTATATTTAAATACAAAAGAGTCAGATAAGTAATTATCAGTCATAATGCACTTTCATTTATTTTTTAAAATATATTATTAACAAGAGCTCTCGTCTATACAAAGTTTTTTCAATTGAAATCTCACACAAAGGTTTATACCTACTTCTAATCTATCAAATGAAAAAAGAAGAACTAAAAAATGCTGATTAGATAAAAACTTTTATATAGAGCAGCAGGATGCCTTTCATACTGCTTTTTATATATGATTCAATAATACTAAACTTCAGCATTGCAAATAACATATCTAGTTCTTTAATTTAAAGACAAAAAGTTAACATCAAGATCAAAAAATCTCGTAATTTCATTGTTTGCATCACATTGAAAATAAAAGACTATTTCTTGCCTTTATTTTGGATTAAATGCACTATATTTTTATTCATATGGTTAACCTCTTTCAATTAGGATTTTAATCAGCCTGAATACAAATAAAATAAAAGATAAGTACGTCATCAAATGACGCTATATTAGCTTTAAAGAATCCAAACGATTAAGAAATCTGCAATTCATGTGCTTCTATATAGGTTTTGAAAATTAATAAATGAAGTTAGAAAATGCTTAAAGGAATCTAAACGTCAATCCAAAGCCATCTGAACTGTTCTTATTTTAACTATTCCAATCTAAGTTTTAATGTGGGGTAGAATGAGGGGTAAAATAATAGATATAAAAAAGCCCCTACTTTTAACAGGGGCTTTTAGAATTTGGCGGAAGCGGTGAGATTCGAACTCACGGAGGACTCACACCCTCGTCGGTTTTCAAGTTATTGGGACTTACACTTTACTGGGCTTTATTAACATTTAGTAAGCCATACATTCCTTTACAAAACAATGCCTTGAAGCTATATTTTGTTTTATGTAGCTTGTTTATGCTTTCCCTGTATCGCTTACAAATTGCTTACGAGTTACAGTGCAAAAAAGGCAAGCGACTACGCCAATAGCCCTTGCCTGTGGTTATATCCCTACTAGGAAACAACAAATGAATCATACTACATTTATCGCCAACTACAATGTCGGTGAGGAGTTCTATCATGCCTAAGTTGACTAAGAGCTTCATCGACAAATACCCTGCACCAATCAGCAAAGATAAATTTGAATGGGATACTGAATTAAAAGGTTTCGGTATTCGAGTTACCCCTAAAGGTCGTGTTAGCTTTATTGTGCAAAACCGTGTTAATGGTCGCTCGGAACGTATTACTATCGGGCAGTATGGTGTCTTTGCCCCTGACCAAGCACGTGACATTGCCCGCGAGCATTTACGCACAATGCGCATGGGTACAAGCCCAACAGCACAGGCAAAAGCACATGCATTAATGTCTATTACATTGCGTGAAGTTTGCGACTCTTACATTAAAGACAGATCGCTTAAAGAAAGTTCACAAAGTGAAATTCGCAGACATGTGACCACAAGTTTTGAAGCATGGCAGGATACTCCTATTGCAGCCATAAACCGTGAGGATGTGAATAAACGCTACAACCAACTTAAAGAACATGGTTTACGTGGTAATGCCCCTGCACCTGCCCAAGCTAATCAAGCATTCAGTGTATTACGAGCATTAATTAATTACGCAATGGATGAATATAGAAAGGAAGATGGCACACCATTAATTCAGGAAAACCCTGTAAATATTCTTAAAAAGAAAATGGTGAAATTAAAACCTCGTACCAGTCGTATTCCTGATTCTAAGGTAAATGATGTTTGGAATTACCTGTGGTCAACAAGGGAAACTGCTTTTAACCGTGAAACTCTAGCAAGCATTGATTTAATCATTTTCTTAATGCTCACAGGCGCACGATTAGGCGAAGCTCGTTCTTTAACTTGGGATAGGGTCAATTTGGAGGAAGCATGGTGGCATATACCCGACCCTAAAAACCACAATCCTGTTTATTTACCCTTATCAACTCAAGCAATAGAGCTGCTCAAAGCTAGACCTAGAACAGAGGGTTCACCTTTTGTTTTTGCTTCATGGTCAAAGTCAGGGCACATTATTGACCCTAGAGATTCATTGAAACGTATGAGTGAAGTTGCTGGAACACCAATTACAGCACATGACCTTAGACGGACGTTTACCACAATAGGAGTGGCGCATTGTGGTATTGATTTAAACAAGGTTGAATTGCTGACAAACCATGTACCTAAAGGGGTTACAGCAATTCATTATTTAGAAACTACGCACTTGCAATATTTACGCCCCGAAGTTCAGCAAGTGGCTGATTGGATTGATAAAAGTAAATCATAAAAAATCATTTGTGCATTAACATAAAACATAATATAGTTGTTTTTAACTGCAAACACCTCGCTTAATATTTACGTAACATGGGTTACATTATTAAGCTTGTATCTATCATGGGATAGAGGCTTCAAGGTTAATTTAAACTTGAGCTATCTGTCCCTTTTTTTATTGCATGTCAGATAGCTCATTACTAAAGGAACTTTTGACATGACTATTTCAGCAAACAATCATAAAGATTTACTGACGACTAAAGAAGCCGCTTCATTACTTGGCTTTAAAAAGAACACCCTTGAAATATGGCGTACTAAAGGTAAAGGGCCACAATTTATTAAAGTGGGATCAGATACCCAGTCACGTGTCCGCTATTTACGTTCAACCTTAATGGCATGGCTTGAAGCACAAGCGCATTCGAGTACGTCTTCGTATTCAGTTCAAACCTCCGACAAATAATTAATTTTCTGTTCTAAACCTTAAACGTATTGCGCTTATTGAAACCTGTGTCCAACACCTCTCCCGACCTAAGCCTATCGTAAACATACAATCAAAAAAAAAGACTGCCGAAGCAGTCTTTTTGATAGGAATAAACTGGCATGAATAGCTTAAACCGTACCCCTATTTTACCACAGCAAACTACGCAAGGCAGCCAAGCCCCACAGCAAACCTCTGTCATTATTAATGATTCAAATCTGTGGGCTAATATTCCCGAGGAATTAAAAGAGCGTGCTCAATGGGCTGTAAGTGGAGCAAGTAAAGCCCCCCTTTATGTTGTAGATGGCAATCCCGTTCCTGCTAAATCAAATGACCCTACCACATGGATGAACTTTAATGATGCTTGTACCTTTGCATGGAACAATCGTGGCAGGGTAACGTCACATACGGACAAACACGGTATTGAAGTAAAACAGCAAGGTTATAGTATTGGATATATGCTTAGCGCAGAAGATCCATTTACCTGTATTGACTTGGATATTAAAGCAGATACCCCACAAGAACAGTGCGATCGTGCAAGCAGCATTATAAAAACTTTGAATAGTTATACTGAGTATTCTCAAAGCGGAAAAGGCTTCCATATATGGGTTTACGGTAATATTGGAAAAGGACTCAGACGTGATAATGTAGAAATATATTCTCAAGAACGATTTATTATTTGTACTGGTAATACTTTAAAAAGTGAACCCATTAAGTATAAGAAAGACATATTAGATAATATGGTTTCACAGCTACAGGATGAAAAAGGAAAGTTTGAACCACTGCCCGATCAACCACAAATTGAAAGTGATGACTCGATTATGGAAAAAGCTTGGAATGCAGGAAATAAAGAAAAATTTCAAGCGTTATGGTTTGCTGACTTAGATAATGATTCAGAAGCTATTGGTCTTGACCACAGTCAGGCTGATTTATCTTTAATCCAAATGCTTGCATTCTATACCAATAATAATGATCAACTTATTCGCTTATGGCATAAATCAAACCTTGGAAAACGAATAAAAGCAAACCGTAAAGATTACATTGAATCAACAATTAGAAAAGCGCGTCAAAATCAAGCACACGATGAGTACGAAGCAAATATTGGTAAAAAAATAGCAGACAATCTACTCGCAAGATATAACGCTCAAAAGCCTATCGGTATAAATAAATTTATCCCAACAAACCTATTAGATGTAATGAACCGACCTCCTATGGAATGGTTCGTTCAAGGTGTATTACCTAAAAAAGGACTAGCCACAATTTACGGCTTACCTGCTACTGGAAAATCATTTCTGATGCTTGATTTACTTTTTGCAATTTGCAAAGGTGAAGAATGGTTCGGAATGAAAACAAAGCAGTCTAAAGTTGCCTATATTAATCTTGAAGATATACATGGTATGGGAAATCGCTTACATGCTTATCAGGAAAGAAAAGGTTTAATCCCTGATAATGACTTTTTATACTATGAAATTTCTTTAAACTTTAAAGAGAAAGATCATGTAGAAGAATTAATTAATTCTATTAAAGAATATGCACCAAATTGTGGTTTAGTTTGTATAGATACCCTAGCTCAATCAGCAAATGGCATAGACGAAAATTCATCTACAGACATGGGTATGGTCATCGGTAAACTTAAGAAATTATCATCTGAATTAAATTGTTTAGTGCTTATCGTACACCATTCAGGCAAAATCCAAGGAAGTGGAATGCGTGGTCATTCCAGTTTACTTGGTGCTGTAGACTGTGCAATTGAAATATCATCTAACGGTTCTACAAAAAAATGGAATATTGCAAAATCCAAGAATGGTGCAAATGATATTGAACGACAATTTCATTTAGAACCTATTCCTTTAGGTATGGATGAAGATGGAAACCCCATTTCTTCAGCAGTTGTCACGCCAGTAATTGATATTCAAGCAATGAATAACCACAATAAAATACTAGAAGATCAAAATGAAGATAACAAAAGGATTTTAAAAGTTATTAATGATAATCCCAACAGTAAGCAAAAAGACTGGGGAGAAATACTTGGATTCGAAAAAGCATACCAAATGACAAGAGCGAAAGATGCTCTGATTATAAAAGGCTTCTTAATTGAAAATGGTAAAACAGTTACTTTGACACAAAAAGGACTGGATTTACTTAAAATATAATTATAAAACAATAGGTTGCAGAGTTTCATTAATTTTTCAACTTTCCCTTAAAAGTTGCAAGCATTTTTACCGAGTTGCAGTTGCAACTCGTACTTGCAACTTTACCATTAAACAATTGTTTTTAAATAAGTTGCATTGCAACTTTTATTTGCAACTTATTTAAAAAGTTGCAAAGTTGCACATATACCCCCCCCTTTAGGGGGGTTATGCTAATGCAACTCACGCTAACCACAGCAACAGCTCTTTATATTCACATTCTTCTGTTTATATAAGTTCGTTCATTTCTATAACTTTTTCTTAGTTCAACAGATTACATGCTTACAGCAATAATTATTAATACTGTGGTTAAAAATATGGATACTTACTGCTAATTAAATTATTAAACCCTTTACCCCAAATACAGGTTTAAACATAGCGAAATTAGCACGACTTTCAGGGGTAAATAGCCTCTTTAAGCACTCGGTTGGTACAAAGGTACTGGCTACCCTAAAAACTCGCTTAAAACGGCTATTTTTCGCACTATAAAAATGCTTGTTTATACCCCCATATAATTTGTTATTTGCTGTAAATAATTTGTATCTATTTGATTTCGTCGCCATTTTAATTTGTTTTTCGTATGTTGTAAGCAATAAGTAATTATGCAACCAATATGCGAGTTCAAAATGTCTATATATCCTCTAATTACACCATCACTACATCCCGACAATATCAAGCACCTTCAAGGCTATGATGAAGAAACTGCTTCTTATGTTCACATTGCTGCACAAGCATTGAGTGAAGCCTACGAAGGTATCAATGATATTCATAAAGCACGTGAAGCAAGTAAGCGAAATCCTGTTTGGAATGAAGCAGCTCAATTAATCCAAACTGATGATTTTGCAAATAAGAAGCTTCTTAAAATTACTAAATCTATTGATTCTGCAAATGCAAACCTAAGTAAAAGCATTGCACATATTGAAAAGGAACTAACCACACCTTTGACAGCAGGTGCTAATGACCCTGTGGCTAATGAAATCCGCTCGCATGTTAAAAATATGAATAACAGCAAGCGTCGCAAATTCATTGAAGAAGCACAGCAGAAAAAAGACTTGCAAACACTTCAAGCCCTTTTAGGTGCTCCATCATACCTTTCAGGCTTAACTGATATTGAAGTTCAACATTACACACGTCAACTCCATGAAATTCAAAATCCTGCCTTAGCTAAGCGATTAAAAGTAATGAAGAATGCAGCAACGTTGCTGGGTGAACGTGGTGGCTTGGTATTTAAAGAAGTAGAAAAAGCAGTGGGTAAACCATCACACGTTATTCAAAAACTTCGTAAAGCAAAAAATGAAGCAGAACAAGCATTCATTTTAAATGACCAACGTGTCGATCTTTGAAATTGATAATTAATAGTTTAGATCAAGGAATTGTAATGACCACAAATTCAAAGACTAAAACAGCAGGAAATCCAAATTGGCGTAAGGGGATGAACTCCCCTAACCCACAAGGTCGCCCAAAAGGGATTATTGATAAAAGAATGAAAGTAAATCAATCCCTACTCGCTGATGCTGATGATATTGCCAAAGTAGTGATTCAATCTGCTCTTTCAGGCGATATGCAAGCGGCTAGCTTAGTCCTTTCACGTATTGCGCCAACGCTTAAAGCTCAGACTGAAACAGTCCAGTTTGAATTAGATGCCACAGCAAGTGTAACCGAACAAGCACAATCTGTTTTACAGGCTATTGCTGACGGCAATGTTGCGCCTGATGTGGGTAAACAAATTATTGAAGCAATTAATGCTTTAAATGGTATTCGTCAGATTGATGAATTAGAACAACGTATTAATGCACTGGAGAAACACTAATGAACCTGCCAACACGAGAAGAATATGAATTTTTACGTTTTAAATTTACACAGGATATTGCACATGGTTCACCAAGTGAACGTTTGGTTGCAATGCATAATCTAATGCACATCATGGCATTATATGCTTCTAACGATGAACTTGAGGAAGTATTTATTAAACCCTTATTTGCAAAGCTTGAAGAAAAGCTAAATAGCCCATTACACCCATTTAGCGACTATGTACCTCCTACAGTACCAGTAACGGTTAAAAACATGCTACAGGGGCAACCGTGGGCACAATACCCTAACCCTAATTGTGGTCATACCGATAATGGCTAAGGTATTAAAAGACTTTCAAAGGCGTTTAGCTAAAGTCGAAACCAACAGAAAGAATAAAGCGACTACTATTAAATTAGTAGCCGCTTTTCCACCTATTTTGTCTTATGATGAGTGGGAAGCTATTGCTGTACCACATCAACAACAATTAGTTGACGATACTAAATTCTCCTAAGCATATTTCTTAATATCATATAAGAGGTGGATCAGGAAATTTGAACAACACTTATAAGTGATATTTTGCTCCCCAAATGATGTTATAAACATCAATATATGGAGTATTTTATGGCACGTAGACCAAGAAGAAATCATTCAAATGATTTTAAAGCTAAGGTAGCACTTGCTGCGATTAAAGCAGAAAAAACACTTGCTGAATTGAGTGCTGAATTTGATGTTCATCAAAACCAAATTATCGACTGGAAAAATCAACTGATTTCAGCTTCCTCGCAAGCTTTCGATCAATCAAAAGCTCCAACAGAACCACCCATCGATCTAAAAAAACTACATGCAAAAATCGGTGAGCAGGCATTAGAAATTGATTTTTTAGAAGGTGTGTTGAAGAAACTGGGCCGCTTCAACCACAAAAGTTAATCGATGACTCACTTCAGATTTCAGTATCTAAGCAAGCTCAGCTGCTGAAAGTCTCCCGTGGTTGTTATTACTATCGCCCAAAACCTGTGAGTGCATCAGATCTGAAGCTGATGCGGTGTATGGATGAGTTACATATGCAATACCCTTTTGCAGGTAGCCGTATGATGCGTGATTTGTTGAATCGTCAAGGACATCATATAGGACGACGTCATACACGTACTTTAATGAAGAAAATGGGCATTAATGCGTTATATTGCAAACCAAATTTAAGCCAGGCTAATCAAGCTCACCGCAAATATCCATATCTGCTCAAAGGATTGGCTATTCAGCGCAGTAATCAAGTGTGGTCTACGGATATAACGTATATCCCTATGGCAAAAGGCTTTGTTTATTTATGTGCTGTGATTGATTGGCATAGCCGCAAGGTACTTGCGCATAGAGTATCGATTAGTATGGAGGTTACATTTTGCATAGAAACATTAAATGAAGCTATTGAAAAATATGGTCGACCTGAAATATTTAATACAGACCAAGGCAGTCAGTTTACCAGTGATGCATTTATTGATGTATTGAAATCAAATGACATCCAAATCAGCATGGATGGTAAAGGTCGATGGGTTGATAATGTGATGGTTGAACGATTATGGCGGAGCGTTAAATATGAAGAGGTGTATCTCAAAGCCTACAGCAATGTTTTGGATGCGAAGAAGCAATTAAACGCATATTTTGAATTTTATAATTTGAAACGACCTCATTCGAGTCTGGACAAAATGACTCCAGATGAGTTTTACTATGACCAGCTACCACAACAAAATAAGGTAGCTTAACTAGAGCAGAGTATCACTTATAAATAAGCTTTTAGTTGTTCAAACATGTGGGACCACCTCT
>NZ_JAKTIJ010000026.1:0-95466 GCF_027855275.1 Acinetobacter sp. AOR12_HL | reverse complement strand
AATCAATCTAATCACAAGTAACTGTTTTTCAACAAGTTTCTATCTGCATCACCGCCGATGGATGTGCATTATAGACCATCTCTCTCCCTTTGCAACCCCTTTTTATAGCATTTCATATCAAGCGTACATTTTTTAGGCTTTTTGGCTATATTTCTATATAATTTGATCAATTTTACATTGATAATAGCTTATCGCTTCTGTATTAAAATATATCTCTACCCAACTGCATATTGAATATAGCCTGGCTAGCGGTTAAGGAATTATATGAATTATTCTAATTTACTTTTGTCGAGCTTATTAACTGTAGGTCTTTACACCTCAGCCCATGCTCAAGAAAATCTTACTGAAGAATCTGCCGCTAGTTCGGAAGATGTTACTTCAACCCAGACTCAGCATAGCCGACCTCACTTACAAATTATTAAAGATTTGAAAGGCATAAAAGTTAAAGATTTAAAGATCAACGCAAATGCTGCTCAACCAGATACAGTGAAAGATCCATTACAGTCACTGAACCGTCCAATTTATTCTTTTAACGATATGTTAGATCGCCATGTTTTGCGTCCCGTTGCTGTTGAATATAGAGAAAAGACACCAGAAGATGTACGTGGTTCTTACCGACAATTTCGTAAAAACCTTGGCGAACCATGGAATGCTGTTAACCAACTAATTCAAGGACGTCCTGGCCGTGCCGCAAAAACTTTAGGTCGTTTTACTATTAATACGTTAACAACTTTAGGTTTAGCCGATCCAGCGAGCCGCTTAGGCTTACCTCCTGAAGAAGAAAGCTTTGGTGTAACTCTCGGTTACTATGGCGTTCCTTCTGGACCATTTCTTATGCTGCCTTTCTTTGGACCAAGTACTTTACGTGATGGCGTTGGCTTGGCTGTAGATGCTCAGGCCCGTCCACAAAAATACATTATGGATGATCAAGATGGCCTGTATTGGTCGACTAATCTATTACAAGCCGTTGATACACGCGCTCAATATCTAGATTTAGACCAAACTATACAAGGCGATCAATATGCAATGATTCGTGATTTATATCTCCAACGTAAAGCGTTCCAGATTGCCGAGAAAAAAGGTGATTCGGCAGATGTGTCTTTTATTGATGATGACGAATCCGAAGATGTACCAGAAGATAACACTGATAAAACCGAAAAATAATTAAAGGACAAATCAAGGTATTGCATTTTTCTTATAATAAGGCAATACCTTGATTTTGGTCATACATCCTCTATGATGGATAAAGTGATCTTGAAAAAGGACTACCATATCTTCTATGTATTTTATTAAACCGACACGCTCTATCCCTTTCGTAGAGCAAGCTCTGGAAGCATTACCAGACTTACAAGTCATTCACATAGATGATCTCGATTTATACGACCCAACAATTATCGCAATTGCTGATGTACAAGATTTCCTAACTTATAAATGGCGTTTACCTACAATCGTGATTGCTTTTGAGCATGAAGGTAGTGCTTTAGCTCAAGCATGGGAAGCGGGTGCTCTTGCAGGATGGGTATGGAACCAGTTACCTAAAGATCTAAATAAAGCTTTAACAAGAATTGATGCACAATATAAACGTAATCAGGATAGCCGTGATTTACCTTCGGCAGCAGAATTACAAAAACGTTTATTGCCAAATCCTATTGATTTATTAAATTATGAGGTTGAAACTTTTTTCCAACCTTCTGCCTATTTATCAGGCGACTGGTACGACTACTGGAAGCTCAATGATAAAGAGGTTTTATTTTATCTCGCCGATGTATCAGGGCATGGTGTAACAAGTAGCTTATTAACTTCTTGGATGGCAGCCTTTCATGGTCGCTCCAAAACACCACGACAGTTAATCAAAAAGTTAAATGGGATGCTGGTTCAAGAGAATATTGAAAAACATATTACAATTGTGGTCGGTATTCTAAATCTTGAAACTCATAGTCTTCGCTGGTCTAGTGCAGGTCATTACCCTCCTCCAATTATTTTTGAACCTAATCAACCTCCAAAAATTTTAACCACCAGCAGCTTTCCCTTAGGGTTAACTGATGAGTTAGAAGTTGAAGAACATGTATGCACATTAAATCGTCATGCACGTTTCATTATTTGCTCAGATGGAGCACTAGAACCATTTGATGGCGGCTTGAATGATCAGTTTCAACAATTAGTTCAACATTTGCAAAATCAATCATTCCAAGCCCCTGATCACGTTGCTGATGACATTGCCATCTTTAGTCTTTGTCGAATGAATTAATTTAAGAATCAATTAATTACATAATATACGACTTAAGGACTCTTGAGTCTGAGATGGCACTATGTGATAATTTTTCTATCCTTCTCTGAAAATGGCATTTATATGTCAACAGGTCATGTTGAATATGCAAGTTTAAATGGAACGCATATTTTCAAGCTTATTGGTGAAGTGCGAGCCCATTCTTGTATAAGTCTAGACAAACTTTTAAACAGAATTGAACAGCAAGAAAATGTTGTTGGTGCAATCGTTGATTTAACCCAAACAACATTTATTGATAGTACTGTATTAGGTATCCTAGCTAAGCTAGGTTTAAAACTGAAACAGACTCATCATATTCAAGCTGTGATGCTATCTACCAATCCAGATATCACAACCTTAGCCAACAGCATGGGGCTAGGGCAGGTTTTTGTCATCCTGAATTATTGTGGCGATCCTAACGTTTGCACTTTAACGTTAACTGACGAGCACATTACTCATAATGCGATGCTAAGAACCGTTCTGGACGCACATAAGACATTGATGAAACTCAATGCAAATAATCAGAACATGTTTGAGCCGCTTGTTAAGCAATTGCAAAAAGAACAAGACACGCTTGAACAAGTATCTGATAAGCAAAATGCCTAAACTTTATTGCTAATCTGGATGTGTATATGACTCTTGTTTCGGTTGTTCAAATGAATTCCCAAGATGACATTGAAAGCAACTTTCAAGTAATTGAGTCATTGATTCAGCAAAGCAAGGCTCAAAATGCCAGCTTAATTGTTTTTCCTGAAAACTTTGTTTGTTTTGCGGCTGGCAAACAGCGTGAAACAGCAGAGCAATTTGAGTCGATTCAACAAAGACTTGAGAAACTTGCGCATCAGTATGAAATCTGGATTGTTGCAGGCACTCTACCGTGCCCATTTCGTCCGGATGGTTCCATCATACAAGATGGTCGAGTGCGTACAGTGAGTTTATGCATCAGTCCTGAACGTACCGAAGCACGTTATGACAAAATACATTTATTTGATGTACAAGTTGGCGATGCTGTGGGTGGATATCAGGAATCTCGTTTCTTTGAACCAGGAACAGACGTTGTAGTCACATCTACCCCTTTTGGCAATATTGGCCTAATGGTATGTTATGACTTGCGTTTTCCTGAGTTAGCTTTAACCCTTAGACAGCAAGGCGCTCATCTATTAACTGCTCCTGCTGCATTTACCTATACAACAGGTCAGATGCATTGGCAGCTTTTGCTGCAAGCACGTGCAATGGATAGCCAATGCTATGTTTTAGGGGCTGCACAACAAGGTTGGCATGGGGAAAAACGCCAAACTTGGGGGCATGCAGGAGCAACTGATAGTCGTGGTCAAGTTTTAAGTATGATTGGTTATGAAGGGAACGGTTTAATTACGGTACCTTTTGATTTAGCTGCTCAAGAACTTGTGCGTACATCAATGCCTTTAATGATGCATCGTAAATTAATTCACTATTAAAAGCTTAATTATTCATGTGGAAATACTTATTTAGCATTTTTTGCTTAGGGGCAAATATTCACTGTTATGCGACTGATTTCGGGACAACGAATAATTTTGTCTCTCCAAATTTGCAGCTTAAACAAAATGTACTACCTCCTACTCCAAAAAATATTCCTCTGCCTGCTTTTGGCCAGCGGATTATTGGTTGGGGGACAGGTGCAGAAGGTGCCAGACAGCGTTTAGAGAATATTCAGCCTGCCGATGTTTCTATGATTAAAAAACAAGGAACAACTTTAGAAATGATCACGGCCTGGCAAGATTTTTATGAACAAGAGCAACAACGTAATGAAAATAACCCAACTGCAAAATATCGTGCTCGTTTAATGAAAAAAATTGCCGACCTTTGGTAACCATTTTAAATTAGTATTTTTAAGTGATGGAGTAATGTTTAGATTACTCCATTTTTTACGTTATCTTATTTTTATCAATAGCTCTAAATTATGAGCATTTAAGAAATTAAACATAAAGCGATATACTAGAAAAGCACTAATTAGTTTTCTGAGGAATATATGGACCAAGACTGTCAAAATCTAAAGCTTGAGAATCAATTATGTTTCCTCATTTATTCAACAAATTTAGCCCTTAATCAACTTTATCGCAAACTTTTAACTCCATTAGGGATTACTTATCCTCAATATTTGGTGATGTTGGTGTTGTGGGAAAAAGATGAGATTACTGTTTCAGAAATTGGCAGCAAGTTATTTTTAGAGTCTTCAACTTTAACCCCAATTTTAAAAAAGTTAGAAGCATTGCAGCTTCTTAATCGTACTCGTTCAAAAGAAGATGAAAGACAAGTCATTATCACGCTTAGCGAAAAGGGGAAAAAACTTAAAGAACAGGCCGTAAATATTCCAACGCATATCTTAGAGGCCAGTTCTTGTGATACGGCTACCCTTCTCGGTCTCAAAGATCAATTAACACAACTCCGTACAAATATAGCTAAATAATCACCAATTTTTTTACAAAATTGACTTGTTAAAATAATTAAGTCGTGTACGATATACTTGCATTCAATTTAATTTAGGAATAAAAAGATGTCATTAGAAAAAGTTGTGTATCGTGCAAAAGCCAAAGCAACAGGTGGCCGTGATGGTCGTGCAACTTCATCAGACGGTGTATTAGACGTACAACTTGGTGTACCTAAAGAAATGGGTGGCGCAGGTGGTGCTGTAACTAACCCAGAACAATTATTTGCAGCTGGTTATTCAGCATGCTTTTTAGGTGCTTTAAAATTTGTTGCAAATCGCGATAAATTCAATATTAGCAAAGATGCGTATGTTGAAGGTGAAGTCGGTATTGGTCCAATTCCAACAGGTTTTAGTATTGAAGTTACTTTAAATGTTTATTTAATCGGTATGGACCGTGAAGAAGCTGAAAAGTTAGTTGCAGCAGCTCATATCGTTTGTCCATATTCAAATGCAACTCGTAACAATATTGATGTGACGTTTAATATTGTGACTGAATAAGTTTTAATATAAAAAATGCCCGAATCATATCGGGCATTTTTTATATCTTACAAATTATGCTTCACTTGCTTCATTGGTTACACGAAGCACTTCTTCAAGTGTAGTTTTACCTGAGAGCACCTTACGTAAACCATCATCGCGAATAGAACCAGAATACTGACGAGCATGATTTTCTAATTCAAATTCAGCTGCATTACCATGAATGAGACGGCGCATAGGTTCATCAATAGGTACAATTTCATAAATCGCTGTACGGCCATTAAACCCTAAATGAGAACACTGATCACACCCTTGAGCCTCTGGTAACTTTAAACTTGGTTCATGGGAAATATGCTGAAAAACTTGCTTCTCAAAAGTATCGGCTTCACGCCATGTCATACAATGTGGACATAAAGTACGAACCAAACGCTGCGCAACCACCCCAATTAAAGAGCTTGAAAGCAGGAAAGGTTCAATCCCCATATCTTTAAGACGAGTCACTGCACCAATAGCAGTATTGGTATGTAGCGTCGATAAAACCAAATGACCTGTTAAGGATGCCTGCACCGCAATTTCAGCAGTTTCTAGATCACGAATCTCCCCCACCATGACCACATCTGGATCTTGACGTAACATTGCCTTTAAAGCACGAGCAAATGTCATATCCACTTTGGTATTCACTTGAGTTTGGCCAATACCTTCAAGCTGATACTCAATTGGATCTTCGGCAGTTAAGATGTTACGAGTATTGTCATTTAGATCAGATAAGGCAGCATATAAAGTCGTCGTTTTCCCCGAACCAGTAGGCCCTGTGACCAAAATAATACCGTGCGGACGATGTACTAACTGAGTTAAACGTTCATAGTCATTTGCCATTAAACCTAGGTGAGTCATATTAAGGCGACCCGCTTGTTTATCGAGTAAACGCATGACCACCCTTTCACCATGAGAAGAAGGCAAAGTTGAAACACGGACATCGACTTCACGACCAGCAAGACGTAAAGAAATACGCCCATCTTGCGGTACACGCTTTTCGGCAATATCGAGTTTCGCCATAACTTTAATACGCGAAACAAGTAACGGGGCTAGTTCACGGCGCGGTTGTACAATCTCACGCAATTGTCCATCTACTCGTAAACGAACTGATAGCTTTTTCTCAAAGGCTTCAATATGGATATCTGAAGCACCAACACGAATTGCCTCAGAGAGAAGTGCATTGATTAGACGAACAATAGGCGCGTCATCCTCTTGATCCATTAAGTCTTCTGTTTCAGGCACCTGATCTGCAAGGCTTAATAAATCCGGATGGTCTTCTAAGCCCGCAGCTACTTGTTGAGATTCACCTGTATCCCCTGCATAACTGGTACTTAATAGACTATTAAATTCTTGTTCAGTGCATAATTGATAGTGTGCAGGTTTCCCCAAAATTCGTCTTGCTTCCTGCAATGCAATTTTTTCTGTATTTTGACGTCTAACAATAAAAACTTGATCACCGTCATAACGAAATAAAACACCATGACGCTTGGCAAAACTATATGGAACTTGTATTTGTTTCAATATTTGCATCACAATTTATAATGATGAATAAGATGATTTTGAGTGTACTCTAAGCAGATTACAGCGTGAAGTCTGTTTAACAACTCGGTAGAGGAATTTTACGTCTTGTTTGAAAATAATGAATATCAGCCTCACCCCCAGAATTCTTTAAAATGGTGGGGTGAACAGCACTTTGAAATTAACCAGTCCAAAGCATGGCAATTCGGTTCAATGCTCTTTCGTTTAACACGCGGCATAAAAGAATGGCGTATCGAATATTATCGCCCGACTCTCCAAGATGATAATGAGCAAGATTGGCACATCATAACGGATGCAAATTTTGGTTTTCCACATTCTGTGCAAGTCGAACGTTATATGTTTCGGAAAACTAATCCGAAGTTTTTACTCATGCCACGTTTGGCGGACCGATCAGTGGTAATTAAACCGGTTGATCCAATCTACATTCCAGCGGGTCAACGTGGGACACTTTATATTAGTACCCCCCTATGGATTGCCGGTTTAGTTGAAAGTCAGCATGAACCTTTATTTGAGATTCCTGTAATTCAACCCAAAGATACATGGTTTGGTCCTAATGCACAGCAAGGTGAAATTTGTTATGCAACCTCTGTTGATGGTCGTACCGATTTAAATCTATTAACCCCACGTGCTTTTCGTGCAGTTACGCCGATCGATTTTCATAATACCAGTAATCATCAATTACGCTTTGATCGTATGAATGTACCAGTTACCGCCCTACCGCTATTTTATAGTGAAAGTACGGGACGCTTATGGACATCACAAATCAAAGTCTACTATGAAGGCTCTGACCGCCCAGCCCGTATTCGTATTGAAAACCGTACTCCCCCTCTGGCAGGTGAAGTGACTTATGTTCACCCACCACGTTCACCAGGTGGTGCGCTATTTAATATGTTTGATTCATTCTTTTAAGGGGGTTTTATGGCCGATTCAAGTATTCCAAAAGATATCGCTGATAGCCTCAAAAGCATATTTACCAATATCAATACCGAACGAATTAGTGAAATTTTAGTCGGTGTTGTGCTTTGTTTTATTGGTTTTGTCCTTGCCCGTATTATTTCAAATACATTTATTAGAACCGTTGGCTCACGTTTTAATGCTCACCAGCGTCTGGTATGGCGCCGCGGTATTTTCTATTTTATTTTCTTACTCTTCATTATGACGAGTTTAAAAGAAGCTGGGTTCAAACTTAGTGTATTTCTGGGGGCAGCGGGGATCTTAACAGTAGCACTCGGTTTCGCATCACAAACATCTGCCAGTAACTTGATTAGTGGTTTATTTTTGATTGGTGAAGGTTCATTTGAGGTCGGTGATACGATTCAAATTACACTTATTCGCGGAAACACGATCGAAGGCGAAGTTATCTCAATTGATTTGCTTTCGGTAAAGTTACTTACACTCGACAACGTCTATATTCGTTTACCAAACGAACAACTCATTCGTGCTCCCGTACACAACTTATCAAAATATCCAATACGGCGTATTCCAATTACTTTGGCAATTAACTTTCATGAAGACATTATTAAAGTCCGTGAGGTTCTACTTAACGTCGCAGCGAATTATCCACTCGTGTTAGATGATCCAAAACCTGCTGTTACAGTTACTGCCTTCAGGGAGTCATCGATTGAGCTTTTATTTGCAATGTGGTGTCGTCAAGAAAACTCTTTAAAAGTTCGAGATGAAATGCAAGAACGTATCCGAAATGGTTTTTTAGATAACCAAATTGAAATTCCTGTTCCGAAAATGGGCTTAATTGATCGACCATCTACTGCTTTTGCTGAAGATGATATCCATCAATACAGCAATCAAAAAGAGTTAAAACGAGAGCCTAAAGCTTAGGCTCTTGATTCTTCTGTACAGAGGATGACGGTGGTAATGGCGCAAGATAAGCAATAATCAACATTACCCCACCTGCTCCAATAAACGAAATGACCCGAGTTAATGTCGCACTTTGTGATAGATCAAGCAAAATTAGTTTTAATACAACAATCCCTAAAAGTGCAGCGCCTACAAACCAGAGTTGACGAATCATTTTTCGACTAGAGTATGTAGTCAAAACAAATGCCAATATAACCCAAAGTAACGTCAAACTTAGCTGTACTACACCGTTTGTCCAAATTGAAGCACTCCATAGCGGTGTTGCCCAGTAATGGTGCAAGCCTCTGACGACTACACTACTAAATACCAGTAAGCCCACTAAAATTGTTGTAATTTTAAAAGTCCATTCCAGAGATTTATCTTGATCAAAAGCATGCTGATAAATAATAAAGAGTAGGCCAGCGAATACCAAAATTGAAAAGAAGTCAGTTAAGTTAAATAAAGGAACAAAATAAAGGTACTCAGCGGAGTGGCGATCAACGCTCACAACTAACAACCAAATTAAACTTAAACACCAAACTGGAATTTGATGTAACAGTGTCGTTTTATGAGCCTTATACGCCCAAAGCGAATAAACCACAGGAACAAAAGCCAGAGCAACAACTGGCATTTGTGCAAAGATTGCCAAACCAACTATCGCTAACGCCAACCAGCTTAAACCAGCCCATACCTTGACGTAACCCAAATGACTTGACTGCGGTTGAGCCATAATAAATAAGCCACTAAGAATAATGGTAGAGACTAGGAAAGTAGTTTGTTGTAATGAGTCTACCCATTTAAACAGAGTGAAGACCTGACTCATAAAAGCCTCACCCAAAACTAATAACAGTAACAGGCTAATTAAAATTAACTGCAAACTTTGCCATTGCACACGAAGTTTATAGTGAACAATCGCACTAAATATTGCGATTAGGGCTACGGCGAAGATCAAATACGGACTTAAAGCATGATGATGCCATGCCATTATTTCTACACCTGCTACGGCGCCCGCATACATGCCTAAACATAAGAAAATACCACTAAACATGCTTGCGCTAAAATAGCGTTGTTCTTTGCTGTTGTATTGCAATAAATAAAAGGCCGAAATGAATTGGGCAATTGCATAAATGCTAGTGCTTAGTGTTGGAAACTCTTCATTTGCCCAAACCTGATAAAACAGTGCAAGTGAGCTGAGTAAAACTAAAATCACACCAATATATCGGCTTAAACGGTAGCGTTCAGTTACTCCCCAAACGATTAAAGCCGTTCCTTGTGCAACCCAACCAATCGCTGTCCAATGTGCTCCTTTTGCAAGCGGGAAAATTAAGGCAAAAAAAGCAACCGCGAGAATGAAAAAACTTTTTGCAAGGACTGAAAGCTGAGGATGAGTTTTTTTAATCCAGAACGTTAACACCGCATAGGTGCCTGCTAAAACAGCAGCACCAATTGTTAAAGCTTGGGTCGACTCATGAACTAAATAGGCATGAAGCGTAAAGCCTAGTACAGGTACACTAAAAATAAGACCAACATCTAAAAGCGGAGGTAAACGGATCCCCTCTTGTTTTTCATGTTCTGAAACCCGAGAGATATTTTGGCTATAACGAACACTTAACCAAATAAATAGCGCTATATGGAGCCATAAAATCCAGTCTAATGTGTCAAATTTTGCTGGCTCTGCATAAAATGCGATTGCACTACCGCCAATAAACATTGTGGCAAAGAAAGCAATCTGATTTAGGATTTTCCAAGGCTGAATAAAATTAACCGCAGCGACTGCAAGATTAATAACAAGATAGTAACTAAATAAAAAAACCACATCAGGACGATATTGCGGAATAACTAAAGGAGCCGCATAAGCCATACCCAGTGCGAGTATTGCCAAATAAATAGCTTGTTGTTTTAAACTCAGGAATACTGTAATTGCTAATAAAATCGTAAATAGAATACTTGCTGTAGTTAGGCTCGTGATTACACCAAAATGATGTGAGAACACAAGCGTTAGAAAGACAACAGCTAACCCTACACCTTGCAATGCTACAGCAAATAGCTGGTTTTTCTTTTGCAAGGTATATCCAAATGTTGTTAATACACCTCCTGCAATCGCAATAAAACCAAGTTTCACACCTAAGCTCAACTGCCAGTGCTCACTTGCAAAACGCAGTAAGAGCACTACCCCAACCATAAGCACAGCAACAGCCACCCTTAAAATTGGATTACCATGAATCATCCAATCGACTGCTGGTTGCCACCATGCGGTTTGTACATGAGCTGGTTGTTCTGTTTGATTTAAAGGTGCCGTTCCCGCTGGAACTAGCGTATCCGTATTATTGGAACTAACTTGGTCTATTACAGGATTTATAACTCCTGTTCGTATGGTCTCATTTACATGAACAGTTTGTTTTGCAGACTCGAGGTACAACAGTCGAGTATGAAAAGCGCTGATGGTTTGAATTAAACATAATAATAAAACCAGTAAAGCCCCACCAGCAATCCACATCCAATGATTGATATAAGCAACTAATGCAACCAAGGCGGCTGCATAAATCACTGTTCTTTGCATATGAATAGAATAAAGTGGCGTTTTTTGCTGAGAAAACTGCTGTTCTAAATGAGTTAAACGCTCATGTAGATTTGACAGTAATTGAACGAGAATGACAGTAAGTGCAATAGATAAAGCAACAACGGCACTCTGAAATTTAAAACCAATTGAAATGGCTAAAAACAAAGTCAAAGCGATCAAAACGATGATCATTCCCTGTTTGTCTTTTTTATACATGGGCTTAGCAATATGACACCTTCATTACAGGCCATCTTACTTCAAGCCAATACATGCGTATATTTATACATACAAAATACTGCAAAAATCATAAACCTGCATTCATAGCCGTTTTCACGTAAAATACCCATAATTCAGTTTAAGGAATTGTTCAATGCCACCATTTGTCTTGGTTGATGGGTCCTATTTTTTATTTCGTGCATATCATGCATTACCACCATTGACGACCTCTACAGGGTTACATACCAATGCAATACGTGGAGCAATTTCTGCCATTCAAAAATTGATGCGTCGTATGCAACCGACACATATGGCTGTCATTTTTGATACGCCTGAGCCAACTTTCCGTCATAAGCTTTCACCTATTTATAAAGGTGACCGCCCGACTATGCCGGAAGAATTGTCTCAACAGATTCCATATTTACATGCATTGATTAAGGCTCAAGGGATTCCTTTATATAGTCTTCCGGGTGCAGAAGCCGATGACATTATCGGGACTCTCGCTAAACGCGCCGTAAAAGAAGGTCATCATGTGCTTATCTCAACCGGAGATAAAGACATGGCCCAGCTGGTTAATGACTATGTAAAACTTGAAGATAGCTTTAAAGATCGGGTATTAGACACCGACGGCGTATTTGAAAAATTTGGCGTTTGGCCAAACCAGATTATCGATTACTTAACCCTTATGGGTGATGCATCTGACGGCATTATGGGTGTACCTGGCGTAGGCGCAAAGACGGCTGCCAAATTACTGACCGAATATGGGACATTGGATAATATCATTGCCAATGTAGACCAACTTAAAGGCAAACTGAGCCAAAATATTAAAGATAATTTAGACAATATTAAGCTTGATCACCAGTTGGCAAGCATTGTCTGTGATCTTCCTTTAGAACTCGACTGGCATGAATTAAAACTTACTGATCCAAATGTAGATGCCTTACGCAATCTCTATACGGAGCTTGAGTTTAGAAACCAATTACAGTCTCTCGATCATCCAAACAATCCAAATAGCTCAAGCTATAAGCAGCAAGCTTCACAAACTATTGTCCAAAATGAAGTTAAACCTGCTCAAACGATTGAAACAGAAGATCAAGCAAGCTTGACTAGTCAAGATGACCAGCTTGGAACTGCAAACTATCATACTGTTTTAACACAAGAAGCATGGGATCAGCTCTGGCAACGCATGCAGAATGCCGATCATTTTGCTATTGATACAGAGACCACAAGTCTTGATTACCGTATTGCCGAGATGGTTGGTTTTTCAATCGCATTTGATGCGAAAGATGCCTACTATGTTCCTTTAGCACATAATTACGAAAATGCGCCACAACAACTGGACCGTGAACAAGTTTTAGCGCAAATCAAGCCTGTACTTGAAAATGAAGCAGTTAAAAAAATCGGTCATCATCTTAAATATGATGCGCACATTTTTGCTAATCACGGTATTGAACTTAAAGGTTGGTATTTCGATAGCATGCTGGCATCTTATGTACTGAATGCAGCAGCTACTCGTCATGGCATGGATGATGTTGCTCGTGTTTACCTAAGCCATTTGACCACTACTTTTGAGCAAATTGCTGGCAAAGGTGCAAAACAGAAGACTTTTAATCAAATTGAGATTGAAGTTGCAGCTCATTATGCAGCAGAAGATGCACATGTGACCTATCGTTTATATGAAGTACTTTCAAATAAACTTAAAGCACATCCTGAATTAGAAAATATTTTATATAACATCGAGATGCCAGTTGCTCGAATCTTATCGGGTATGGAAGAAGATGGAATCCGTTTAGATCATGCTTTCTTAGATAAATTAAGTGTTGAATTTGCGAAAACTATGGAAGACCTTGAAAATCAGGCCATGGAAATTGCAGGTGAAACTTTTAATATTGCTTCGCCTAAACAAGTAGGTGAAATTCTATTTGATAAGTTAGGCATTAAAGGTGGTAAAAAAACTGCAACTGGACAATACAGCACCAGTGAAAGTGTTCTTGAAAAAATTGAGCATCCTTTAACGGAAATTATTTTAGAACACCGTGGATTAGCAAAATTAAAGAGCACCTATACTGACCGTTTAATTGAGCAGTCGCATAATGACACCCATCGTGTACATACCAGCTATCATCAAGCACTAACGGCAACAGGTCGCCTATCCTCTTCTGACCCTAACTTACAAAACATTCCAATTCGTAGACAGATTGGCCGTCAAATCCGTAAAGCATTTATTGCACCGGAAGGACGAGTTTTGTTAGCAGCCGATTACTCGCAAATTGAACTTCGTTTAATGGCTCATTTTTCTCAAGATGATGCCTTAGTTCATGCATTCCAACATGGTCAAGATGTACACCGTAGAACAGCGGCAGAAGTGTTAGGTATTGCAATTGAAGATGTGACCAATGATCAGCGCCGTCAGGCTAAAGCTGTGAATTTCGGTCTACTTTACGGTATGTCCGAGTTTGGTTTAATTCGTCAACTTGGCTTTACTCGTGAAGAATCGCAAAACTATATCAAACAATACTTCCAACGCTATCCTGGCATTTACGAATACATGCAACGTACTCGCCAAGTAGCATCGGAACAAGGGTTTGTTGAAACTATCTTAGGTCGCCGTCTTTATACACCGGATATTGACGCTCGAAATGTGATGGTACGTAAAGCTGCTGAACGTGCTGCAATTAATGCACCTTTACAAGGTAGTGCTGCTGATATTATTAAGTTAGCAATGATTGAAGTAGATAAAATCCTGCCAAAAGATCAAGCAAAACTATTACTTCAAGTTCACGATGAATTGGTGTTTGAAGTTGATTCAAACATTGCAGATGAACTTTCAAAACAAATTGCGGATGTCATGCAGTCTGTTCTGGAAATTTCTGTACCGTTAGTCGTAGAAGTAGGCCAAGGTAAAAACTGGGATGATGCCCATTAATTTATCGATAAACCAATAAAAAAGGGCTGTAATACAGCCCTTTTTTTAATCTTACAAAATTAAAGTCCAGTTAATAAAACTTTAGCGACTTCATTCATTAAGATCTCGGCAATATAGAGTGCCAAAAATGCCAAAATTGGAGATAAGTCAATCATCCCCATATTAGGCAACAAACGACGGAATGGGGCGAGTAACGGTTCAGCTAAATCTTGAATCACCTCAATATAAGGTGAGCGAGATTGAGTAAACATAACGACCCAACTCAAAATAATTGTTGCAAAAATTAAGTAACGGCAGAAGCGAATCAAATCCTGAATCATGGTCACAAAAGTCAGAATCACTAAATGAACTGGACTATTTGGCATGGAACCCGAAAGATACATTACACCGAAAATTTTCAGTAAATATAAAATAATTAAAAGAACCAACGCTGCCAGATTGAATCGACCTTTTGCGACCGTTGGAAAAATTCGGCCAAAAATATCAACAATCTTAGTCGCCTTTACTGTCGATAAAACCACAGGATTATAAGGACTTACTGCCGCCAATTGCATTAAAAAACGGAAAAAGACCAATAAAATCGCGACGTTAATTAAAATTCCAAAAATTAGCGCAGAATTTGCACCCATAGTTGTCTTATCCTATTAAAGCTATTTTGCACTGTCACTCAGTTCTTGAGCCAATTCTTGGCTACGTTTCTGTGCAGCAGCTAATGCAGATTGAATATTTTGAGAGATTTGTGCACGATCAAAAACTTCAAGTGCAGCTTGGGTTGTACCATTCGGTGACGTCACATTTTTACGCAGCTCAGACGGAGTATTTGAACTCGTAATTGCCATTTGAGCTGCACCTAATGCTGTTTGAAGAGTTAAAGCAGTTGCAACTTTTTCATCCAAGCCTAAATTTTTACCTGCACGAATCATACTTTCCATGAGGTAGAAGAAATAAGCTGGACCTGAACCTGAAACCGCCGTTACTGCATCAATTTGAGCTTCGGAGTTTACCCAAATTGTTAAACCAGTTGCTGCTAAAATCTGACTCGTTAATTCACGGTCCGAGGCACCAACCACATCAGTCGCGTAAATACCATGAGCACCAGTTTGAACTAATGCAGGTGTATTTGGCATAACTCGCACAATACGTTCACTATCAATCAAATTTGATATTGTCTTAATTTCCGCACCGGCAATAATCGAAATAACCAATTTATCCGATAATAAACCTTTTAACGGACGTAGAACATTTGCCAGAACTTGTGGTTTTACAGCAAGAACAACTACATCGGCATTCTGGATAGCAGCCGTATTATCTTGAGTTACATGAACTTCTTTTTCTTGCAATAGTTGACGAATTTGTTCGACAGGATCTGAAACGGTAATACGTGTTGGTGGTAATCCTCTTGAAATGAGCCCGCCAATTAATGCTTGGGCCATATTACCACCACCAATAAAACAGATATTACAATTCACTGCTGTTGCCATAACTATATTCGCCATTTACCAGATTACAAGAATGAGAAATTAAATCTGGTTGCCACCCTCCTTCCTCACAATATGGAGACTGAGCCAACCAAAATCCTTTCGGTGTAAAAACCCCAAGCATAACATTATCTAAGACTAATATTTGAATTGTATGACGAAGCCAAGGCAAAATATGTGCTTCTTGAATTGCTTTTTTTAAAGGCCATTGCCCAACACGACCATATAGGTGAATCTTTTCCCCACCTTGACGTCGAATGATTTTTAATTTTTTATTCAATAAAGAATGACTTAAACCAATTTTTTTACACTCAACATGGAATAGGCCAGCTGCGCCCTGCCATCTTTCTTCTAATTTAAATGAATGCTCTAGTTCAGCATCAACCGGATTTAAAGTTTCAGCGAGATAAACCTGTCTACTCAACCTATAGAGTATATTTTGATAACGGACATAGTAAAACTGGTTCCAATGTAAAGCGGCTTGAGCATCTGACTTAGACTCAATAACTTCTGCTCTTAGCCGTTCGACCATTTCAAATGCAGGTCGATATTGCCCTTGGCCTTTCATCCACGCAGAAAGTAACTGGCGCTGCCGCGCAAAAGATAACTCGGATAATTTCGTTAAATCTAAATAGTCAGCTGAACCAGAATATTGCCAATCATCTTTAAGAACTTCTTCTAAAATTTCAGAAGCATCTTGCATCAGATAACTGGTTCGGCTCAAAGCTTGCTGCATTTTTGGAAAACGGCTTGTTAAAAATGGCCACAGTGCTTCACGACACCACACCCTATCGTAATGGTTGTCATAGTTCATTGGATCGTCAATATATTTAACTTCAAGCTGAGCAGTCCATAAGGCGATTTGCTCACGTGTTAAATCCAAAAAGGGGCGCCAAATTGTCATATCTTTACGGTAATCAATAGCCTGCATCGCAGCAAGTCCATCTACTCCCGCACCTGACAATAATCGCAAAATAACTGTTTCTGCCTGATCTTGTTGATGATGAGCAAGCAACAGAATTTCATTTTCTTGTAAATGTTGCTGATATGCTTGATAACGCGCTTGACGTGCTTGTGCTTCCAGATTGCCGTTTGCGATCTGAACTTTTTGAATAATATAAGGAATATTTAATATTGTTGCCTGTGTGGCAACCACTTCCGCCCACTCTGCACTTTGATCTTGCAGTTGATGATCAATATAAATTGCTCGGATCTTTTGAGGGAAAATTTGAGCCATTAAATGTAGCAGTAGCATTGAATCCATGCCACCACTACATCCAATAAGAAAAGAACTTTTTTCAGAGAACTCTTGAGCTTGCTTTAAGACGCCATGCCTAAATTTTCGCTGCCAAACTTCATTAAACGTTGATAACGTGCTTCGCATCGTTCATTTGCATCCATTGGTAGCAATTCATCCAAAGCCTGCTTTAAAACTACTTTTAAGTTTTGCATCACACGCTCAGGATCTAAATGCGCACCTTCACCTTCATCTACTACATATTCAACAATACCTAGCGATTGTAGTTTATCTGCTGTTAAACCTAAAGCTTCACTCGCTTGAGCTGCTTTCTCAGCAGTTTTCCACAAAATAGATGCACAGCCTTCAGGCGAAATCACAGAATAAATACTATGTGACAACATAATCACTCTGTCAGCAACACCAATACCTAAAGCACCACCAGAACCGCCTTCACCAAGTACTGTTGCGATTACAGGTACTTTCAGGCTTGAAAGTTGAGCAAGGCTAGTCGCAATTGCTTCTGCCTGACCACGTTCTTCAGCACCAACACCCGGATATGCACCCATAGTATCAATAAAGGTGAAAACTGGTAGATTGAAACGCTCAGCCATATCTAAAAGGCGCTGAGATTTACGATAACCTTCTGGGTTACACATACCAAAGTTGTGCTTTAATTTTTCACGGGTACTACGACCACGGTGTTGTCCAATGACCATCACAGGTTGACCGTCAAAACGAGCAAGACCACCTACCATCGCACCATCGTCACCAAACAAACGATCACCATGCAATGCATCAAACTCTGTAAAGATTTCACCGACATAATCTAGAAACTGCGGACGTTCAGGATGACGTGCAATTTGAACCGTTGTCCACGCTTTGGACTGAGTAGCTTTTTTCATAGGTCGAATATTATCCCTTTAATCGATAAATTTTTCCGACTGAATATTCAATTCAATGTCCCAATGCTTAAACTGCTCTTGCTCATCATGCAAGTCGGCAACTAACAATGGCCATTGTTTGGCATCACCAGAAACACTAAGTTGCCATTGTTGATCATTTATGATGGTCAATTCAATGGCAGGAAGCATCTGATCACTGCGGCTATGGTTGAGTAAAACTGCTAGGCGAAGTAACAAACTTAAATAAACTAATTTATGACCGCCAGCCTTTAAAACTTCATTTTTTACATCATTTCGCAATTTACGGCGGTGATGAGCAACCAAATGTGAAAGATGATTTTGGTCAATTTGTGAGAAACCTGGGATATCGGAATGTTGCAATAAATAAGCACCATGACGATGATAGCCACCATGACTAATCGCTAAACCAATTTCATGCAAATATGCTGCACGGCGCAGTAAGTCACTGTCTTCACTCGTTAAATTAAGTGGTTTAGCAACACTATCAAATAAGTGTTGAGCCGTATTTACAACCCGTTCTGCCTGTTTCGGATCGGCGTTATAACGTCCCATTAACGCTTGTACACTACGGTCGCGGATATCCTCATGCTTAAAACGGCCTAACAGGTCATACATGACTCCTTCACGTAATGCACCATCAGAATATGCCAAACGTTCAATTTCTAAAACTTCAAAAACAGCGTACAAAATTGCCAATCCGGCTGGCAAAACTGCTCGTCGGTCTTCTCGAAGTCCTTCAAAATCAATTTCAGAAATATTTTTGAACTTAAGTAACTTATCTTTAAGTTTATGGAGACCTTCACGGGTGACATTTTCTTGCTCGTCACTTAGCCCCATATTCACCATAATCTGACGGCAAGCTTTAATGGTTCCACTTGAACCTACAACAGTATCCCACCCTTCCATCTTATAAGTGGTGGCGATTGCTGAAAGCTCTTTACGCGCAGCAACAACTGCTTTATCAAATGCTTTTTGTGTGATTTCACCATCGGCAAAATAGGCTTTTGTATAGGCTACACAACCCATTTGTAATGATTCAGTATAAATTGGCTCAAATTCTTCGCCAATAATAAACTCGGTAGATCCACCACCAATGTCAACCACTAAGCGGCGTCCACCATTGGCCATCGTATGTGATACACCAAGATAAATCAGGCGTGCTTCTTCACGGCCTGCAATAATCTCAATAGGTTTGGGCAAAATTTCAGCGGCTTTTTGAATAAACTCATGGCCATTTTTAGCCTGACGCAAAGCATTCGTTGCCACAATTCTTAAACGGTTAGGTTGAACTGAGCCTAAACGCCCAACGAAACGAGCCAAACAGGCTAAACCACGTTGCTGTGCTGCTTCTGTTAAGTTTTTATTTTCATCAAGACCAGCTGCAAGCTGTACTTTTTCTGACATTGAAGCCACTTTTTTAACTTCACCGTGATCTACCCGTGCAATGGCAAGGTGAAAACTGTTCGACCCCATATCTATGGCAGCAAGTAATTCTTCATCAATCAGAAAGTCAGACATTATTGAACTAAACCCATAACAATTCACGCCTAGAGTAATTCACAAGAATGCAATTGAAAAGCCATTTTCATCAACAATTAATAGCCTTTGATATTTTTCTATTTGTTAAACGATTGTACAAGCCGATGATGAATATCGTCAGCATCCATTAGACAATTTTACTTAAGCCTTGAATAATAGCATCAAACCCTTACATTGAACTAAGTAGCTATGTAATACTGATAGAGATTATCTCCTCCTATAGTGATAGCACTTTTTCTAAAAATTGGAGCCGTACCATGTCTGCGACTATTGTAAATACAACTGATGATAACTTCCAAGCAGATGTTCTAGATGCTGAAACACCTGTACTTGTTGACTTTTGGGCAGGTTGGTGTGCACCTTGTAAAGCCATCGCACCTGTTCTTGAAGATTTATCAAGTGAATATGCGGGTAAAGTAAAAATCGTTAAAGTTGACGTGACTTCTTGTGAAGAGACGGCAGTGAAATACAATATCCGTAATATTCCTGCTCTATTACTTTTCAAAAATGGTGAAGTAGTAGCTCAGCAAATCGGCGCTGTGCCTCGTTCTAAACTCGTTAGCTTCATTGACGAAAACGTTTAAGACGTAACGTTACAGATGAAAATACGCTATACCTTTATAGCGTATTTTTTTCGGCTATAAATTGACAAATTGGCTGATCTCACTTATATTGCATGCTCAAGAGGCACTGAAGGGAATCGTCTTCTGTCCGGCTTCTTACAAGACACAAACATAAAGATCGCCACTCGGCAACAGAAATTGTTTTTTCACATTTCTCTTCGAAACAGTTAATCAGACTTCTGAATTGTTATTGTGTAAATACAATTGCGATACTCTTTTTTGTATGCGAGCGATTTTTCTTCTTTTTAAACCACACTCTACTCTTTCCTAATTCTGACCCTTATGAACTTAACTGAACTCAAGAAAAAACCAATCGGCGAACTAATTAAAATTGCTGAATTTATGGGCCTTGAAGGTATGGCTCGTAACCGAAAGCAAGATATTATCTTTGCCATCTTGAAACGCCATGCGATGAATGGCGAAGAAATTTTTGGTGACGGCGTTCTTGAAATTCTCTCTGATGGTTTTGGTTTTTTGCGCTCTGCCGCAGGTTCGTATTTAGCTGGTCCGGATGATATTTATGTGAGCCCTTCACAAATCCGACGCTTTAACTTGCGTACAGGTGACACCATCACAGGTACCATTCGTCCACCAAAAGAAGGTGAGCGTTATTTTGCTTTGCTCAAAGTTAATCAAATTAACTATGACACACCAGAAAATTCACGTAATAAAATCTTATTTGAAAACTTAACTCCACTTTTCCCGACCGAACAACTGGTTATGGAACTTGGTAATGGTACAACAGAAGACTTGACCGCGCGTGTAGTCGATTTAGTTGCACCAATCGGTAAAGGTCAACGTTCTATTATTGTCGCTCCGCCAAAAGCGGGTAAAACAATGTTACTTCAAAACATTGCTCAATCTATTGTGAGAAACAATCCGGAAGTTTTCCTTATTGTTTTATTAATTGATGAGCGCCCAGAGGAAGTAACCGAGATGGAGCGTACTGTACGCGGTGAAGTTGTTGCTTCAACATTTGATGAAGCACCAGCACGTCACGTACAAGTTGCAGAAATGGTCATTGAAAAAGCAAAACGTCTTGTTGAGCACAAAAAGGACGTCGTGATTTTACTTGACTCCATTACACGTTTAGCCCGCGCATACAACACAGTAATTCCTTCATCAGGGAAAGTATTAACTGGTGGTGTGGATGCACATGCTTTAGAACGTCCAAAACGTTTCTTCGGTGCTGCTCGTAATATCGAAGAAGGCGGTTCTTTAACAATCATCTCTACTGCTCTTATTGAGACTGGTAGTAAAATGGATGATGTCATTTACGAAGAGTTTAAAGGTACAGGTAACCAAGAAATTACACTTGATCGCCGTATTGCTGAAAAACGCGTCTTCCCTGCCATGAATATTAAGAAATCTGGCACACGTCGTGAAGAACGTTTAATGGATGAAGATAAATTACGTAAAGTTTGGATTCTCCGCAAACTTCTTCACCCTATGGATGAGTTGGCGGCTATGGAGTTCTTACTTGATCGTATGAAAGAAACCAAAACAAATGATGATTTCTTTGATCAGATGAAACGTAAAGCTTCAACATAATCATATTATTTATTCTAAAAAGGCCGCTCTATTGAGTGGCCTTTTTTATTTGGTTGACAAGCTTTACACAAAAATACATTTTGCTGATTTTTATGTAAAATTATTTATAAGTTTTTGAAAACAAATATTTTTAATATAAAAAAACCATGTTTTTTAGTAGCTTACTTATACCTTTTCCAATATATCTCAGCTGATTAATTGTTTTTTTCTGTTAAAAAACAGACTTTTTTCACTCTTTTCCCGATCTTTTTTGACAGCTAACAGTAGTATTTCAACATTTGCAGTGATAGCATAGCGGCAGACCAGTTAGACTGCTCCATGCGTTGTTACCTAGCTACGTTTTAGGAATAATAAAAGCAAAACAGTCCAACTTAGGTTTTTTTAATCTCAAATCTTTTTTGTGAGAGTGATGCCATGTTATTCAAAAAATTCGCTGTTGCTGCTGCTGTTGCTGCTACTTTAGCTTTCGTTGGTTGTTCTAAGAAAGAAGAAGCTCCAGCTGCTGCTGCTGCATCTGAAGCAGTAGCTGCTGCTTCTGAAGCTACTGAAGCTGCATCTGAAGCTGCTGTAGCTGTTGACGCTGCTGCTGCTGAAACTGCTGCTGCTGCTTCTGACGTTGCTGCTGCTGCTTCTGACGTTGCTGCTGCTTCTGCTGCACAATAATCTAGATTCTAGATTAGATAAAAAAGAGGACATTTTGTCCTCTTTTTTTATGCCTAAATTTTATGTTTACACATTAAAATAGATTTGATGTATCAATGGCTAAGCATACTTTTCTAATATTGAGAAAAATTTATTCTAGGTTTATTTAAAATTATAAATAAAAAAAGCAGATCAATCGATCTGCTCATTTCCAACGCGTTGTCTAAATTTCTGACCCGCTCTGAAGGTAACTACACGGCGTGCAGAAATCGGAATTTCTTCGCCAGTTTTCGGATTACGTCCTGGACGCTCGCGTTTATCTCTAAGCTCGAAATTACCAAAACCAGAAAGCTTAACCTGCTCGCCCGCAATAAGCGCTTGGCTAATTTCGTCAAAGAACAACTCGACCATTTGTTTTGCTTCACGGCGATTTAAGCTGGTTAACTCACTTAAATGATCAGCCATGTCTGCTTTAGTTAATGCTGTCATGAGGCCCTCAATGTCGCTTGATAAGTGTTTTCCAACACTTGGATTATATTGTCCATACCAGATTTAATTTCAGCATCTTCAAGCGTACGTGAAGGATGTTGCCATAATAACGCAAACGCTAATGAGCGTTTACCTTCTTCGACACCCTGCCCCGTATACACATCGAATAACCAAGTAGAGTCTAAAAGCTCTCCACCAGTTTTTTCGATTAACTGCTGAATATCTCTAACATTTATATTATCAGAGATTAAAAGCGCAATATCACGTCTAACCGAAGGAAAACGTGATAATTCTGTAAAATTAGATACATAAGATTGCAAAACAGCAGCCTGATCAAGCTCGGCAACCCAAGTTGTGCTCAAATCTAGTTCGTTTTCTAAAGATGGATGCAAGCGGCCTAGGTAACCAATTGATTGGCCATCAACTAAAATTTCAGCAGATTGCCCTGGATGCAACCATGAACGCTCTGAACGTACATACTCAACTTTGACACGTCCAGCAGCTAAAATCTCTTCTACTTCCCCTTTAAAATCGAAGAAATCCATTGGCTGTGGTTTAGCATGCCATGATTCAGGTTCACGAGAACCTACGGCAACTAAAGCCAATGTAGGAGTTTGCTTCAGATCCTGAATAGAATTAGCATTTTGATAATCAAAACGCAAACCTAGTTCAAAGAAACGTACACGGCTTTGCTGACGGTTTAAATTATATTGTACACAAGGAATTAAGCTCGAAAGCAATGTACTTCGCATTGCAGCCAAATCACTAGAGATTGGATTTGCCAACATTAACGGACTTACTTGCGGGTTCAATTGCTTTTCAAGTTTTGCATCAGCAAAGCTAAAGCTAATCGCTTCTTGATACCCTAAAGTGACTACCGTTTGACGTAACTGTGCGATTTCAAAACGATCTTGGTACTTAGCAAGTTGAACATCCATACTTGGTAAGCTGATCTGAATATTGTCATAACCATCAATACGTGCAACTTCTTCAATCAAATCTTGATAAATTGCCATATCGTAGCGATGTGATGGTGGAACTACGCTCCATTCACCATCCGCTTTAACAGTGACTTCACAACCTAATCGAGTTAATGCATCTGTAATGAACTCTGCCGCTACTTTGTAACCCAACAGCTGGTCTACTTGAGCTTGCTTAAGTTCAATCGCTTCACGTTTCGGAAGTAAATCAGATTTTTCAACTACAGTAATTGGACCGAACTCACCACCCGCCAACTCTTGAATAAGCTGAGAAGCACGGTTCATCGCAATTAACGGCAATTCAAAATCTACACCGCGTTCATAACGTTGTGAAGAATCTGTATGTAAACCAAAGCGACGAGCACGTCCAGCAATCGCAAGCGGAGCAAAAAATGCGCTTTCCAAGAAGATATCAGTCGTATCATCAGTTACGCTTGATGCTAGACCACCCATGATACCAGCGATTGCTAGTGCTTTTTGGTCATCAGCAATAACCATCACATCTTCTTGCAACTCAACTTCTTGATCATTCAAAAGCTGTAACTTTTCTTGTGACTTAGCTTGGCGAACATGTACAGTCCCTTCAATTTTAGCTAAATCGAAAGCATGCATTGGCTGACCCAATTCCATGAGGACATAGTTCGTTACATCAACTAAAATACTATGAGTACGAATTCCTGAACGTGCTAAAGCTTGTTCCATCCACTCTGGGGTCGCAGCTTTAACATTTACATTTTTAATGACACGTCCTAAGTAGCGTGGAGCACCATCCGTGTTGATGACTACTTTTTTCTCATCAGTAATTGTCGCATCAACTGATTTGATTTCAGGCTCATTCATTTGCAGTTGGTTAATCACTGCAACTTCACGTGCGATACCACGAATACTAAAGCAGTCACCACGGTTTGGTGTAATACTAATATCGATGACATTATCATCAAGTTTTAAGTATTCACGGATGTTTACCCCTACTGGAGCATCGGCAGGTAACTCAAGTAAACCATCGATTTTATCTTCAAGGTCAATTTCAGAGGCACCGCACAGCATGCCTTGTGACTCAACACCACGAAGCTTACCTTTTTTGATTTTAAAATCACCCGGTAATATTGCACCAATAGTTGCCACAGGTGCTTTCATCCCAGCGCGAACGTTAGGAGCACCACATACAATTTGTAAAGGCTCACCTGAACCAATATTCACTGTTGTTACACGCAGACGATCTGCATCTGGGTGCTGCTCAACTGTTAGAACTTCACCAACCACAACTCCAGTGAATGGCTTAGCAACAGGTGCCAGCTCATCTACTTCAAGACCAAGCATAGTCAACTGATCAGATAATGTATCACTATCAATTGCTGGGTTAACCCATGTGCGTAACCAATTTTCGCTAATCTTCATCTTTATAAAACCTTATTTAATCCTGAAAAAATGTTAGGCAAATTGGCGTAAAAAACGCACATCATTTTGATAGAACATACGCAAGTCATTAATGCCATAACGCAACATTGCAAAACGTTCTACCCCTAAACCAAAAGCAAAGCCTTTGTATTTATCAGGATCAATCCCCACAGCACGCAATACATTTGGATGTACCATGCCACAGCCTAATACTTCTAACCAACGTCCACGCTCATCCATGATATCCACTTCCGCACTAGGCTCTGTAAATGGGAAATATGATGGGCGGAAACGTACTTTTAAATCTTTCTCAAAAAACTCATTCAGTAGGTTAATCAATAAACCTTTTAATTCAGCAAAGCTGGTGTTCTCAGCAACGTACAAACCTTCAATTTGATGGAACATTGGCGAATGCGTTTGGTCTGAGTCGCAGCGGTATACACGGCCCGGACAGACAATACGAATTGGCGGCTGGCTTGTTTCCATAGTACGAATTTGCACACCAGAAGTATGCGTACGCAACAAATGGTTTGCATCGAAATAGAAAGTATCATGCATAGCACGTGCAGGATGGTGCCCAGGAATATTTAATGCTTCGAAGTTATGATAGTCATCTTCAACTTCTGGTCCTGTAGCAACCGTAAAGCCAGCTTTAGTAAAGAACTGGCAAATACGTTCTTGCACTTGAGTAACAGGATGAACTGTACCAACGCGCTGTCCTCGGCCTGGCAAAGTAATATCAATGGTTTCACTTGCTAATTTTTGCGCCAGTGCAGCTTGTTGTAATGCTGTTTGACGCTCAGTTAAAGCGTTATTAATTGTTTCTCGAACAGCATGAATCGCAGCACCTTGTACTTTACGTTCTTCAGGGTCCATTTTCCCTAATGCTTTCGATTGTTCTGCAAGCTGGCTTTTTTTCCCTGTAAATTGCACACGCACCTGATCAAGTGCAACAAGGTCTTGAGCTGCTGCAATGGCAGCAAGCGCTTCTGTGGTCAGGGCTTCCAGTGACATAGTAACTCTCAAAGCAACAAATTTAAAAATATAATAAAACACTGCATTCTAACAGTTTTTCACCGTATTGATGAAGTTTATCCATCATGAAAAATGTATTAGGCAACAAAAAGATAAAACGTATAAAATAATAGCATCGTCAATGAGATCAATTATTATGGCGCTTAATCAGATTTGGAAACAACAACTTACACTTGTGACCTATGGTAATGAATATCTACGTCAGAATTTAAGTTTTAGCCAATGGCGACAACATCATATTTTTGACCAGCATAGTTTTCAATTTCGTGACTTAATTTCACAACATTTACTTGCTCAACATTTCCAAGTTTGGTTAGAAGCACTCAAAAAACAAGGGACGACTCAAATCTCTCTTCACCTATCTACTATTTTAAATGAAGAGCAAAACCCGAATAGTAATGTCGAGCTTTTACCTTATGCTCATTTTATTGTAAGTCATCAAAACAATAAGAAAATCGCATGGATTTTTGGACATGAGCTTGCCGAATGGTACAGCAGCGATAACGAGTTTGAGCCGCCTCTGACTCAACGCAGCGATTTACGCTTAGAGACTTTCTGGCGTTTTGAATTGAATGAAAAATTATCTAAGAAAGTTGAAGCTGACTTAAAAGCACCTCAATGGGACGAAATTTCAGACTTTATGGAAACTGAGTTATTTCGAAGTAAGTATGCAGCAGGTTTTGAAGAACCAGAATTTCAGAAAAAATATTTTGATGGGTCAACACATCAAATTTCGGTAGAGCATCAACCCACTCTTGCTCTTATTCCTGAAAACTACCCAGCAGATTGTGCACATCAACTCCTCTACCGCACTCAGGCCTTATCAGATTATTTAGAGCAGAAAAAACGCACCGCAAATGATCCTTTAGGGGAAGACTTAGACCAAGAACAAATTATTAACTTAAGAAACTTTACTCACAAAACTGACGACCTATTTGCAAAACTTATTGTGAAAGCAGCAAATCACTATCAAACAGCTCAATTAAAACCTGTTGAGAAACCCTCTCCTTTTGATGCAACGAATGAGTCCGCAACTCATTTAAAAGCACCTCATCATAAGGCTGGAGGAACAGGGGTAATCAAGCTTATTGTTCTGACAATAATTATTTGTGCTTTAGCCTATTATTTTGGTCTTTAATCAAGATTAAAGTTGCCATTCATAAAATAGTTCTGTTATTCCAAGGCCGAACTCTGGTAGTTCGGCTTCACCAGTTAATTTGGCTCCCATTTTTTCATAGAAGAAGCGACTTGGATTTTTATTAAAAACTTCTAAACGAATAAAAGCATAACCTTGATTTAAAGCGCATTGATAGAACTTTTGGAATAACGCACGCCCTACTCCTTTTCTTTGAATTTCTCGTAATAAATAAAAAGCACGAATTTCAGCAATATTATTTTCCGGATTTAAATAACCATCGAGAAAGCCTTTCACTACTCCATTTTCAGTATAGATAAATAACTTATGATCAGGACTTCTACTTATCTCTTTCCATAACTGTTGTTTATCTAGTACGTTAAGCTCATTCAATATTTCTTGCTTAATCATACCTGTATAGGTTTCTTTCCAACTCTGTACATGTACTTCTGCAATAGACAATGCATCCTTAAATGATGCTATACGAATATCTGTGTCATTTAATGGTTTCAATTCACTTCCCTCATGTCACTACTTTTTAGAGTGAAGCATTAATTCGTCTCGTACTAACCTACTCAGTTAAAAGTAACTCTCGAACATGTATTAAAGCAAAACCCAACAAATTTAGTCCTTGCCATAGAGATGGATCTTGAATGTGTGGATGGTCTTGCGCCATACCAACACCCCAAATTTTATCGACTGGAGATGCTTCAACCAAAATACGGTCTTTTGTTGCTAATAAGAATTTTTTTAACTCCGGATGCTGTGAGAATTTAGCAAAATTCGCCTGCACCACTATGTCAAAACGTTTTTCTTGCCATATCTGTTCATTATAATTACGTACTTTACGGCCTAATTGCTTCGCTTCATTCGGATGTTTAACCTGCAAAATCTGTGCAAAAATTTCTTTATCATTAAATAATTTTGCTTTTTGCGCCATCATATAGTGCTCAGCAGTAAAGTATTCAATACCTTCTACATTAAATTGCGCAGGAAACCACTGGCTAAAACAGCTTTTATCAATAAGATTAGCTTTCTTAGAAGTATGTCCCCAGAAATATAAATATTTGAACTGGTGACCTTGCTGTATTTTTTGAATTAAGTCATTTAGAAATTTTTCGTCTATCATCATTTATCTCTGATTATTTTCTTTTTTAAAATAGAACCACTAAAAATAAAAAAGACCGCTAAAAAGCGGTCTTTTTTTGAATCTCTAAGCTTATGCAGCTAATGCGCCTTTAGCTTTTTCAGCTAAAGCAGCAAATGCTACTGCATCATGCATAGCGATGTCAGCTAATACGCGACGGTCGATGATTACTTGAGCTTTTTTCAAGCCATCGATCATACGGCTGTAAGACAAACCGTTTTGACGAGCACCAGCGTTGATACGCGCAATCCATAGAGCACGGAATTGACGTTTCTTCTGACGACGGTCACGGTAAGCGTATTGACCAGCTTTGATTACCGCTTGGAACGCTACGCGGTAAACGCGTGAACGAGCACCGTAGTAACCTTTAGCGCGAGCAAGAATTTTTTTGTGACGGCGATGAGCCACTACACCACGTTTTACACGAGCCATTTATAATCTCCTTAGATGTATGGGCACATACGACGAACTGAAGCAACGTCACTTACGTGAACCATTACACAGCCGCGCAATTGACGGATACGCTTAGCAGATTTTTTGGTCAAAATGTGGCGCTTGAATGCTTGTTTGCGCTTAAAACCGTTTGCAGTCGCTTTGAAGCGTTTAGCTGCACCACGGCGAGTTTTTAACTTAGCCATAGTAACCTCTTTTGGGCACCTGTTCGGCACGATTGCACCATTGCAAAATCGACCTGCAGGTAAGGAAGCGCGTATTTTATAGTATGCTGACTAAAATTAAAACTATTCCTAGATTTTTTTTAAATTAATCCCTTTAGAAATGAGAAAAACCTATCTCTTTTTTAGATGAATATAATCGGCAATAATTTCAGCATCGCTGCTTATTTACCCCTATAATATGGGCAAATTATCAACATACGATATTTCAAATGCAGAAACATGATGCATTCGCTGCCCTGCGCTATAGAGATTTCTCAATTGTCACCATTAATCAATTTTGCTTAACATTAGCAATTTTGATTCAAGAAATTATTGTTGCCTATTCACTTTATCAAATTACCAAAGACCCTTTAACTTTAGGTTTAATTGGACTTGCAGAAGCCATTCCATTTATTGCCCTATCGCTTTGGGGTGGTTATTTTGCTGATAAATTTAATAAACAGGTCATCATGAAAATCTGTTTATTTTTCTCAGTACCTCTTCCTTTAGTTTTATGGTTACTGTTCCATCTGCATGGGTTGGGTCATATCAGTGTAAATTTCCTTTCTTGGGGTATTTATGCAGTTATTTTTGGTTTGGGCACCATACGTGGTTTTTATAACCCTTCTGCTACGTCCCTAAAACCATTTTTAATTCCACGTGAGCTTTATGCAAATGGTGCAACATGGACAACCATTGGTTGGCAGAGTGGTGTAATTATTGGGCCTATGCTCGGTGGGTTCATGCTCGCTTATTTAGGCAGAGAAACCAGTCTTTTTAGTGTTGCCGGTCTACTTAGTATCTGCTTTATTCTCATTAATTTATTACATAAACGTAGCTTTCCTAAAATTGAAACTGCCAATGTTTTAGAAAGCTTAGGCGATGGCTTTCGCTTTATTTGGAAAACCAAAATAGTTCTTTGGGCAATTTCTTTAGACCTTGCCTCTGTTTTATTTGGTGGTGTAATCGCTCTACTCCCTATTTTTGCCGAAGATATTTTAAAAGTCGGTCCTGAAGGCTTGGGTTACTTGCGTGCAGCTCCTTCTATTGGTGCGCTCATTACTATGATTGCTTTAACTCGTTTTCCGCCAACTCAGCACGCATGGCGTAATATGCTACTTGCAGTTGCAGGGTTTGGTGTATTTACAATCCTTTTCGCGTTCTCGAACAACATGTGGTTATCACTATTTGCGTTGGCGATGACGGGTGCTTGCGACAGTATTTCGGTGGTAGTTAGACAAACCATTTTGCAAATATTCCCACCAGAAAATATGCGTGGTCGCGTAGCGGCTGTAAATGGAATGTTTGTCTCATCAAGTAATGAGCTGGGTGCATTTGAGTCAGGCTTAGCTGCCAAATATTTAGGAACTATTGCAGCGACTATTTTTGGTGGTTGTATGACTCTTGCAGTAGTAACCTTCTGTTGGCTAAAAACCAATGATCTTTTTAAAGTCGATATTACTAAAAGCTCAGAAGATTAGTTAAATCATTTTAATAAAGCATCTTCGGATGCTTTTATTTTAAATAAAACCTGTAATTACCCAATAAATGAAAATATAACGCCCAGCCTTAGCGATAAGGACCATAAATAAAAAGCGCCAAAAATTTTCTTTGAATAAGCCAGCAACCAAAGTAATAGGGTCACCAATCACAGGTGTCCAACTTAAAAGCAGCGAATAAAAGCCATATTTATGATAAAAGCGTTGGGCTTGTTCTAAACGTTTTTCAGAAACCGGGAACCATTTTTTATGTTTAAACTGTTCTATTTTTAAACCTAACCACCAGTTTATACATGAGCCCAATACATTTCCGAAAGTAGCAATCAAAATGAGAAGAAAAGCTGAATGTTGATTTTTTAATAATAAAGCAGCAAGTACAGCTTCTGATTGTAGCGGTAATAAGGTAGCCGCCCCAAAAGCACTCAAAAAAAGTAAAAAGTAACTTAGCATATTAAATTAGACCAAATCACCTTTCACCTTATTCATTACCCTACCAATAAACTTAGATGACTTTAATTGATAATGCTTTTTGTACTGCAGGGCGTGCTGTTAAGCGAACAATGTATTCTTGTACATACGGGTAATCCTCTAATTGAATCCCCTGCCATTCATAACGCAAAATCCAAGGTAGAATTGCCATATCAGCAATTGAGTATTCCCCTGCAACAAACTTCTGACCAATGAGCTGTTTATTCAACACACCATATAAACGCTTAGTCTCATTTACATAGCGGTCTATAGCATAGGGAATTTTCTCTGGCGCAAAGCGGTTAAAATGATGATTTTGTCCTAACATAGGACCTAAACCACCCATTTGCCACATAAGCCATTGTTCCACTTCAACTCGCTCTTGCTCGTCTGTCGGGTAGAACAATCCAGTTTTTCGTCCTAAATACTGCAAGATCGCGCCTGATTCAAATACTGAAATTGGCTCACCACGTGGACCATCTTGGTCAACAATGGCAGGAATTTTATTATTCGGAGAAATTTTCAGGAAGTCTGGTTGAAATTGATCATTTTCTAAAATATTAATTGGGTAAAGGGTGTAATCCAGTCCCATTTCTTCTAAGGCAATTGTGATTTTATGTCCATTGGGTGTGCCCCAATAATATAGATCAATCATTCTATTTTCCTATTCATCGTTATCATGACTGCGTCTTGCGTTATATCATGTTTTGGGTAATACAATGATATTTCCAACACCAAAAAACACATAAAATTTGAGAATAACTTTGGCTTAAAACGATATTAAACGTCAGTTTAAGAAAATAGGGCTAAAAGATGAGAGCCATAAAAAAGCACTGCTTTTGCAGTGCTTTTTTTTGAGTGTTACTTTTTCTTTTTCGGTCCAAGTAACATACCCATTTGTCGACCTTCCATTTTCGGTGCTTGCTCTACAACCCCTAACTCAGCTACGTCTGCTTCAATTTTTTGCAATTGAGCTAAACCAAGTTGTTGGTGAGCCATTTCACGACCACGGAAACGTAAGGTGATCTTAACTTTGTTGCCTTCTTCAAGGAACTTCAGAATAGCACGAAGCTTAACTTGATAATCACCTACATCAGTTGCTGGGCGTAGTTTGATTTCCTTCACTTGCACTTGATGCTGTTTTTTCTTGGCATCTTTTTGCTTCTGTTTCAGGTCAAACAAGTGCTTGTTGTAATCCATGATTTTACAAACAGGCGGCTCAGCGTTTGCGACAATCTCAACAAGGTCAAGATCTGCATCCTCAGCAGCACGCAGTGCTTCATTTAATGAAACAATTCCTTTTTGCTCACCATCAGCACCGACAAGGCGTACTTCTTTTGCACGGATCTCATCGTTAATTGCTGGACGGTTACTCTTTGCACCTTGTTGTTGGTTACGGTCAGGCTGTTTAATCTTTCTTACTCCACAATATACCGGCCACGTTCGGCGACGGCAGATTTCACTAAGTCAATGAAAGCATCCACTGACATAGTACCTAAATTTTTTCCTGAGCGAGTACGTACATTCACTGTACCTTCTTCAACTTCTCGATCACCAAGAACTAACAGGTAAGGAATGCGCTCTAGAGTACGCTCACGAATCTTAAATCCGATTTTTTCATTTCTCAAGTCAGAAATAGCACGAAGACCATTTTCCTTGAGTTTTGCCACAACTTGCTCACTTGCTTCAGCTTGAGAATCAGTGATATTCATGACACATGCTTGTACAGGTGATAGCCAAGGCGGCATAAAACCAGCGTAGTGTTCAATTAGTATACCAATAAAACGCTCAAAACTACCAAGAATTGCACGGTGCAACATGACAGGTTGATCACGCTCGTTTTCTTCAGTTACATAAGAAGCATCTAAACGAACTGGCAAGTTGAAGTCACACTGAATGGTACCACATTGCCATACACGACCAAGACAGTCTTTTAAAGAGAACTCAATCTTTGGACCATAGAATGCGCCTTCACCCGGCTGCAATTCCCATTCAAGACCAGCTGCATCTAAAGCATCTGCCAAAGATTTTTCAGCTAAATCCCAAAGTGCATCATCCCCTACACGCTTTTCTGGGCGAGTAGATAATTTCATTTGAACTTCTTCAAAGCCAAAGTCTTTATAAACATCTAAAGTGAGTTTAATAAAGTCTGCAACTTCTTTACCGATCTGTTCTTTAGTACAGAAGATATGCGCATCATCTTGAGTAAAACCACGAACACGCATAATACCGTGTAAAGAACCAGACGGCTCATTACGGTGACAAGAACCAAACTCAGCTAAACGAATTGGTAAATCACGGTAAGACTTTAATCCTTGGTTAAACACTTGAACGTGACAAGGACAGTTCATTGGTTTTACAGCATAGTTACGACTTTCAGAATGAGTCGTAAACATGTTTTCTGCATAGTTTGCCGCATGACCAGATTTCTCCCAAAGCGTAAAATCTACGATTTGCGGAGTTTTGATTTCTTGGTAACCATTGTCTTGCTGAACTTTACGCATGTACTGTTCTAGTACTTGATAAATAGTCCAGCCATTTGCATGCCAGAACACCATACCCGGTGCTTCTTCTTGCATATGGAACAAGTCTAATGCTTTACCAATTTTACGGTGGTCACGCTTTTCAGCTTCTTCAATACGCTTGATATAAGCTGCTAACTGTTTTTTATCAGCCCAAGCAGTACCATAGATACGTTGAAGCTGTTCATTCTTCGCATCACCACGCCAGTAAGCACCAGAGATTTTAGTAAGCTTGAATGATTTTAAGAATTTTGTGTTCGGTACGTGCGGACCACGACACATATCTACATATTCTTGGTGGTAGTACAAGCCCATTGCTTTTTCTTCAGGCATGTCTTCCACAAGACGTAATTTATATTCTTCGCCGCGGTCAGTGAATACTTTGATGACTTCATCACGCGGTGTCATTTTTTTGATAACGTCATAATCTTGATCGATGAGCTTTTTCATACGCTCTTCAATCGCAGCCATATCATCTAGTGTAAAAGGACGTGGCATCCAGATATCGTAATAGAAACCTTCTTCGATGACCGGACCAATCACCATTTTTGCTTCAGGGAAAAGCTGTTTTACTGCGTGCCCTACAAGGTGTGCACAAGAGTGGCGAATGATCTCAAGACCTTCTTCATCTTTTGGAGTGATAATTTGTAAGGTCGTGTCTTCGGTAATTAAGTCACATGCATCAACTAAGCGATCATTTACTCGTCCAGCAACGGTATTTTTTGCTAAACCAGGCCCAATACTTTGAGCGACTTCCATAACAGATACAGGGTGATCAAAACTCTTTTGATCGCCATTTGGCAATGTGATAATTGGCATAAAAAAATCCTTAAGGAGTGATGCCCTATACGAAGGAGCATTTCACCGCGAGATTATGATCGAGGCAAGCCTCAAAATATAAAAACGGTGTAAATCAAAATTAAAAAACCTGAAAGATTTTACACTTGTTCAAGCCAAGTGAAAACCTTTGTACTCATAAAATCATAAATACATTTTGCTTATACGGTAAACAGCAATAAATGACTTTAATAAGGACCTAGCTAAATTTTCAGAAATACATAAATAGGATAATTATTCACCAGAACTGATTTAAGATGTTGAAAATAGCATTTCTGCTCATTTTCTGACTGAGAGGTATTTCTCTTTAAGACTAAAGCATTAATGCTTTGATTACTATTAAGCCATATTTTCAAAGAATGAATTAAAAAATAGAACATGGAGTTGTTTCACATGGTTAGTGCCTATAACGAATTACCACGCACACCCGCAAACTTTGTTGCGTTATCCCCTTTGCGCTATTTAGAGCGCGCAGCTTATATCTACCCAGACCAAGCTTCTATTATTCATGGCAACCGTCAGATTTCATGGAAACAAACTTATCAGCGCTGCCGTCAATTTGCATCTCAGCTTCAACAATTAGGCATAGTTAAAAATGATACGGTTTCAGTTTTACTGCCAAATGTACCAGCAATGATTGAAGCACATTTTGCTGTACCAATGGCGGGTGCTGTTCTTAATACCCTAAATACCCGTTTAGACGCTAAAACCATCGCTTTTATGCTAGAGCATGCTGAAACTAAAGTACTTTTAGTTGACCCCGAGTTTGTTAATTTAGCAAGAGAAGCTTTATCACTTATTCCTAACCAACATATTATTGTGATTGATGTTGCGGATGAAGAGTATAAAGGCGAAAACCAATTCCTTGGTTCTTTCGAATATGAGGAATGGTTAGCTCAAGGCGATGCCAATTTTGAATGGCAATTACCTGAAGATGAGTGGGATGCAATTAGTTTAAATTATACCTCTGGAACCACTGGAAATCCTAAAGGAGTGGTTTATCACCACCGAGGTGCATATTTAAATGCGGCTAGTAATATTTTAGCTTGTGGCATGAAACCTCGAGCCGTTTATTTATGGACACTTCCTCTGTTTCATTGTAATGGTTGGTGCTTTGCATGGAGTATTGCAGCCAGTGGCGGAACCAATATTTGCCTACGTAAAGTTGACCCAGAACTGGTGATGCAGCTTATTGCAAAACATAAGGTGGATTACTTCTGTGGTGCTCCAATCGTCCTATCTATGATTATTAATCTTCCTAAGGAAAAGCAGCCAAGCATAGAACATCATGTTGAAGTTATGGTGGCAGGTGCTGCTCCACCTGTCGCTGTAATTGAAGGTATGCGAAATATTGGAATCAATGTTAACCACGTTTATGGTTTAACTGAAACCTATGGACCATCTGCCCTTTGTGCCTCTCAAGCAGGATGGAGTGACCTGTCAATTACTGAACAAGCGCAACTACACTCTCGTCAGGGTGTGCCTTATCCACTTCAAGATAGTATGCGAGTATTAGACCCTGAAACGATGCAACCAGTTCCAAATGACGGTGAAACCATGGGAGAAATTATGTTCCGTGGCAATATTGTTATGAAAGGATATTTAAAAAATCCAAAGGCAACTGAAGAAGCTTTCGCTGGTGGCTGGTTTCATACTGGAGATTTAGCTGTTTGCCATCCAGATGGTTACGCAAAAATTACTGACCGCTCTAAAGATATTATTATCTCGGGCGGAGAGAATATTTCATCTTTAGAAGTTGAAGATGTTTTATATAAACACCCTGCGGTTTTAACAGCGGCTGTTGTGGCAAAACCTGATGAACGTTGGCAAGAAGTACCATGTGCATTTATTGAATTAAAAACGGGTGCTACAGTGACTCCTGAAGAAATTATTGCACATTGTCAAAAAGAACTGGCGCGTTTTAAAGTTCCCAAAGATGTCGTGATTACTGAAATTCCAAAAACCTCAACAGGCAAATTGCAAAAATTCATTTTGCGTGAATGGGCAAAAGAACGCGTTTAAACAATATAGGAAATAAAAAAGCGACGTATTAAACGTCGCTTTTTTAGTTAAAACGAAATTAACCTTGATCTGACAATAAAGCGACTTGCTGCACGTAGTTAATAAACTTACCTTTAGATGCTTCAAGATCTGCTTCTGGAACTTGCTGAGTCTTATCACGGTTAATCCTTAACACATGCTGACGCAAAGTATGACGTTCTGATGCATTATAGATTTTACTAAACTCGTTAATTGCAGGATCACCTTGCTCGATCATACGATCTACCCAACGCATAAGTTGAGCTTGTTTTTTCGCGCCTTGTTGAGGAGTCAAATAAGATAAAATGACTGTCTCATCTTCATTACGCAAGAGTTTACCAACACGTTGAAATTGGCGACGGCGTGCTTCAAACGAACTAATATTCTGGACTTCTAAAAGAGCATCAATTAAACGCTCATCAACCGGAAGTTTTTGAATTTGTTTGATAGAAAGTTGTGCTAACTGCTCACCTAAAGCAGCCATACGTTGAACTGCTTTTTTCTGTTCGGTTTTACTTGCACGTCCTTCTAAAGAATCAAAATCTTCTTCAGTATAACGCTGGGGACGACGTGCCACGATTAATCTGCCTCATAAAATTTTGCGGCGAATAACGCCTGTACTTCACTTAATGCCTGTTCTTCGTCAGTGCCATCAATGACCAAACGTAAAGTGGTCCCTTTTCCTGCACCTAACATCAGTAACGACATAATATTCTTAGCATCTACTAAATGATCGCCCTTACCAATCTGAATTGACGAACGAAACTTTGTAGTGACCTCTATCAGTTTTCCTGATGCACGTGCATGTAAACCGAGTTTATTAATTACATCAACAGTTGTGTCTATCATGACCAGTGCTTCATTTCTCTGTGTAAGACCTGAACAGACCATTCTGCCTCAAGTGCTTGTTTTAGTCTATCTACCATATAAACTGAACGATGCTGGCCGCCTGTGCAACCTATTGAAATCGTCATATAGTGACGATGCCCTTCAGCAAATGCCGGCAGCCATTTTTTTAAGAAGTGGAGAATGTCCTCAAACATTTCATTTGCTTGTGGACTTGCTTCTAAAAATTGTTTAACTGGCTCGTCTAAACCAGAAAAGCGGCGTAATTCTAAATCCCAATGCGGATTTGGTAAATGCCGTACGTCAAAAACATAGTCGGCATCTAAAGGAATGCCATGTTTATAACCAAATGACTGCAATATAACAATCAGATTATCTGACTGCCCTAGTTTTGATAGCAAGATATGTTTTAAATCGTGAACACTTTTATCTGTGGTATCAATGTGAACAGTGGCACGAAACTGAATTGGAATCAGCAACTGCTTTTCTTCATGAATACACTGTAAAAGGCTTTTGAAACGATTTGCTAACGGATGTGGACGACGTGAAGCACTAAATCGTGCAATCAAATCTTGATCTTGTGTCGTCAGATAAATCACATCAACCGTACCATGTTTTTGTAATTGCTCAAAAACATGGTCGAACTCTTGCATATCTGCCCGAGTACTTCGTACATCCACCCCTAAAGCAAGCTGCTCAAGATTATTTTCATGATCTAGCTTTGCCACAATTTCAGGCAGCAATGCCAAAGGTAAATTATCAATACAGTAGTAGCCCAAATCTTCTAATACTTGAAGAGCTGAAGATTTTCCTGAACCAGACTGTCCTGTCACGATAAGTATACGCTTCATGGCATGGCTGTCCTTTTATATATTATTGAGGTGTAAAGGCAACTTGTAGATTATCAATTAAGCGCGTTCCACCTAATTTTGCCGCGACAAACAACACAATATCACGATCAAATTGAGAAGCAGCTAACAAATTAGGTTGACGAGCCTCCACATAATCCACAACAAAACCATTGTCTGTCAACAGTGTTTTCAAATCTGCCAAGACTTGTTGTAAATCTTTACCTTGGTGTAATTGCTCTTCGGCTTGTTTTAAACCTTGATAAATGACTGGTGCAACCTGACGCTGTTCAGGAGTCAAGTAACCATTTCTTGAACTCAGTGCCAAACCGTCTTCTGCACGAACAATTGGTACGCCAATAACTTCTAATGGAATATTCAAATCCTGTACAAATTGGCGAATCACTGCTAATTGCTGGTAGTCTTTTTGACCAAAGAAAGCATAATTCGGTTGCACAATATTAAAGAGTTTGGTGACAACCAGTGCTACGCCATCAAAGTGCCCCGGACGTGAGCTTCCACATAAATCATCAGTAATTTGACTGACGCTAATGTTAGTTAAGCGAGGTTGTGTACCGTACATTTGCTCAACTGATGGTGCAAAAATAATGTCACAGCCAACATCTGCAAGTAGACGACTATCCTGCTCTAACGTACGCGGATAATTATCAAAATCTTCACCCGGACCAAACTGTGTTGGGTTCACGAAGATACTCACAACCACAACATCACATAACTTTTTCGCTTCACGAACAAGAGTGAGGTGGCCTTCATGTAGATTTCCCATCGTTGGGACAAAACCAATGATTTTACGTGCAGCTCTAGCAGGATTTAAAGAAGCAGCTAAGCCTTGTATAGTGGTTTCTGTTTTCATGAATTACAGCTCAACTTGGAAAGTGTGTTCTTTAGCTGGGAACGACTGATCTTGTACAGCAGCATGAAAAGCTTTAAAAGCATCTAAAATCGCTGTTTCACCAGATTGTTCTTTCATAAAGTTACGTACAAAACGCGCAACTCGACCAAACGTTAGACCTAACATGTCTTGTACAACCAATACCTGACCATCAGTCGCATTACCTGCCCCAATACCGATCACAGGAGTATTTGGGAACAATTCAGCAATTTCTTGACCTAATTGTGCCGGAACGCATTCGAGTAATAAAACTGCCGCGCCCGCTTCAACCACCGCCGTACAATCGGCAATAAGCTGATCGGCTGCTTCACGCGTTCTAGCTTGTAACTTGTAGCCACCAAATACATGTACAGACTGAGGAGTTAAACCTAAATGTACACATACAGGCACACCATTACGTGTTAACACTTGGACAGTTTCACTTAGCCATGCACCACCTTCGATTTTGATCATTTGGGCACCAGCTTGCATAACTGTTTTCGCATTCTGCAAAGCATCGTTTAAAGTGGCATAACTCATAAATGGTAAGTCAGTCATAATTAAAGCATGCTGATTACCGCGACGGACTGCCGCTGTATGATAGGCCATGTCTTCAACAGTTACAGGTAAAGTTGAGTCACGCCCCTGAATTGCCATTCCAAGAGAATCACCAATTAAGATCGTATCAATTTCAGCAAGTTCCATTGCTTTTGCCATACTTGCATCGTAACAAGTTAGGCAAGAGAACTTACGTCCTTCGGCTTTAAATTTTCTTAAGTCACTTAGACTAATCATGATGGTATCCTCTACAGGAGTTTGCAGAACGTAATAAGTCCGGCTTTAAGCCCAAGACTCATCAGCAAGTACAGTCAGCGTTGGCTGCTGTATGAGTTCTAAATTTTTAAGTGGCTGATCATTAATATGTAGATCAGCATCTAAATCTAATAAAGGAATCACAACAAAATCTCGTTGTAATATTCCTACATGCGGCACGGTTAAGCGCTCATTTTGTATTTTTTCATTGCCATAAATCAGTAGATCAAGATCTAAAGTTCGCTCCCCCCAATGACGGAGCCTCACCCGCCCAGCTTCCTGCTCAAAACGCTGTAACTGGTCAAGTAAGTCCAGCGGAAGTAACTCGGTTTTTAGCTGAGCGACTGCATTTAGATAATTCGGCTGATCTTGGGGACCCATAGGGGGACTTTGGTAAAGTTTAGATACTTTCACTTCACCAAGAGATTTAAGTTTGGCTATCGCTTCAGACAGAATCTGGCGTGAGTCACCTAGGTTACTTCCTAAGCCAATATATGTGGTTACTGTCATTGTGTCGGCCCAAAAATAACTTGGCTCAAATCACGTTGTACCCGCTTGCGCTTTAAAATTGGATGATCACTCATCACATTCGTTTGTGCTGCGGAAGATTTTTCAATAAAACGGTCAATAGACTGCTCTTGTCGTGCACGCTCTTTTTTACCACGACGGCTTCGAGGCTCTGGAACATCAACCAAAGGCTCAATTTCCGTATCAACTTTATTGCTTTCAACAGGCTCAGCAGCAACCTTACGACGACTTTTCGCCTTCTGACGATTATATTGGCTAATCGCAGCTTCTTTTTCGTCGTTTGACATTTCTTGGTAAGCTTCCCACCAGCTTCCCATTCCCTGTGTTGTGTCATCACCTGACTTTTCACGAAGTAATAAGAAGTCAAACCCAGCGCGGAAACGAGCATGGCTTGCCAATGCTTCAATTTGCTGTGGTTTTGGATTAAGCAAACGGGTTTGCATTTCCCAAACTTCACGAATAAAAGTTTCGGCAAAACGAGGAATAACTGTGCGTGTTGCTTGACGTTTTAAAACATCCAAACCTGCTTGAGCACGTGCTTCGGCCGGAACAACGCCTTTTGATAAATAAAAATCACAACGCTCTAAAAATGGCTGCCACAATAAAACCGCATAGAAAAATGCCGGATTAATCGTTTTACCCACCTGAATACGTTGATCAGTATTTTTTGCTGCACGTTGAATAAATGGAGTGAGATCCGGACGAATATCAGCAAAAAGCTGTTTCCACACGCCAAAGTCAATCAACATTGGTAATACGCGTGCCAAATGCCCCATTGTGAAAAGCTTTTGAGACTCATCATATAAACGGTGTGGTGAAACATCACGAAGTAATTGCGTCATCTCAACATCAAAAATGTCGAGAATTGCCGGATCAATTTTAAAGTTGAGCTTAGCTGCAAAACGTAATGTCCGAAGCATACGCACAGGATCTTCTTCAAAACGTTGCACAGGATCGCCCAATAAACGTAAAGTCTTACTTTTGACATCATCAATTGCTTTACAGAAATCGAGCACAATACCCTTACGCGGCTGGTAGTACAGAGTATTGATAGAAAAATCGCGTCGAGCAAAGTCCTGTTCGATGGTTCCCCAGTTGTTGTCACGTAAAATCATGCCCGAAGCACTGGTCACCGCTTTTTTAGGAGGAGCACGGAAAGTGGCAACTTCGATTAGCTCACGTCCTGAATAGACATGTGCCAATTCAAATCGTCGGCCAATAATTCGGCATCGACGGCCAAAAACTTCTTTAATTTGAGAAGGTGTTGCATTGGTGACTGCATCGAAATCTTTAGGATTGAGTCCTAGCATTAAATCACGGACACCACCCCCAACAATATAAGCTTCATAGCCTGCTTTAGTCAGACTATCGATCACATCTAAAATCGAAGAAGGAAGTTGGGCTGTGGACAAACCACATTTTGACGCTCGCAAGGTTTGCAAAAGACGCTGTCTCCTACGTCAGGACGTAAATAACAAGTTGTCGCTAATCATAGCTCTAACACACACAAAGGGCAATTTGATTCTCTTAGATTGCGCAGGAAATGATAATTGACGGATAGAACTTTTATAAGGCTAAACGCGATTTATTTTTTTCAAAAATAGCTGGTCCAATTCCTTTAACGTTTTTAATTTCGTCAATATTTTTAAAACTACCGTTCTTTTGCCTGTATTCTACAATCGCTTGAGCCTTTTTCTCACCTACACCTTTTAATTGCTGAAACTCATTTACATTCGCCTGATTCAAATGAATTTGCCCTGTAGAGTCATTAAAATTTTTAGTTTGAGAAATTTTAGAACCATTAGAATGAGAAGACTTAGTGATGTTTAACTTTTGGTCATACATCTGCTGTTTAGCCTTCCATTCTTGAAAGTTTTGATCAAAAGATTGTGCGTAAACCGAAGGTGAAATTACTCCCAAGCACAAAATTATTAAAACAAAATACTTATTTTTCCAAAATCTCATGCTGTATTGCATGTGGTTTTTCCCCTGATTTTAATTGTCGTTTTGCCTGATTCCACAATTCATCCATTTCGGACAAGGTCATGTCTTCCAATGTTCTTTGCTGTTTTATGGCTTGCTCTTCAATAAAAGCAAAACGACTTCTAAATTTATGTATGGTTGATAAAAGTGAACTTTCACTTGAAATGCCAAGTTTACGCCCTACATTGACTAATGAAAACAGGCAGTCTCCAAATTCATCTTGAATTTCATCACTATTTTGATTTTTAAGTGCCTGTTTAAACTCATCTAATTCTTCTTCTAATTTTGTATAAGCATCTTCTACCGTTTCAAAATCAAACCCAACTTTTGCAACATTTTTTTGAATTTCCTGCGCTTGAGATAGTGCTGGTCCATGTTTAATTTCATCTAATCTTGATTGTGGTTTTCCTTGCTTTTCTTGTTGTTTAATTTGTTTCCATAACTCACTTACTTGTTCTGGTGTTAAGTTGTTAAATTGGTCTGCTTGAAAAACGTGCGGATGGCGTCGTACTAATTTTTCGCTAATTGCCTCAACCACATCTTGAAAATTGAACGCCCCCTGCTCGCTAAACATTTGCGATTGAAATACCACTTGTAATAACAGATCACCCAATTCATTCCGAATTTCATTAATGTCACCTTGACGAATGGCAGCCTCGACTTCATATGCCTCTTCAATCGCATATTTAGTCAGTGACATTGGAGTTTGCTCTTGGTCCCACGGACATTTTTCACGTAGCTCTTGCATAATTTTAAGCAATTTATCCATGTAACCCTCAAGTTCAAAAAATTGGTCAGTAACTTTAAAATCTTAATTTGCTATGATCAAAATTAAAGCGGCAAATCATTCGTCATATTGTAACGATAAAGAGAAAAAAAGATGAAACATAGCATTCTGATTAGTGGCGCAGCTCAAGGTATTGGAGCAGAAATTGCACGGGTATTTTATCAGCGGGGTTATAAAGTCGGCATTTATGACATTAATGAGTCGCTTGCTCAAAATTTAGCGCAGGAATTAGGGCCGAATGCATGCGCAGGGTATCTAGATGTCAGTGACTACAGCCAGTGGCAACATATATTAAAAGAATTTACCGACTGGGCTGGCGAGCTTAATATTTTGGTGAATAACGCAGGGATTTTATATTCCGGAGCCTTTGAAAATATCGATATCAAGTCACACCAAAGAACAATCAATATTAATGTAAACGGCGTAATCAATGGTTGCCATGCTGCACTCCCTTATTTAAAGCAAGCTTCTTTTGCACGAGTCATTAATCTCTCTTCAGCTTCTGCAATTTACGGGCAAGCTGACCTCATTTCTTATTCGGCCAGTAAATTTGCAGTGAGAGGAATTACCGAAGGTTTAGATGTGGAATGGAAAAAATACGGTATTCGTGTTTTAGATGTGATGCCTTTATTTGTACAAACCGCAATGGTCAACAATATGGATGCAGGCTCTATTCAAAACATGGGAGTCGATTTAACGCCTAATGATATTGCTCAACAGGTACTTTCACTTGTAGAGAAAAAAGCTCATTTCTGGACACCGACTCACACTCCAGTTGGTATAAAAACCAAACTGCTTTATCAACTCTCAACAATAAGTCCCCAGTTTTTAAATCGCTTGACGAATATCTATCTATCAAGAAAGTAGCTTATAAAAAAGGCCGTCAATTGACGGCCTTTTTCTCAATTTAGTTAAACACCTTGTATCATGCGTCGTGCGCTAATAATCCCCGGTTGTTGCTCTAAACGAGCTAACAAACGTGAAAGCTGAGCCAAGCCTTTGACCTCAATGAGCAACTTCATATTAGCAATACCATCTGCCTCAGAAATTGTGTTCACCTGACGAATATTAATCTGGTCAGAGAAAATCACTTGAGTTAAGTCTTTGAGTAAGCCACGACGATCATAAGCCTCAACTACAATTTGAACACTTTGACCACGAGTTGGCTGCATTTCCCAATCCGCTTCAACAGCACGTTCTGGCTCTTGCTTGATCATGCGTTGATAATCAGAACACAAGACTTTATGAATACTTACCCCACGGTTCAACGTGATATAACCGGCAATTGATTCACCATGAACTGGTTGGCAACACTGCGCAATATGTAGCTCAACATTGTCTAAACCATCAATTAAGATGCCATGCGCAGACAGAGTATGGCTGGCACGTGGGTTTAATGTTGGTTTAAGTACCAGTTCAGGCTCATCCTGATCCAGATGCATTTGACGATTAATCTGATTAATCAGGGCATGCAAACTAATATCGCCGCTGACCAGACTAACCAAAATATCATCCCCTGTTTTCACATTAAAATGTGACGAGTAATCGTTGAGATCAATACTCTTAGGGTGAATCGCCAATCGAGACAATTCTTTGTTGAGTAACTCACGACCAACTTCAAGGTTCTTACTACGGTCTTGCTGTCTGAACCAATGACGTAATTTGTCACGGGCACGAGCTGTCTTGATATAACCTAAAGAGTTCACCAACCAGTCACGGTTAGGCTCACGATCTTTCTTGGTTAAAATCTCAACCTGCTCACCTGTTTTTAGCGTATAGGTTAATGGTACATAGCGCTGGTTAACACGCGCTGCATAACATTTGTTTCCAACCTCTGTATGCACATGGTAAGCAAAGTCTAAAACTGTTGAGCCACGTGGTAGTTCTTTAATATCACCATCACGACTAAAGACATAAATCTTTTCAAAACCTTCAAAGTCTTGAAGCTGATCAAAACCTTCCGTCTCATCTTCATTTTGATGTACTGTTGTTTCATTACGTTCTTGATAATGTTCCAAAACAGCACGAAGCGAATGCAAACGGTGGTTAAAAGAGTGGTCGGTATTCTTTGAACCTTCTTTATAGTTAAAGTGCGAACATACCCCTAACTCTGCTTCGTCATGCATCTCATGAGTACGGATTTGTACCTCTAAAGATTTATTCTCAGCAATAACAGCAGTATGTAATGAGCGATAACCATTGGCTTTCGGGTTAGTAATATAGTCATCGAACTGATGTGGGATATGACGCCAAATCTGATGAACAATACCTAATGAGTGATAACACTCAGGTACGCTATTCACCAATACACGTAAAGCACGAATATCATAAAGCTGATCGAAACTTAGGTTTTTGCTTTTCATTTTTCGATAAATCGAATAAATGTGTTTTGCTCGACCTGTAATTTCAGCTTCAATACCATGCGCCGCCAATTCACTTTTTAAACGGTCTATCACGAACTGGATATAATGTTCACGCTCAAGACGTTTTTCATTGAGTAATGAAGCAATCTCTTTATAACGGTCTGGCGCCAAATAACGAAACGCTAAGTCTTCAAGTTCCCACTTCAGCTGTGCAATACCAAGGCGATGCGCTAATGGCGAATAAATAGTTAAAATTTCACGCGCCACACGCTCTTGACGTTCACGTGATGAGTTTGCCAACTCACGTAAAGAGTAAGTACGTTCAGCTAACTTAATTAAAACGACACGAACATCTTCGGTCACTGAAATCAGCATTTTATAAATGCCGCTTAAATGTTCCCGTTGGTTGTTATTAAAATGGTCTTCTAGTCGTTTATTTTTTTCAATAAGCTCTGAAAGCTTACCCATTGCCAAAGTACCTTTGACAAGGTTATAAACTTGCTCACCAAACTTTCGCTTTACTTCTTCTATATCAGTAATGTCCTCACGAACACTACGATAAAGCATTGCAGCAGATAAAGTATCTTCATCTACATGTAAATGCGCCAGAATATCAGCCATTCCAACACCAGTAGCAAATGTATTGGAACGATGATTAACCGTTGAATCTAACTCTTTTTGTAGGGTTAAATGCGCAACCTCTTCGAGTTGTTTAAGCTCTGCCCCATCTAATATTTCACGAACCCGATCCAACCATGAGGCTAAACCGACTTGTGTTTCGGCGGCATGCTCTACAGTCGTTTCCTCTGACAACTCAGTTAGTTGTTCAGGTAACTGTTCACGTACTGTGACCATACCATTCTCCTGGATATGTAACTCATGTTTTTAATCGTTTATCTCTTGAATTTTCTCAAATAAAGCAATCGATTCAACATGTTCTGTGTGCGTAAACATGTCCATAACCGCTGCTTTTTTTAACTGGTAACCATGTTGAACCAAAACACCTGCATCCCTTGCTAATGTTGCTGGATTACATGATACATAAACGATTCTTTTTGCTCCAAAGTTCGGTACATACTGCATAATTTCATATGCACCAGCACGAGGAGGATCAATCAATAATGCATCAAATCCTTGATTTGCCCAAGAATGATGCGAAAAATCTTTTGTTAAATCTTGTGAAAAGAAGCTTACTTGCACCAGATTATTACGCTTTGCATTATCTGTTGCCCGCTGCACCATTTCTTCACTTGCTTCCACACCTACAACCTGACCCTTTGCACCAACACATCGTGCAAGTGGAAGCGAAAAATTACCTAACCCACAAAACAGATCTAGTACTCTTTCACCCTGTTGCAATTGAAGCAATTCACATGCCAATTGCACCATTTGTTCATTTACTGTGGCATTGACCTGCGTAAAATCCAATGGCGAAAAAGCAAAATTTACATCAAATGCATTTAAAGCATAATGTAATCGCATAGCTCCTTGTTCTTCATCAATACGACGAAGACTTTCGGGTCCTTTAGGTTGCAAATACAACTGCCAGCCTTTGTGTAACGCAAATTGTCTTAATTGGTTGACATCAGCATTGTTTAGTTTTTCGATATGACGAACTAATAAAGATGTTTCATGATCACCTTTTGCTAATTCTACATGACCAATATGCGCTTTGCCTTTTAGACTTTGGAGTAAATTACGCAATTCTGGCAGACTATCTGATAACTTTTTATCCAAAACGCTACAAGTATGGATAGATGTTAAACGATTACTATGATGCTCACGGAAACCTAGAATCAAACGGTCCTGTTTTGGCAAATAGCGCACCCCTATTCGAGCACGACGGCGATAATCACTTTGCAAAGAACGAATTGGTTCTAACCATTGTTCAGGCTGAATACCAGCAAAGTGTTGCAAGTGTGACTGAAGGACATTTTGCTTTAAACGGATCTGTTCATCAGGGTGGATGTGCTGCATGCTACACCCCCCGCAAATACCATAATGAGGACAAACTGCCTCTACACGATTTGCTGAAGGTTCCGCTAAAAGCTCTACCATTTCAGCTTCTTCAAGCCGCTTAGCCTCATGCGTAATTTGGGCTTTTACTGTTTCTCCAGGCAACGCATAACGAATAAACACTTTTTTACCATGCTTATCTGCCGGATGGTCTGGATGAGAACCATAATGCGCAATTCCCCGTCCCTCATGAGAAAGAGTTTCAACCTGAAAAATATATTCGGGTTGTTGAGGTTTACGAGATTTGGCTTGCTGTTTCAAAGAATGAACCTAAAAATTTAAAGGATTAAAATAGTGGGACGTAAATTCGGTATGTTTCGATGTACGTTGCCACACCTCAAGAAAATCGGCTTGCTGAGGCATAGTCTGTAAATACTCAATACTCGAACTAATCCAGTGGTTATGCTCATCTACATTCATTTGGCCTTTGAGCAATAGCCAACGCAAATAAATAAACCATGTATTGAGCACATCACCTTCACAATAACTGGTTAACTTTAACCATTGTTCTGTACGTACATATTCAGGCACATGATAACCCGACTCACCACGTTTACCTGGTAAACCTAAAATACAGGCTACATCATCGAGTTTCTGGAAATTACGGCCATTAAACATTGCCATAACATCCATTAAATCAATATGACGGTGGTGATAACGGTTTTGGTAATTATTAAAACGCTTCTGACTATCAAGCTCGCCTTGATCAAATAACCCGGGTGCCGAAAGACCATGATACATGGCACGGAACAAAATGACGGGCAAATCAAATTGCGAGCCATTCCAGCTCACTAAAGTTGGATGGCGCTTATCAAAAATGGATAGAAATTTCTGTAAAATTTCAGCTTCCGAATAGTGTTCCCGACTAAAAGAAAATAATCTGAAACCTGATTCATCAATCCACAAACCAGAAATACAAACGATTTCATGTAAAGGCAAACGCTGAAAATCCATGCCGGATTCTTGGCGACGGATTTTTGTGAGTGCCTGTTCAACATCTGCCTCTGGCAAATCAAGATGATATAAATGCGCTCCCGCTTTTAAATCAGTTAAAGTTTCAATATCAAAAACTAAAGTAGGAAAACGCATTTTTTCTCTCAATTATGAGTCATCAGTCCTGTACTGAGAACAGGCCTGTAGACAAGTAGCGATCACCACGGTCACAGATAATGCAAACAATCACAGCATCCGGATTTTCTTCTGCAATTTTTACTGAAGCCCATACCGCCCCGCCAGAAGATGTACCTGCACTAATTCCTTCCTCACGTGCTAAACGGCGAGCTGTTTTTTCCGCTTCAATTTGCGGAATATCCATAATTTGATCAACACGCTTTGGTTCGAAAATCGTAGGTAAATATTCTTGTGGCCAACGGCGAATACCGGCAATATTTGAACCTTCAGAAGGTTGTAAACCAATAATTTGAATATCTGGATTTTGTTCTTTTAAATACTTAGAAACACCCATAATGGTACCGGTTGTACCCATTGAACTTACAAAATGGGTAATCTTTCCACCTGTTTGTTTCCAAATTTCAGGGCCAGTCGTAAGGTAATGAGCTTCGACATTATCTGGATTGCCAAACTGATTGAGGACTAAACCTAGACCTTCAGCTTGCATTTGCAAAGCCATATCTCGTGCAGCTTCCATATTCGGTGCTTCAATCAATTCTGCGCCATAAGCACGCATGGCGTCCTTACGCTCCTGACTTGAATTCCCTGGCATAATAAGTTTCATTTTATAGCCGCGCATCGCCGCAACCATAGCTAAAGCAATACCTGTATTACCACTGGTAGCTTCAACTAATGTATCACCTGGTTTAATTTGACCACGCTTTTCAGCCTGCATAATCATGTTATATGCAGGACGATCTTTTACAGAACCTGCTGGATTATTACCTTCCAATTTTGCTAAAACCGTTGCCTGCGTATGACAAGCCAAGCGCTGCAAACGGACCAGAGGTGTTTTACCTACATAGTGATCTAACAAAAATTCGTCGGCTAAAAAATCAGGTTGTGTATTACTCATGATCAACACCTAAATCGGGGTGGCACTATTGTATGAAAAAATGATCGGTACTGCATCCATTTCACTATGCTTTTTAATGAAAGTGATTAAAGCCCAGTCAGTTATAAAATGCCGTCTGTTTTAAAATAAAGCGTGATAATATGCCCTACAGAGAGATCAATCTGATGTAGCTATGTCTAATTTCAATAAAACCTTATCGAAACGCTTACGTCTGAATCATGCATATGGGCAATTAATTGCTCTTATTTTTGTGCCCATTATGATTTTAACGTGTGTTGGGGCTTTTCTGGTTTTAACTGAAACATCACGTTCTGCAAAGCAACAACAATTGCATCATGCCTCAGCGATTTTGGCACGCTACAATCAAATTGCTAAAGATCTCTACACATTAGTAGAACTACAACCAGACGAATATGATCATGCTCAACATATTATGCAAAGTATGTTTAGCGAGAAAAATCTAAAGCGTGCTGCTTTAATTGATAGTAATGGTCAGACTTATTTAAGTATCGGTTATCGAGATAATCGTTACTGGCCTAACTTCACACAAAAAAATAACTTTTTTGGTCCTATATCTTATAACCATAATAATATCTATGGAGTCCGTATCATTGATACCGTAGGGAAGCCCCCTGTCTGGCTCTTGATTGAAATGGACAATCAACCACTTGAATTAGCGCGATATCGCATTTTGATTGCTTTGGTCATTACCGGTCTAATGACTTTATTATTACTTTTGCTCTGTCTGAACTTTTATTCTCGCCGCTGGATTGCACCCATGTATGAAATACGCATGCAATTACAGCGTCTCAATGCAGACACTTTAGACCAACACATCGTGATTAACAGTTCAGGTGAGTTAAGATTACTCCAGCGCGATATCGCAAACGTGGTGAAACGCTTACACTTTAGTTTTTTAGAGTTAAAAGAACATACCGAGCAAACAGAAGAAGACTTACGCAGAACTTTAGATACTTTAGAAGTTCAAAACATTACTTACCGTCAAGCACGCGACCAAGCCATTTCATCTAATCAGGCAAAATCGGTTTTCCTTGCCAATATCAGTCATGAACTTCGTACACCGCTTAATAGTATTGATGGCTTTATTCATTTATTACTTCGCCAACAAAATTTAAGTAACGAACAGAACCTTTATTTACAAACTATTCGCAAGTCCTCCGCCCATTTATTAGCATTAATTAATGATGTATTAGATTTCTCAAAAATTGATGCAGGTAAACTGGAACTTGAAACGGCACCTTTTGACTTAGAAGAAGCTGTATTTGATGTCATGGATATGTTGTCACCTTTGGCTGCACAAAAGCATATTGCCATGGCTTTTTATTATGCAGATAACATTCCTCAACAGGTAATTGGTGATGCTTTACGCTTTAAGCAAATTTTGACCAATTTGATTTCCAATGCCATCAAGTTCACGCCAGATGGTGAAATTATTGTTCGTGTGCGTATGGAACATGATGATATCGGTCAGTGCTTGCTTCATTTTAGTGTTCAGGACAGTGGTATTGGTTTAAGCGGTACAGACCGTAAAAAATTATTTGAGTCGTTTTCGCAAGGCGATGCATCTGTTACCCGTCAATTTGGTGGTACAGGCTTAGGTCTGGCAATTTCTAAACAATTGGTTCATCTCATGCATGGCCAAATTGGCTTTGAAGATAACCAAGAACGTGCCCCAACAGAAAAAGGTTCAACATTCTGGTTTACTGCACAGTTCGCTGTAGATGAAGAACATGAGATTGAACATCCTCACTTCGAACATTTACAAGTGGTGTCTTATTTAGCTCACCCTGCAACAGCCAGTGTTTTGCGCTACTATCTTGAAAATTATCAAGTACCACATATTGAAACTCAATCGATTCTGGACTTGTTTAGCCGCTTAAAACATCTCGACCAAAAAGACAATACATGGCTCATTGTTGATCATAGTGGTGATACTGAAGCTCTACTCAAAGAAATCCGTAGCCGCTATCAAGGTAACTTAGCAGTTTACGGCTATCAAATGACTCTTGAGCCAAACATGCTCACCGAATATCGCGCTCGCCCACTTTATCAACCATTAAGCCGTAGTGGCCTCATTCAATTATTAAGTGACCAACCTATCTTTGAAGAGGAACAACAAGACTTTAATGGACAGGGGTTACATATTTTGGCGGTTGATGACCATTTACCTAACTTAATTGTTTTAGAAGCATTATTAGGTGAGTTAAATGTCAAAACTACTAAGGCCTTAAGTGGACAAGAAGCGCTTAATATTATTCAAGAAAGAATTGATCAGAAACTTAAACCATTTGATTTGGTATTTATGGACATTCAAATGCCGGTTATGTCGGGCATTGATACCACACGTGCGATCCGCTCTTTAGAATCCACTTTAGATGGGGAAATGCAACTTCCAATTATTGCTCTAACAGCCCACGCGCTTGCAGATGAAAAGCAAAAGCTTCTTAAAGTTGGTATGAATGACTATGTCACCAAACCAATTCAAATGGAGCAAATCATTCAAATTTTAACGCAATGGACGAAAAACAACTTCACTGCGCAAAATCTAGCTAAAGATCATCATGTGGTTGCAGAAGCGTTAGATCCAGAAATTTTAAATTGGCAGCAAAGTTTACAACTGGCAGCAAACAAAGAAGATTTAGCTCAAGATCTTCTCAAAATGTTGGTAGATAGCTTCCCAACCGAGCTAGAAGAAATGCAACAACTCATTGAGCTTGAAGACTTTCCTCAGCTTGAGCATGTACTACACCGTCTCTATGGCGCAACACGCTATGTAGGCACACCAAAACTTCAACAAGTGACGGGTGACTTTGAACAATTTATTTCTACGCTACGCAAAGAACGCCGTAGAGCTGACGATGGCTTCATTGAAGAAGTCATGAGTCGTTTCGATGAATTAGGTCTCGTCATTAAAGAAGTTGAGAGTGCAGCTCATCAAATTTTAGTCATACCAGATTAAATAACAGTTGCTAAATAGGCATGACTGACCTGTCATGTTTCCAATTTCCAGCCATGCTATGCTCCGCTTATCGATAAAAAAATAAGCGGGAATTTCATGGCACTATTACGTATTGAGAAAAATAATGGCATTGCAACAGTTTATCTAAACCGTCCTGATAAACGTAACGCTATGAGTTTTGCTCTACTCAAAGAACTCGTAACAACGGCTAAAGCTATACAAAAAGACCGAGATATCCGCTGTGTAATTTTGACGGGTGAAGCACAAGTGTTTAGTGCTGGTATTGATTTATCTGACTTAAACAATCCTAAGAACTCTGCATTTGCCATTTGGGAACTTGTTAAACCAGGACAAAGTCTTTTCCAAAAAGCCTTTCTTATTTGGCAAAATTTGCCCGTCCCTGTTATTGCCGCTCTTGAAGGTTATTGTTTTGGGGCAGGTATGCAACTTGCACTAGCTGCCGATATCCGCATTGCCCACCCAGACACTAAAATGTCGATTATGGAAAGCCGCTGGGGCTTAGTACCCGATATGGGACTTACCCGTTCGCTCAAAGGCTTGATTGGAGTTGACCTTGCAAAAGAGCTGACTTTAACTGCCCGTGTTTTTGACGGAAATTATGCAAAAGATATTGGACTTGTGACTCACTTAAGTGAGAATCCATTAGAAAAAGCAAATGCGATCGCTTCAGAAATGTTACAGCGCTCACCTGATGCATTGACTGCTGCAAAACGTGTACTAGATGCAATGGAACATCAACCAGAAAAATCATTACGCTTAGAAAAAATCTGGCAACTTAAATTATTACTTGGTAAAAATAGCAAACTTGCTCGTAAAAAAGACAAACATCCGGAAGTTAAATTTTTACCACGCCAATATAGATAAGAGCTTTATTATGAATTTTGATCGTAATACTCCTATTGCTTTTTTAGGCATAGGACTTATGGGAAGCCGTATGGCAAGCCGTCTTATACAAGCTGGCTTTCAGGTCGCAGTATGGAATCGAACAGCATCTGCTTATGAAGAACTTATTGATATTGGCGCGCATGCACTCGATCTTTCCAACATCGGACAGTACCCAATCATTTTAACTTGCCTAGCCGACGATAAAGCTGTGCAAGCAGTATTTGATCAAATTCAAACAAACTTAAAAGCGGGTCAGGTCATTGTGGACTTCTCAAGTCTCTCTGTTGCTGCGACAAAAGTACTTGCTCAGGCTGCTGCTTCACAAGATGCGATATGGATTGACTCCCCCGTTTCAGGCGGTACAGCTGGGGCAGAACAAGGCACGCTAGTGATTTTTGCAGGTGGCGATGCTCAAACTATTGAAGCTTTAAGTCCTGTTTATAATGTTCTTTCCCAACGTGTCACACGAATGGGAGATACAGGCACAGGACAAGCAACTAAAATTTGCAATCAACTCATTGTGGCAGCAAACAGCGCCCTGATTGCCGAAGCAGTTGCACTGGCAGACCGGGCGGGTGTAGATACCACTTTACTCGCTCCTGCCCTAGCTGGCGGATTTGCCGACTCAAAACCTTTTCAAATACTGGCACCACGTATGGCGACTCATACTTTCGAACCTGTTCAGTGGAAAGTTCAAACATTATCGAAAGACCTTAACAACGCAGTAACATTGGCTAACAATGTTAATTTAGACATCCCCGTTGCACAAAAAGCTCTATTACAGCTACAAACTCACCAAAAAAATGGCTTTGCTGAGAAAGATTTAGCTACTATGATTCAAGTAGTAGAGCAATAATAAACGGAGTGTGTGTATGGGTCGTCTTGCCGTTAACTTATCCATGATTTTTACCGAAGTTCCTTTAATTGAACGCTTTGCATTAGCCCATGCAGAGGGCTTTGAACATGTAGAAATTCAATTCCCATACGAGCTTGCCATTTCTGATATTCAAGACCAACTTGAACGTTACAACCTAAATTTATGTTTAATTAACGTTCCTGCTGGTGACCTTATGCAAGGTGGAAATGGCTTAGCAGGTATACCGGGTCAAGAGGCAGCATTTCGTGAGGCATTACAGTTAGCGATTCGCTATGCCACAGCATTAAAAGTACCACGTGTTAATATTTTGGCAGGCAAGCAACCTCAAGACTCTGACTTACTTCCTTGCCTTAAGACACTTGCAAGCAACTTAAAATTAGCCTGTGATTTACTGACAGAACACGATATTGAACCTGTATTTGAAATGATTAATGGCACAGATATGCCACGCTTTTTGGTACAGAACATTGCCCAAGCCCAAGAAATGCTAGAAGCAGTCAATCACCCTGCCTTAAAAATGCAATATGACTGTTACCATATGGCAATGATGGGTGAAGATGTACTTGAAGGGTTACAAGAAAATATTCACCAGATTGGCCATATTCAGTTTGCAGATTGTCCGGGACGCCATGAACCCGATACAGCTCAAATACCGTATGAGCAAATTTTTTCATGGATTAAGCAAAGTGCTTATGAGGGCTATATTGCGGCAGAATATAAACCTAAAAATGGCTCAAATCAGTCATTTACATGGAAAAAGAAATATTTTTCCGATGATGTAAATATATAAACTGTTACTAGTTTTGTTTGAAATTCTGAGTGAAAACCACTATATTAGATAGTGAGTAATTGTCAGGAAAATATACCCTATATGAATTTAGAACCATCGCCCAGCGTGTCTAATTCTCACGATTTCGCAATGAACACCTCAAATAAAGACGTACAAGCTTGTCTTAAAGTCGTCCATGACGCTTTAGTTGATGTAAAAGCAAAAGATATTCTACAGTTAGATGTTAGTTCTATTAGCAATGTTGCTGATGCTATTGTCATCGCGAGTGGTACTTCTACTCGTCACGTCAAAGCACTTGCTGACAATGTTGCAGAAGAAGCTCGAAAAGCTGGTTTCCGCCCGATTGGCGTTGAAGGCGAACGAGATGCCGAATGGATCTTAATCGATCTTGGCTTTGTTGTAGTACATGTGATGCTACCAACTGCCCGCAAATTCTATGATTTAGAAAGCTTATGGCGTACTGCTCCAGAGTCGGTCGCATAAAATTTTGCTTTTAAAAAAAGCGGCTCTTTTGAGCCGCTTTTTTAATATTTAATATCAGGGAATTATTTAGTTATTAGCTTTTTTAAATTTTCATATTCTTGTGGGTATATTTCTATGAGATTTAAAATATTCCCCATATTTTGAAACAAGATCCAATATATTTCCTTGTCCTCTTTTTTCCATAAAGGGGGATAGTATTGGTATTTAGCCAAATTCAGTACCATTTTAACAGAATCTCTCAACACATCCTCTTCTTCATCTGTTTGACAATATTTCTCGATATGAATCAACCACTCCACTTTACCCCAAAAAGATAAATTTTCACAAAATTCTAGCCTTTGTAAAAAGCTAATTGGTGTAGTAGTTAATAAATAGAGTTCGTCTACTTCTTTAAGTTCAGTACTCAACTTAGCAATCTTTTGAAGTAAATAAAATGGAAGCTTTAATTGTTTCCGATAGAATAAACTAACCACTTCATCTAGTGAAATATACTTTATTTTAAGTGCTTTATATAAAATCATAAATAAAATAGACTTATCATTTAACTTATCTATATATAAATAAAAATCCTCTTTATTCCATTCTAAAATTAGCATTTGTAATAAGCATCTTTTTACACTTGTATTCTCAAGCGCATTATTTTGAAATTGTATAAAATAGTTATTAAAATCAAAATTACGATCTTTCAATACAAAGATAGCAAAATCCACAATAGATAAGTACTTACTATTTAAAGCAATCATCAAAATTTCATTATCTAATGCATCTAATTCCAACAAACGATTCAAAAGAACTTTTTTTACATCTACATATTTTGATTGTCGAAATTCCGTCTTTAAAAAGTCTAGATTCTGCTTCACAGCAAAGTTAATCCAATAGTGCCTAATCCACTGATCATTTGCATTTTTAGCAATCTCAAGCAACTCTGATTCAATAATTAATTGGTTAGATTGAATATAATTAAATAAAGCTCTACTCAATTTCCCTTGTCTAGACAATAAAACCAATTTTACTTTATCTAAATTTTGATGGATTTTATCCATCAATATATCTTCAATCTCTCCTACAATGCGAATTCGCCCCTTAATTGCCTCAATATCTAAAAAATAAGTGATGCATAAATCCGCACAATCTGACCGTTCTGCCCACTCTAATAAATGACGAGCTGCGAGATGCCTATTAACTTGCACATAATCACTTAATTTGCGTAGCAAATGTGGAAATAAGGATTGCTCGAAACATCCTGATAATTGTCGGAGTGCAGCTTCGCGCTGGTAACCATCCCAAAGATAAAGTTGATTAATTTTCACCCTAATTTCATCTATGTTCATTTTATTTGATTTATAAATTTTAAAGATCAATATATTAAACTTAATACAATAAAAATTAAAAAGTTAGATTTTAATATTTCCAGAAACTGTTAAATAATAAAATCTTTATTTTCTTATAAGCCTACCTTACGAGCTAGTCATCACTCTTATTTAAAATTGACATGACAAATTGTCAGAATTCCAGCACTATACTAATTCTTATAGTCTCATCAATAAATAGCATAACCGGAGCACTAAAAAGTGAAGATACTCATTACAGGCGCCAACACAGGTATTGGTTTTGCCTCAGCAGAACAACTTGTAAAACAAGGGCAACATGTGATCTTGGCGTGCCGAAATCCTCAAAAAGCACAAGAGGCACAAAACAAACTACGCTCACTCGACCAAGGAGAAGTCGATGTCGTTTCTCTCGACTTAAACAGCCTTGAATTAACTCAAAAAGCTGCCGAAGAAATTGCAGATAAATATGGCAGCCTTGATGTACTTATTAATAATGCCGGTCTATTTTCAAAAACAAAGCAACTCACCGTAGATGGGTTTGAACAGCAATTTGGCGTTAACTATTTAGGTCACTTTTTATTAACTCAAAAACTACTCCCCGTTTTAAAGCAGTCTCCTCAAGCACGTATTATTCATCTAGCGTCTATTGCTCACTGGGTTGGCTCAATTAAGCCTAATAAATTTCGTGCGAAAGGTTTTTACAATCCCCTGTTCTATTATGGACAATCCAAGCTTGCAAACTTATTGTTCAGCAATGCATTAGCTGAACAACTAGCAGACAGTTCAATTACCAATAATGCATTACACCCCGGTGGTGTTGCTTCCGATATTTATCGTGATTTACCAAAACCCGTTTATGCAGCCATGAAAGTAGGTTTAGTTCCAACATCGGTTCCTGCAAAGCTCATTACAGAAATGGCGACTGGCGACACATGGCAAAACCGCAATGGTGAATATGTCAGTGCGCATATGCCTGACTGGAAATCTTCTCATGCCAAAAACCAGCAATTAGCGCGTGATCTCTACCAACAATCAATGGATCTAGTGGAAAAGTTCCTCTAATCCTCAAAAAATAAAAAACCACCCGAAGGTGGTTTTTTTATATCAAAGCAACTTAGTGGCCTGTACCATTAATTGCTTTTGTCATATCTTCAACAACTTTCTTAGCATCACCAAAGATCATCATTGTTTTTTCGTTATAGAACAAGTCATTATCAAGACCAGCATAACCTGTCGCCATAGAACGCTTAATCACCATGATTGTACGTGCTTTATGTGCTTCAAGAATCGGCATACCATAAATTGGTGAACCTGGGTCATCTTTTGCAGCAGGATTTACAACGTCGTTTGCACCAATAACAAGTACTACGTCAGTTGCCGGGAAGTCTGAGTTGATCTCATCCATTTCCAAGATGTCTTCATATGCTACGTCTGCTTCAGCAAGCAATACGTTCATGTGACCAGGCATACGACCTGCAACCGGGTGAATTGCAAAACGGACGCGAACACCTTGTTCTTTTAGAATTTCACATAACTCTTTTACAGCATTTTGTGCACGACCTTGCGCCATACCATAACCCGGTACAATCACAACGCTGTCTGCATTTGACATTAAGAAGCCAGCGTCATCGGCAGAACCTGAACGGTAGTTACGTTGAACTTGTTCACCTTTAGCAGCTGTAGAAACTGCTGCACCACCCATTGCACCACCAAACAACACGTTGATGATTGAACGGTTCATTGCTTTACACATGATGTATGACAGAATCGCACCAGATGAACCTACAAGTGAACCCGCAACAATCAACATGTTGTTTTCAAGGGTAAAACCAATACCTGCTGCTGCCCAACCAGAGAACGAGTTAAGAAGCGATACCACCACAGGCATGTCACCACCACCTACCGGTGCAATCCATACCCAGCCAAATGCAAGTGCAAGTGCGGTCATTGCCCAGAAAGCAGTCATGTTGCCAGTTGTGAAGAAATAGAAACCACAAGCCAACATCGCAACGAAGATAAGTGCTTGTACCGGTTTAACCCATGCACCAGAGATTGTTTTAGCCCATTTTTTCGCAGCCAATTTACCGTAAGCAAACACAGATGCTGTAAAGGTAATCGCACCAACGAAACAACCAACAAACAATTCAAATAGGTGAACCTTGCTCATGTGTGCATGTTGCACGCCAGCCGCTGTTAATGCTGCCTCATTTTGAGCAAACAATGCTGTAAGCTGGTTGTTATGCAAAATTGCTGCAACTGCAATCAAAACCGCAGCCAAACCCACCAATGAGTGCATAAGTGCAACAGTTTCAGGCATTTGAGTCATTGGTACAGTACGTGCACGTGCAATACCCACAATCGCACCAAGCACCATTGCACCACCAATCATCCAAATAACCGGGTTATTGGCAACAAAGAAGGTTGTTACAACTGCAATCGCCATTGCGATCATACCGTAACGGTTACCTTGAATTGCTGTTTTAGGACCAGATAGGCCGCGAAGCGTCAAGATAAAGAGAATTGCGCCTACAAGGTACAACCAGTTTGCATTTGCTTGAATAAATTCCATGTCAAAGCCCTCTTATTTCTTTTGCTTAGGCTTGAACATTTCCAACATGCGTGCAGTTACTGCGAAGCCGCCGAAAATATTAATGCTTGCTAAAAATACTGCAATCGCACCAAGTACGCTCACAACATTCACACTTTGAAATGCAACATTTGCATCTACACCAAGTACAGGCAGGCCAACTGTTTGCAACATCGCACCAACAACAATAATCGATGACAATGCGTTGGTTACCGCCATAAGTGGCGTGTGCAAAGCTGGTGTAACACCCCAAACAACGTAATAACCTACGAAGATGGCAAGGACGAAAATTGTAATAGTTTCAACCATGAGAAATCTCCTTAACCACGCTTAAGCAGCACTTGACCGCCATGAGTGACCAATAGGGCTTTTTGGATTTCGTCTTCTTGATTAATCGCAAAGTTTTTCTCTTTGTCGAATAAAGTCTCTACGAAATTAAAAACGTTACGTGCATATAATGCAGAAGCTTCTGTCGCAACAGTGGCTGGAATATTTGGAATACCCAAAATTTTTACGCCATTTTCAGTGACAACAGTTTCGCCAACTTTAGAACCTTCAACGTTACCGCCTGTTTCAACTGCCATATCTAGAATGACAGAGCCTGGTTTCATTTTGGCAACAGTTTCAGCTTTGATCAGACGCGGTGCATCACGGCCTGGCAACAATGCTGTTGTAATCACGATATCGGCATTCGATACAGCTTTATCTACAATCGCAGCTTGATCTTTGATGTATTGCTCACCCGGCATCCAGCCATAACCATTTTTTGCTGCATCTGCTGCACGTTGCTGTTCTTCTTCAGACATTGGTACGTCTAACCACTTACCGCCTAAAGACTCAACCTGATCTTTTGCCGTTGGACGTAAATCTGTTGCTTCAACAATTGCACCCAAACGTTTTGCAGTAGCAATCGCTTGAAGGCCTGCCACCCCAACACCCATAATCACAACACGTGCAGGCTTTACAGTACCAGCAGCAGTCATAAGCATTGGGAACATGCGTTGATATTCAGCAGCTGCAAGCAAAACTGATTTATAACCAGCTAAGTTTGCTTGAGAAGACAACACATCCATGTTTTGTGCACGAGAAAGCGTACGAGGAAGCAATTCCAGAGCAAAAGCAGACACTTGCTGATTCGCAAATTGGTCTAGCTCGGTATTACGATAAGGATCAAACATTGCTACAACAGTTGTATTTGCTGCAAGTTTTTGAATTTCCCCGCCTTGTGGCGCACGAACTTTCAAAATAATTTGACTACCCGTATAGGCATCATCCGTAATGGTTGCACCGACCTGTTCATAAGCACTGTCAATGTACGCAGCCTTTACACCAGCACCACGTTCAATCACAACGCTATGACCAGCGCTAATCAACTTCTTTACTGTCTCTGGCGTAGCAGCTACACGATTTTCACCGACGACAGTTTCGGTTGGGATTCCGATCTGCATGAGCGTTCCTCAAGCTAATTTCTCATTGTCAAAAACATTGCAACCCGCAATGTTTCCCCCATGTGTATTCTTTGTACAGAATTTGGATTCTAATTGAACTTTTTGAAAATACCACCCACTATTTATTTAATAAATACCCATATTTTGAACTAATGATTCACGATATTTGACTTGAGGTGTAATATAGGAAGATTTTTCTTTTTTTGCAGACAATAGTCTCTCTTATACAGTCCTGTATATGAAAATTTCTTTATCTTCGTTTCAAATTGGGTCTTTTTTTGCGCTTTGCTCTGCTTTTCTATTCAGCACAAAAGCGATTTTTATTAAACAAACTTATGCCCTTTCTCCATTAGTAGACGGTACAGTCCTGATGGCTTTACGGATGTTAAGCGCTTTACCGTTTTTTCTATTAATTTGCTGGTTCAATAGGCATCATAATCAGGGCATAAAAAAGAAGGATTGGCTAATTTTAATTTTTGCCGGTCTATTAGGCTACTACTTTGCCAGCTGGCTCGATTTCATGGGCCTCATGTTTATTAGCGCTTCTTTAGAGCGAATCATCCTATTTTTATATCCCACACTTACCGTGATCGCTTCAAGTCTGCTCTACAAACAAAAATTAGATGTAAAAAGTTTATTCGCCATTTTTCTTAGTTATGGTGGAACCGTGTTAGTGATGCTGCAAGAGCACAACAATGCACCAATTCAGGGCAAATTTTGGCTCGGAACAAGTTTTGTATTTGCTAGCGCTGTAGCTTTTGCCGGTTATTTACTGCTGACTCCACCATTAATTAAAAAATTTGGTTCTTGGAATTTCACAGGCTTAGCTTTAACAGTTGCCTGTATAGGTACATTAACTCATTACGTATTAAGCACACCTCAACCTATTCAACTTCTATTACAACTCCCCTCTAGTGTAATTTGGTACGGGATTGGCTTAGGTTTTTTAGTCACTGTCTTACCTACCGTTATGCTTATGCAAAGCATTGAGCGATTAGGTGCCTCTCAATCTGCGATGATTGCTTCGATTGGACCCGTTTTAACGATTTTGCTTGCCGTTGCTTTTTTAAATGAACACCTAAATATATGGCAATGGGTCGGTTGTTTCCTCAATATAGTCGGTGTAATGATGATTACTTTAAGAAAGAAAAGACTAAAACACTAAATGCTCTTGACCTCAACTTAAGTTGAGGTTGGATACTCATCTAAATTTTATTAAACGGTTTAGTTCCATGAACAAAGAAATTTTTAAAATCATAAATCCTTCTACTTTATATGACCCAATACCTAACGCTTATAGTCATGTCGCTGTAGTAAGTAATTTTAACAATATTATTCATATTGCAGGTCAAGGTGGCGAAGACCAACAAGGTCAATTAAGTTCTCATTTCAGTGAACAAGTCCTACAAGCATTTGAAAATATTAACTATGCGTTAGTGGCTGCCAATGTAGAGCTTACGGATATCGCTGTTTTAAGAATTCTAGTTGTTGACCATTCGGTAGAAAAACATGAGATTTTGATTAAAATTATGAAGGATTTATGGAAAAATCATCCTTTTCCAGCCTGCACACTCATTCCTGTGCCGCGTCTTGCACTAGAACATATGCTCATTGAAGTCGAAGCAACGGCATACACTTAATAAAATCGAGAGAACATCATGTCTACCCCTGAAGATATCAGTCAAAATAAACCTTTACTTTGGTTGATGGCAGCAGCATGTGGCCTATGTGCAGGTGTGAATTACTATTGCCAACCCCTAATTCACTCTATTCAGCAAGATTTTGCTGTAACTCAAGCACAAGCTGCTTTAACAGTAACATTTGCTCAGGTGTCTTATGCCCTCGGCTTACTCTTTATTGTTCCAATGGGGGATATCGTCAATAAAGCCAAAGCTATTCCGTTTTTGATGATGCTTTGTGCAGTTGGCCTATTTACCTCTGCTTTTGCTGTTAACTTACCTATGCTCTGGATCGGTACAATTTTAGCGGGTTTGTTTTCAGTTGCAGCTCAAGTGCTTATTCCTCTTGCAACAATGACGGTTAAACCTGAAAAAACTGGTGAGATTATTGGCTTCTTAATGAGTGGCTTATTGGTCGGGATTTTACTCTCTACCAGTCTGGCTGGCTTATTTTCCAACCTTTTCCACTGGAAAGTCGTTTATGCCATAAGCGGTATATTAATGCTTTTGTTGGCCTATACCTTAAAAAGCCGCCTACCTTATGTCATGCGGATGAAACTGAACTATGGACAAATCTTTGTTTCCATGGCTCAGCTTTTAAAAGAGGAAAAGCGTCTATTATTAAGAGCGCTTACAGGTGCTTTCGCCTTTGCAGCAGTAAGTATTCTATATTCCACCATCGCATTACTTCTCACCTCGGCACATCATTTACCTGATCTATTTATCGGACTAGTCCCGCTAGTTGGTATCTTTGGTGCGTTATCAACACGTTATATCGGCAAATATGCCGACCAAGGCTACACACGTTTACTCACTTGGATGGGTTGCGGGCTATTTTTGGTAAGCTGGATTTGTTTCTATTTCGGACAAACTCTACTTTCAGCTTATGTTATTGGTTTTGCTTTAATTCAATTGGCACTTGCCCTTGTTCACACCAGCAACCAAAGTATTATCTTCCGTTTACGTCCCGATGCTAAATCTCGTATTAATGCTATTTATATGACTACTTATTTTATTGGTGGTGCAGCCGGTTCAGCATTAGGGATTTTTGCATGGAATCGTGGTGGATGGACCATGACTTGCCTAGCAGGTGTGGGACTCGTTGTATTTTGTATTTTATTTAGCATGATTGATGCTTTCTTACAAAAAAAGCAAATGGCTTAGCTATAAGGTAATTTGTTAAAAATCATCTTTCTATATTTAACATAAGGGCGGTTATAAATTACGCAGTTAAATGCCACTGTCGATTCAGGACTAAACCCCGTATAATGCTGCCCTTTCTTTAATTTAGCGACTTTTGGGTCTATCGGTTATGCAATCACTTCAATCGTTACAACCTCGTATTTCAGTAGCCCCAATGATGGATAGGATCAACTAAAATAAAATATCATTTATTATTAAAAACTTAGAAACAAAAATAAAATTCATGGTGTAAATTTAGTGTAAAAATTTAATTACTGAAAAATAATTTAAAAATCCAGCCCATTTATGAATGGCTGGATTTTTATTTGATCTATTTTTGATAAGCTAGCTCAAAAGATCCTATTTCCTCTAAGACATACCGAATGTGGTGGCTCGTATCAATTGCAACCCATTGCGTAGGATTTCCTATAAAATTATTAATACCGTGCGCACATTCAAAGATTTTATTGTCTCCCCAACTAAAGCTTACATCTTCATAATAGATAGAATTAATTAATCTCATTGCTAGCTGCTTTCTATGCCCATGACTTCCACCATCTCTAGAAAATGGATGGCCTCTTACGACATAGTAATTTTTATCTATAGTGTAGATAATTTTTCCATTCGTATGTTGATTAATAATCTGCTTTTCTGGAGCTGGATGTCTTGCTCCATGATCTGCAAACTTCAATTTAACATTAGGGAACATGTTTCTTAAAGTCTGCCATACAACCATTTCTTTTCGAAGTACTGGACCATCCGTATCATGATCTTCAATGGCTTCTGCAACGCTTGAAGGATATGAAGCTCCACTGATAGAAATGTATTTAAAATCATATTCAGTTAATACTTCTAAAAAGTCTCTAGACTTGCTTAGCATCTGTTCAATTGTTATACGATTGACACTTACATCCCCAAAATCTAATAATATAGAACAATTATTTTCTGCTAATTTTAAATCAGAAATAATTGATTCTAGTTGTTCTTTGAAAAAATCAGGTTCATCAATATCATACATTGCCTCACCATCTAATCTAATACAAAAATAAGGAGCCTCTGGATAATTTAAATTTTTCATTGTTTGATGATAAAGACTGCTCATTTGATCAAACCAACGGTCATAACCAATTACAGGAACTACCTTTACTCCTAATGCAAACAATTTGTTATACGTATAGGTTAGGAAATGCTCACCATTCTCCAATAAAGCTTCAGATGGTTTCCAAAAATAACCATCCACTAAAGCAATATTTCCACTCCATAATTTCCCTATTTTCTCGCAACGGCTATTAATATCAACAAGTCTTGAAACCCCTTCTTTATAAATATTAGGCATTTCAAATAAAGGGTGGAAAGTTGGCTGTATTTGATATTCTAACTGCTCAGACCTAATAGGTTTTATCGCATCAAATTCACCTTGCTTCGCTTTCATGATTGGGACATATTCTGGAATTTTCATCATCTCTACTCCTCAACACTTAATAAATGAGAATTGGTTAATAATGCCTTGACCTGATATTGACCAACCAAGTCTGAAAATAAGGTGTAATTTCCCAACTCTTTTCGAATACGCCCTGCAATGATTGCTGGATGAACTCTCAACTCTTTAGCCAACTTTTCAATAGATTCTTTACTTGGTGAGATAAATGCCTCTGTACGTCTCAAAACTCCTCTTGGTATAAATGCCTCTCTTGCCAATCGATTTGCTTCAGCCTCCCTCCGATCCTCCATACTTGATGAATCTAAATCATCGAGAAATGCTTCTGTTTCATCAACATGCTTCCAAATATGTGCGCATTCATGTAGTAACGTAAACCAAAAATTATCCAATCGGTCATATCGTAAACTTAGCCCAATAATAGGAGTGCCGTCACTGTCCTTCAATGCCGCTCCATCAAGATGCGTACCCTTAAGATGAGGCTCAATGACTACAGCAATTCCATGCTTTTCTAAGTATTCAATTGCTAATATTGGCCCATGCTCAAACCAGCTTAATTGAGCTAACTCTCTTAAAAAATTACTATTTATTAAATTAGGGTCATATTTTCCTAGACTATCTTTCTTATCTCTAGCTTGGAGAATGACTCTAGCTAGCCACGCATACAGTGCATACATCGTATTAGGTGTTTGGGCATCACCAGACAACTTTCGTTTAAAAGAAGCTGAGCCGATTTGTAACCCTGATTGAGCAATATATTTTTGGATAATACTCTCAGTTGATGCTGCCGTATCAGCAAGAAATGTTTTTAACCACCCCCTATTTTTCATCTCTTTAACAGGAAATTTAGACCAATCAATATTATTTTTATCTAATGTATTCTTTGAATTTGATAAACCAATTAATGTCTCTACCGACAGTCCCAACCCTACAGATAATGCTCGGATCATATCTACGGTTAAAGCTCTTTTTCGATTAAGAACTTCAGAAACTCTACTAGTAGTACCAAAATATGGGGCCAAATCAGCTTGTTTTAACCCTTTCTCATGCATCCTAAATAGAATTGCATCAATAGGATCAGGCGCCTCTATCGGATATTGTTTATTTTCATAATCTTCTATTAAAACCGATAATAATTCCAACCGATCACTCTCAGGACTTCCTATAGCCGGATTTAGCATAATTAAAGAATGCACTTCGTCAAGATAAGCTTGATACTGCTCTCTTGTACGAATAACTTTAAATTCCATTGTTAGCACCTTTAATGTTTACAGCTTTAATAATCGCTATTCTTTGAGAAAACGCGATTTGTAGACAAATAACCCATTTAGAGTTATGTATCGAAAATTCGAAACATTGATTTTCCAAAATAGATACTTTTGGAAATTGTTTCAGAATATCTTCCGCGCCCCGCCAATGAGCATCACGTATTTCAGAGATCCAACTTATGAGCCATTTTTTAGCAAACTCACACTCAATCACTGTTATTTTTTCAAGACCTAAAAGCTTCATTTAAAAATATTCCCAATTTGGGAATAAATTACACCATTTCAAAATACAACTCAATTCCCATTTTGGTAATTATCATAAACTAATTATTGAGAACTACTTTAATTGCTTAAATATTTATCAGTGATATGGTCTTTGTTAGATTTTTTTGAAATAAAAGAATAAATTTAATTAAATAAATCAATATTTAAAGTTTGATATGTTAGATATTGAATTGACATAAGCTGCCCATAATTCCTTCATTCAAAACCTAATTTAGTCACGGTCTTTCTAACAGAATTACAGTCTGACTAACCTCTAATGATCTTAAATAATAAATAACAGTAAAAATACTTTCTGTTATAGGGATAGGTAGTCTATAGATTGTTTTATGTATGTGGACAAATCCAGACTTGTCCACATATTTAAAATTAGGAGTCACTACCTATGCGTTTGCGTTCACGACTTCTAAAATTTTTCACATATAGGCCATCAATCATTTCTTTTGGCTCTAAAGCTAAGGCGCAATTAGCTAAAGTAGCAATTGTATTATCTGTTAACTTAAAGTCATTAGGTAAGAAACCATATTCTTTCTGACGATTACATTCAATAGCTTCAAATAAAGCTCTAAAATAATCAACTAAGGAAGCTCTCTCACCTCTTGTTGCCACTTCAGTAATAGAATCAATAGCAATAGGTACGGCCATTCTTGCATCTTCAGCGATAACTTTCATTACATCATCTAACCGAGGCCAATATTTAAGATCAAACCGACCTTGGAGTTGCTTTAATTTATCTAGCAAAGATGTTCTAAAATACGGATTATTCTGAGATGCTTCACGAATTACATTACCAATGTGATAATGGGTATCTGTCATAAAGCCAGAAGTATTTATTAACTCGGATCTAGTTTCTAGGAGAGCTGCTAATTCATGAGCTTTAATAGAAATTTGCTGATTAATCTCATTCAATTTTTTCTGAGCAGCTCTAGACTTTATTACTTCCTCTGGACTATGCATTGAAGTAATTTCTACTAACAAATCTAAAAAATTTGTGAGGGCTTGATGATATTTCCCTAGTTTTGAATACAACTCACTATAAGCATGTTGTAACTCAACTTTACGCTCAAGTAACCTATCAATGATTATATTTTCACTAGGAAGTATCTTGGCTTGCGTATTAGTAGCTTTTTTATCTAATAGAATAGCTACACATACCTCTTGAGCTTTTATTTCATCTATAGACTTCATGATTTCATCTCTGTAATTGGTTCTGCTTACAGTGTAATTAGCTCAATTAAATCTGTCGGTATCTGAGTAATAACAACTTTTGTAGTACTCAGATACCTCCTTACTCATGAAAGAGTATATAAACAGTAGACTAGTTTTATTGGGAATTATATTAAGCAACTAGAGTCTAGTTAAAATTTTCCAGTTATTGATCACTAACTAAATTAGAACCAATACCACCAAAAAAAAATATAAGTGTTTGATATAAAAAATATATAAACCTTCTATATCTTTAGCCATCCTTTATTTAAGAATTTTTAATCTATAGCTAAGTAAACAGCTATTTCATCGACTACTGCTTTGGCTGTTCTAGAAACCCCAATTAATGTTGCCGATGCCATGCCTGTCCATTCACCATAACCAACTAGCCAAAGGTTGTTTATTTTTATTGAACGCCCATCATTGACAGCAACAGTCTGATTAGGTTCTATCACTCCTAGACTCCTTAAGTGATTTAGGGATGCTTTGAAGCCTGTACACCAAATCACAGCATCAACCAATTGTGTTGAACCATCCTCCCAAACAACCGAATATTCTTTAAATGCTTTAAAGGGTTCTCTGCTATGTAATACCCCACGTTCACGTGCATCTTTGACACTATCAATCATGACAATATCCCCTAGACCACCAATGGATTGATCAACTATTCGTCCCTCCTGTTGTGCCTTCAAACGTTCTGTTGCTCGAAGGAATAAAACACGCCCATCAACATCATCCGATAAAAATTGAGGAGGATTTACTGTGATCCAAATAGTGTCTGCAACTTCTGAAACTTCAGCAAGAATTTGAGCACCAGAGTTACCTCCTCCTATCACTAGAACCTTTTTATTAATAAAAGGTTCTGGATTAACATAATGTGCTGAATGGGTTTGTATTCCTTTAAATCTTTCTAATCCTTCGTAATGTGGAATATAAGGCTGACTCCATGTACCTGTAGCACTGACAACGGCCTTTGCTCGCCAATATTTATCACCCGCATATACATCTAAGCAGTCATTTTTTTTCTCAATATGATCAACATGTATAGGTCGAATGACAGGAAATTGATAGCGTTGTTCGTATGCAGATAAGTATTGAATCACCTCATTCCGCGTTGGATAAGTTTGTTCAGTTTTTGGCATCATCCAGCCCGACAACGAACTCCAAGTATTTGGAGAAAAAAGACGTAAAGACTCCCAAGCATGTAACCATGCACCACCTGCCTGATTTTGGTCATCTAAAATCACAAATGGAATTTTCTTACGTTTTAAAAAATAGGCTGTAGCAAGAGCTGCTTGTCCACCACCAATAATGACTACATCTACTTCAGCTTGTAATTGAGACAAATTATCTCTCCCTCTTCTTTATTGTCATAAACAAAATCAAAAGCCCAGCCTGTTTAACAGACTGGGCTTATTTCTTAAAACTTTCAAGTGATTGAATTAGCTTTTCAATCGTTCAATTGATCTAGATATTTTTCAGCATCTAGAGCAGCCATACAGCCTGACCCAGCTGAAGTAATCGCTTGACGATAAATGCTGTCAGCGACGTCACCAGCAGCAAAAACACCAGCTACAGAAGTTGCTGTTGCATTACCAGAAGTACCGCTTTGTACTTGGATATAGCCATCACGTAAGTTTAATTGACCATCAAACATTCCAGTATTTGGTTTGTGGCCAATTGCAACGAATAGACCATGAACCTCTACGCCTTGCTTAGACTCATCTTGAGTTGATTTAAGGCGAACACTTGTTACACCAGTATTGTCACCCAATACTTCTTCAACTTCGTGATTCCAGATAATGCTGATTTTGCCTTCTTTTTCTTTAGCAAATAAATGATCTTGCAAAATCTTTTCAGAACGTAAGCTATCACGGCGGTGTACTAGCGTTACATGTGAAGCAATATTTGATAAATAAAGCGCTTCTTCAACAGCAGTGTTACCACCACCTACAACCATTACTTTTTGGTTTTTGTAGAAGAAACCATCACATGTTGCACATGCGCTTACGCCTTGTCCCATAAAGTTTTGTTCAGACTCTAGGCCAAGATATTGAGCTGTAGCACCAGTTGCAATAATCAAAGCGTCACATGTGTACTCTTCCATGTCACCTTTTAAAACAAAAGGACGTACATTTAAGTCCACTTCGTTAATATGGTCATAGACGAGTTCTGTACCAAAGCGTTCAGCATGTGCTTGCATACGATCCATTAATGCAGGACCAGTTAAACCTTCAGGATCGCCCGGCCAGTTGTCAACTTCGGTTGTTGTTGTAAGTTGCCCACCTAGTTGTAAACCCGCAATTAAAGTAGGTTTAAGGTTTGCACGCGCTGCATAGACAGCTGCACTATAGCCCGCAGGGCCAGAACCGAGAATTATCAGACGTGAATGTCTACTTTGCATTTAGTTCTCTCCAATGTGTTACAGACTACGCTGGTTAACACGTTTAGATAATTCTTCAGCAGATTCTTTACGCTCAGAATATCGATCAGTTAGATACAGGCTTTGTCCACGCGTAAGTAATGTAAACTTATAGAGTTCTTCCATCACATCTACTATACGATCGTAATAAGAAGATGCTTTCATACGTCCATCTTCTTCAAACTCTAAAAAGGCTTTAGGAATTGAAGATTGATTCGGGATTGTAATCATCCGCATCCAGCGCCCCAAAATACGCATCTGGTTAACGCTATTAAAAGATTGTGAACCACCACTAACTTGCATAAGTGCTAAAGTTTTACCTTGCGTCGCACGTATTGCACCACCAGCCAAAGGAATCCAGTCGATTTGGGATTTAAAAATAGAACTCATAGAACCATGACGCTCAGGTGAACACCAAACCATACCCTCTGACCAAGCCAAAAGTTCATGCAATTCTTTTACTTTTGGATGTTCAGTATCGGCATCTTCTGGCAAAGGCAATCCTTTCGGATGAAAGATTTTCACCTCAGCACCAAACTCCTCCAAGATTCGTCCTGCTTCCATCACCGCTAAACGACTATAAGAACGTTCACGATTCGAGCCATATAACAATAAGATGCGTGGTGCATGATCCAGTGCTTTAGCTTGAACTTTCTCTAAAGTAGGTCGATCAAGAAGATTCATATCAACATTTGGGAGATTCATAGATTTACACCGATTCAAAATACTTTTTTCTTAGCCATAAAGAGACACTGACCAAAGCAATCAAAACTGGTACTTCAACTAATGGCCCAATGACTGTAGTAAATGCCACAGGCGATGCTAAACCAAAGGTTGCAATGGCTACAGCCAGTGCTAACTCAAAATTATTACCCGCAGCAGTAAATGAAATTGCTGTAGTTTTTGGGTAGTCATTACCCATCCACTTACTCATAAAGAAACTAATGAAGAACATTACGATAAAGTAAATTGTTAATGGAATCGCAATTCGAATTACATCCAAAGGCAGACTCACTACATCTCCACCTTTGAGACTAAACATAGCAACAATAGTAAACAGTAATGCCAATAGACTTAATGGACTGATCTTCGGTAAAAAGACATTTTGGTACCACTCTAAGCCTTTGGCGTTGACTAAGATCAAACGGGTCAAGAAACCAAGAAAAAAAGGAATACCCAAGTAAATTAATACCGCGTGGGTAATCGTCCAAAAATCCACATTGATTACTTGCCCAGCAATACCAAAATAAGGTGGTAAGAAGGTAAGAAATAACCAAGCATAAGTACTAAAGAACAAAATCTGAAAGATACTATTGAATGCAACCAATGCTGCTACATATTGGTTATCGCCGCAGGCTAAACCATTCCAAACTAAAACCATTGCAATACAACGAGCTAATCCGATCAGGATTAGTCCAGTCATATACTCTGGATAGCTATGCAAAAAAATAATTGCTAATGCAAACATTAATACAGGAGCAATAATCCAGTTCTGTACTAAAGACAAAGTTAATGTTCTTTTGTCTTTAAATACTTGTGGTAGAGCTGCATAGTCCACTTTGGCTAACGGTGGATACATCATCAGAATCAAACCAATCGCAATTGGAATATTGACAGAATCCACACTCATTTTGTCTAAAGTAACGGAAGCTTGAGGTAAGAAGACACCTATCGCAATCCCCAACCCCATCGCAATGAAAATCCATAGCGTCAGGTTACGATCTAAAAATGACAGTCTTTGTTGAGCCATGATTTTCTCATTCAATATCTGATATGTGATTGATTGCAGCAATTAATTCAGGACGAGACATATTTGCTGTATCAAGTGCAAATAAAGCATCTAAACGACGGTTGATATGGTCTACTGTCACTTGGAAAGCTTTTAATTTTTCCTCTTTAGGCAAGTCTAAATGTGATGGATCAGCCAAGCCCCAATGTGCCTTGATCGCTCCCCCCAAATAAAGAGGACAAGCTTCTTGAGCTGCTGAATCACACACAGTAATCACTACATCAGGTTTATATTGCTCACAGTCATCAATGGTTTTACTCCATAAACCTTCTGTTGAAAGACCAAGGTTTTCCAAAGTTTCAATAGTCAATGGATGCACCTGTCCTGATGGCTTACTACCTGCACTGTATGCTTTCCAGTCATGAGGAGCACGACTGTTAAAAAGCACTTCAGACAAAATGCTACGACAACTATTTCCAGTACACAAAAAAAGGAATTTCATAATCTATTACTCACAATAACTATTTATAGAAAGCGTGTTGGTATTGCTTACAACTTGACTAGATGATGTTTTTTTTAAAGTATCTAGAATTTCAAAACACCATGCTGGAAGTTGTTGATTAATGCTGTAGTACACCCATTGGCTTTGTCGTCTGTCTTGTAAGAGACCAGAAGAGCGTAATAAAGCTAAATGCCTAGAAATCTTTGGTTGACTCAGTTGTAGCTTTTCTGTCAGATCACAAACACAGAGTTCTTTATTCTCAGCAATTAAAGTGACAATATTGAGACGGGTTTCATCTGATAAGCATTTAAAAAAATTAACTTGATCCATCTTTGCTACCTATAAATTTGGATATGCAGATAATCACATACAAGAACTAAATTTTTTAATTTACTCTCTGACCATTTTCGTCGATCACTTGTTCACCATCTTCTTTAGTGAAAGCACCTTTTTGTGGTAATGGCAGAATATCCAAGACAACTTCTGAAGGACGACTTAAGCGAGTACCTAATTCAGTAACAACAAATGGTCGATTAATCAAAATAGGATGTTCAAGCATAAAACTGAGTAGTTGTTCATCACTCAAATCACTACGATCAAGCTGTAAATCCCGATAAGGATCTACATTCTGACGAATAGCCTCTCTTACTGTTAAGTTTGCATCCTGAATCAATTTAACTAATTCGTCATGACTAGGTGGTGTAATGAGATATTCAATAACGGTTGGTTCAATTCCTGTATTGCGAATCAAAGCCAAAGTATTCCGAGAGGTGCCACAAGCAGGATTGTGATAAATCTTTACATCTAATGAAGTTGTCATGAAACTGGGACCTCTAATATATTAATATCTTTATATATGAATTAGCATATATATGCAACTTCATATATGATGGTCTGCAAAATACAATCCATTAAATAAGCTAGTTAAATTTGAAAAACTGCTGTAAACAATTCATTTTAGATTAAGAATTTAGCAATAATATTAAATAAGCCAATATACGTATCAGTAAGTTTGAGAAACAAATGTGATCACTAACTTTTTATTCAGGCTAACTTCTTCAGTACACCACATTTGTCCACTGTACATAACCCATCACAAGTCTTTCTTATTTCTAATAGCTGCTGTATGAGTTTCTGCTGATTCCGAATATTTTCCTCTACATCGTTAATATGTGAATCGATAAGCTCATTCACATCAGAACAATTTAGATTAGGCAGATCCTTATAATTTAGTAATTTTTTGATTTCAATTAAGTTCATATTCAAAGAACGACAATTCACAATGAATTTCAACCGATCAATGTAATCTTCAGTATATAGTCTATAGTTACCTTGAGTTCGATCAGGTTGCGGGATTAAACCTTCTTTTTCATAAAACCGTATTGTCAGTACTGAGCACGACGTTTTCTCAGAGAGCTCTCCTATCTTCATAAACATTAGAAATACTCAAAATCCAACTTGACTCTATAGTAGCTATAGAGATTTTAATATGCAATAAGTAAAGATATGACTATGGGCACATCAATGAGTGGTTGCGGTTGTAATAAAGAAAGTTCTTGTGAAGACACTAAGCAAAATCAAAATGAATCAGAAACAAATTCTGGTAACAGTAAAGATTTAACTGCTGAAGAAAGTAAAAGCTCTTGTTGTGGTAATGAAGTACCACAACAATCTAAGCCAGATGAAAAAGATTCTTGTGCTAGTACTCAGCCATGTTCTACGCAGTCAAACTCATGTTGCACCCCAGATTCAATAAGTTCACCTGAGATAATCAGTGATAATGAGGGTGTAGCGACTTTCATCAGTGACTATAAAATCCCTAAAATGGATTGTTCCGCAGAGGAACAAATGGTTCGGATGACTTTATCTTCTTTGGTAAATGTTAAGAGGCTAGTTTTTGATTTGCCGAATCGAAACCTAAAAGTTATGCATAATGGTGAAAGTAATGAAATCACTGCAAAACTTGAAGCTCTTGGGTTTGGCGCTAAATTAAATAAAACTGAAGCCTATGTAAATAAAGAGCATGCAAAAGAAATCAGTACGTTTCTGATTCCGAAAATGGATTGCTCTGCTGAGGAGCAAATGGTTCGTATGGCATTGTCTCCAGTGAGTGAGGTCAAAGGACTAATATTTGATTTACCTAATCGGAAATTAAAAGTTTTTCATAATGATGGTCTTAATGAAATTACTAGCAAACTTGAAGCACTTGGTTTTGGAGCCAAACTTGAAAGTACCGCTGCCTCTGTGGGTGAAATGCCTGAAAAAGCAGATACGTCTGAACAAGCAAAAGTTTTAAAAATTCTTTTAGCGATTAATCTCCTATTATTCTTTATAGAGTTTATCAGTGGTTTGGTAGCTGCCTCTACAGGCTTGATTGCTGACTCATTGGATATGCTTGCTGATGCCACAGTGTTTGGTATAGCACTGTTTGTTGTTGGTAAAAGTGTAAAAAAACAATTAAAAGCAGCGCATCTTTCAGGCTGGTTACAGTTAATTCTCGCTACTTCTGTAATTGTAGATGTTGTGCGTCGGTTCATTTATGGTAGTGAGCCAGAGTCTTTCTTGATGATTGGAATTGCTGCTTTAGCGCTAATTGCCAATTTTTATTGTATATACCTAATGTCTCATCAAAAAAATGATGGTGCACACATGAAGGCTAGTTGGGTCTTTTTATCCAATGATATCATAGTCAATTTTGGTGTGATTTGTGCAGGGATACTAGTTGCTTTGACAGGTTCCGCATATCCAGATCTTGTTATAGGAATAATTGTTTCACTTTTCGTACTTAACGGTGCTCGAAAAATTTTGGCATTGAAATAAGAGTATTAAAAATGAATTTATTCCAAGTTAAACCAAACGAATTTGTCAAAATTGTTGACCTAAAAAAAGGTAACCAATATTTAGATAAAAATGATCCAGTTCTCGAACGACTTGAATTGTTAGGTTTCAGAATTGGTGAAACTTTACAAGTTCTAGCTAAGGGACTTTTCGGTGGTGATCCAGTATTGGTTCAAATTGAAACTTCTCGATTTGCGTTAAGAAAGAATGAAGCTGAACGAATTTTTGTAGAGATTGTTTCAAATGAACAGTAAAAATATTGCACTTATTGGTAACCCAAATTGTGGGAAAACATCTCTCTTTAATACTTTAACAGGTACTCGTCAAAAAGTAGCTAATTATGCTGGTGTTACTGTTGAGCGGAAAGAAGGTTTTTTTAAACTACCTTCTGGTGAATCAGTTCGAGTTTTAGATTTGCCCGGCACATACAGCTTAAAGCCTACGAGTCTAGATGAAGAGGTAACAAGGGCTGTATGCTTAGGTGAGCTTGAGGGTGAGGTTCTACCTGATATATATGTATGTGTGGTTGATGCCACTAATTTACATTTACATTTAAGTCTTGTGCTTGAAATAAGGGCATTGAATCGACCAATGCTTCTTGTTTTAAATATGATGGATGAGGTCAAAAAGCGTGGTATTTCGATAGATATTAATAAGCTATCAGAATTGTTGGGTATCCCTGTTATTGAGGCTGTTGCCGTTAAAACTAAAGGCGTGCAAGAACTACTAAATCAATTAGATCAAAAAAATCTATTTGTCACTCCTTATCATTCTGATCTGAATCATTTTGATCAGATTAAAAATATTACTAAACAGGTAATTTTAAAAAATGATAACGGTGATGCAAGAACAGCTTTCTTGGATAAAATTTTCTTACATCCTGTACTTGGTTTAGTCATCCTAACGCTTACCATGTTTGTCATGTTCCAAGCCGTTTTTATCTGGGCACAACCTTTTATCTCATTAATTGAAAATGCAATTGCTTGGTTAGGTAATACAATTGGCCCGCTTATTACTCATCCATTACTTAGAAGTCTTATTGTTGATGGGGTAATCGCTGGATCGGGTAGTGTTTTGGCTTATATGCCGCAGATCCTTATCTTATTCTTCTTTATTTTAATTTTAGAAGAATCAGGTTATTTGCCACGAGCAGCATTCCTTTTGGATAAATTAATGTCCAAAGCTGGTTTAAGTGGACGTTCCTTTATTCCACTATTGTCTAGTTTTGCCTGTGCTATTCCTGGTGTCATGGCAACACGAAGCATTAGTTCGGAAAGAGATCGTCTAGCAACCATTATGATTGCGCCATTAATGACTTGTTCTGCAAGATTACCTGTTTATGCTTTGCTAATTGCGGCATTCATTCCAAACAAATTAGTTTATGGTTGGTTGAGCCTACAAGGTTTAGTTCTTTTTGGACTATATATGGCTGGAATTGTTTCAGCATTATGTGTTTCTTTATTTTTGAAACTAGTTAGAAAAGATAAAACAGAAAGTATTTTTATCTTTGAGTTGCCTACTTATCGATTGCCAGATATTCGAAACGTTGCATTAGGACTTTATGATCGAGCTACGATCTTTCTAAAAAGAGTTGGTGGTATTATCGTAGCATTATCTATATTGCTTTGGGTGTTGGTTACGTTCCCTCAACCACCTGAGCATGCCACGATGCCTGCTATCAACTATAGTTTAGCTGGACAACTTGGACACATTATTCAGCCTATATTTGCACCTATTGGCTTTACTTGGGAAATCTGTATCGCATTAATTCCTGCTATGGCTGCAAGGGAAGTTGTCATTGCTGCTTTAGGTGTAATTTATGCTATGTCTGGAGATGAAGATACTGTAACTCAAACATTGTTGAGTCAAATCTCTGGTCCTGATGGTTGGGGGCTAGCTACAGGGATGTCATTATTAGTTTGGTACATTTTCGCACCACATTGTCTTGCAACATTAGCGACCATTCGTCGTGAAACTGGTAGCTGGAAACAGCCTGTTATTATGGCGACTTACTTATTTGGGCTTGCGTATTTCTTTGCCTTCATTACATATCAGCTTATTAGTAGACTTTAATCAAAATAAGAATATTTCATAAAGAAAAATGGATGCCTTCGCATCCATTTTTCTTTTAAGTATCAAACTGATTATGAGCTTTTTTTCACAGCAACAATAATCTGACTCTCACCCTCTATTTTTAATTCGAAGTCAACCTTTTCCCCTACAGTTAAACCATTCAATAATGCTGGATCTGCAACTTTAAAGCCCATGGTCATTGCAGGCCATTTAATTGCAGGAATTGCTTCATGGTCGAGTGTTAGAATATTTTCTTTCGTATCAATAGCAGTAATCACACCAACAGCTTGAGCTGTTGCAACTGTAGATGACTCTTTACTCATCTGCTCCATCGGTGCTTCCGCTTTCTTTTGCTCTGATGCCTCATTTTTGCTACATGCACTTAACGCAGCAACAGTTGCAACAAGAGCCACAATTTTCATAAATTTCAACATAATAAAACCTCTTTTGACGAAATAATAAAACTATCAATTCTTTGATAGTTTTCTTTTGATTAAAAGCTGATATGCCGCAGGGATAACAAACATAGATAAGAGAGGGGCTGAAATCATCCCCCCAACCATAGGTAAAGCAATACGACTCATTAATTCAGAACCTGTTCCAGTCCCCAACAGAATAGGGATTAACCCCGCCAAAATGACAGCGACTGTCATTGCTTTAGGGCGAACACGTAGCACGGCTCCTGTATGAATTGCCTTATTGAGTTGTTGCTCTGTTAAGGATGCCGTTGAAGAAGATAGGCTTTGCTGTGCATGCTCAATTGCTTGCTTTAAATAGAACAACATGACTACACCAAACTCTGCGGCAACACCAGCAAGTGCAATAAAACCAACAGCAATCGCAACCGAAAAGTGATAATCACTCAAGTACATAGCCCAAATACCACCAATCAAGGCAAAAGGTAGTGTTGCCATAATCAGAACAGCATCTTGTACTTGCCTAAAAATCAAATAGAGCAATAGAAAAATGATCATCAAAGTAATTGGAATAACAACTTTTAAGCGAGCATTCGCACGCTCCATGAACTCAAACTGTCCTGAATAGCTAATGCTCATGGCAGAAGAACGTTTTACTTTTTGGTCTATGGCCTGCTTCAAATCTTGTACAACCGAAGCTAAGTCACGTCCTTGTACATCGACATAGATCCAACCACTTGGACGGGCATTCTCACTTTTAAGCATTGGCGGCCCATCTGTAATTTGAATATTAGCAACACTACTCAAGACTATTTGTTGACCAGATTCAGTTAGAATCGGTAAATTTCTTAAGGCTTCCAGTGAATCTCGAATCTCTCGTGGGTAACGTACATTAATGGGATACCGTGCCAAGCCTTCAACAGTTTCACCAATATTTTCCCCGCCAATCGCTGATGAGACGATTTGCTGTACATCTTTAATATTGAGACCATATCGCGCAGCCTGCATACGGTTAATATCAACATCAACATATCGACCACCTGTGAGCCGTTCAGCTAAAGCTGAACTAACACCGGGCACCTGTTTAGCCACTTGTTCAATTTGCTGTGCTACCCGATCAATATCTTGCAGATCATTTGCTGAAACCTTAATCCCGATTGGACTTTTCACCCCAGTTGCCAACATATCAATCCGGTTACGGATAGGTGGCACCCAAATGTTTGTTAAACCCGGTACTTGGACTGCCTTATCTAGTTCTTTTATCAATTTGTCAGGTGTCATACCTGAACGCCATTCAGACCGTGGTTTGAACTGAATCGTGGTTTCAAACATTTCTAATGGTGCAGAATCTGTGGCTGACTCTGCGCGACCAGCTTTACCGAATACTGTTGCAACTTCAGGAACGGTTTTAATCATTCGATCAGTCTGTTGGAGTAGCTCAGAAGCTTTTGCTGCGGACAATCCCGGTAAAGCTGAAGGCATATACAGTAAATCACCTTCATCCATATTGGGTAGAAACTCCCCACCTAACCGTGTTAAAGGGAAAAGACTAATAAGGAAAATTAGCAATGCACCAAGTAAAATTGTCTTTGGATGAGCTAAAACCTTATCCAACATAGGGCTGTATATTTTGATCAGAAAACGGTTCAGTGGATTACGCTGTTCAGAAGGTAATTTCCCTCGAATCCAATAACCCATTAAAACGGGAATCAAGGTAATGGATAAACCTGCTGCTGCTGCCATTGCATAGGTTTTAGTAAATGCCAGTGGTGAGAACAAGCGACCTTCTTGTGCCTGTAAAGTAAAAATAGGAATGAAGGATAAGGTAATGATGAGTAGACAGAAAAATAAAGTTGGCCCGACCTCACTGGCAGAACGTGTAATGATGTTCCAACGGACTTGTGCTTCCAAGACTTGCTCAGGATGTTCGTGTTGCCAAGTTTCGATATGCTTATGTGCATTTTCAACCATTACAATTGCGGCATCGACCATAGCGCCAATCGCGATAGCAATACCACCCAACGACATGATATTGGCATTTAGCCCTTGATAATGCATCACCAAGAAAGCAGATAAAATCCCAAGCGGCAAAGAAACAATAGCCACCATTGCTGAACGTAAATGCCAGAGGAATAGTCCACAGACTAAAGCCACCACAATAAACTCTTCAATTAATTTATGGCTGAGATTTTCTACTGCTCTATCAATCAATTGACTGCGATCATATACAGGAACAACTTGTACACCTTTCGGTAGACTTTGTTGTAATTCAGCTAGCTTCGCTTTCACAGCAGTAATCGTTTCACGTGCATTTTTACCTGCTCGTAAAATCACGACACCCCCAACCGTTTCACCTTGCCCATTCAATTCACTGATGCCACGACGCATTTCTGGACCAAGTTGAATAGTTGCAACATCACCTAAAGAAACAGGAACACCGAAACTATTTGTTCGTAAAGGAATTTGGCGAAAATCATCTAAAGTTTTTAAATAACCAGAAGCCCGCACCATATATTCCGTTTCAGCCATTTCCAGAACTGAACCACCAGTTTCCTGATTAGCTTTTTGAATCGCCTCAATGACATTGTTTTGTGTGACACCTAAAGTAGCCATCTTGCTTGGGTCTAAGACAACCTGATATTGCTTAACCATTCCCCCAATTGTGGCAACTTCAGCCACGTTAGGTAATGTCTTCAGTTCATACTTTAAAAACCAGTCTTGTATGCTTCTCAGCTCCGAAAGATCATGCTGTCCTGTTGGGTCTACTAATGCATATTCATAAACCCAACCAACGCCAGTGGCATCTGGTCCCAATGAAGATTTCGCATTTGCAGGCATTTTCCCTTGAATTTGATTTAGATACTCCAATACACGAGAACGGGCCCAGTAAAGGTCAGTATGTTCATCAAAGATGACATAAACAAATGAGTCACCAAAAAAAGAATAACCGCGAACAGTTTTAACACCGGGCACCGATAACATGGTTGTTGTTAAAGGGTAGGTCACCTGATTTTCAACAATTTGTGGTGCCTGACCAGAAAAATTAGTTCGAATAATTACTTGTACATCAGACAAATCTGGTAATGCATCGACCGGAGTATTCTTTACGGCCCAAGTTCCCCAAGCAGCCAGAATTAAAGCGGCCAACAGGACAAATACACGATTTGCAATTGAAAAACGAATAATACGGGCAATCATAATCGTCCTCCCGTTTAGTTCTTCATAGATGTCATAGACATCTTGGAAATGTCAGAAATAACGTAAGTATCTCTAGCATGTGTAAAACTAAAACGGACCTGATCGCCTTGCTGAATTTGGGTAAATGGTTGCACTGGTTGTTTAAAGCTCATAGTCATAGCCCCCCAACCCAACTCAGGAATCGCCTGATGTGAAATGGTAATGTCTTGAGCTGTGACTTTTTCAACTTTACCAATGCCTTGATATATTGATGTCTTAACCACTTGAGATGAAGTCTTCGATTGTCCAGTGTTCAGCTTATCCAATACACCTTGTAAATTTGCTTCAGAATCAATCAGGAATTGCCCTGAAATTACCACCTTCTGACCAGCTTTCAACCCTTTTAGAATTGCAATTTTATTGCCATCACTTTGACCTAACTGTACTACAACAGGTTCAAAACGCCCTTGCTCATGTCCCACAATGACAACGTTCCGAGTACCTGTACGTATAACAGCTTGCTCTGGTATAACTAAATTGCTTTGTGGGTTGTTGGAGAATTTAACGGAAGCAAACATTCCCGGCTTGAGCAATCCCTCTCTATTGGGCAACTCAATACGAACTTTTATGGTTCTACTCGTGCTATCCAAAGTTGGTAAAATATCAATGACTTTACCGGACACTATTTGAGGATATGCAACAAAAGTAGCTTCAACTTTCATTCCCCGTTTTATCCCGGCAATTTGTGCTTCTGGAACAGATGCTTCTAACCAGATTGGGCTTATCCCCTTGATGGTGACAAGCGTTTGCCCCATAGCTAAAGCCATTCCATTGCGGACTTCTAACGAATCAATAAATCCACTTACAGGTGCACTTAAAGTCATATTGGATTGCACTCGATGTGTCCGCTCGACTTGATTAATCACATTTTGTGGGATTCCTAAAAGCTGTAAACGTTGTCGGCTTGCCTGAATAAGAGAACGATCTCTTGTTCGGAGTACAGCTAGAAATTCAGTTTGTTCTCCTGTCCATTCAGGTATTGAAATATCAGCTATGGGACTGCCTTGCGTCACCATATCCCCAACAGCATGTCCGTACACTCGTTGGACGAAACCACTTGCTCTTGTTTGTAAAATAGCTACCTGTCGTTCATTGGTCTGCAATATACCATTGGTTAACAAAGTATTTCCCATCACAGCTTGTTCGACTGAAGCATAACGAATTGCTAAATTTTGTTGGAGGGATGGATCAATCTTAACCGCAGGATAACTGTCTTCAGTCATCGTAGTATTTTCATCTGCATATTTAGGAACCAGTTGCATGTCCATAAATGGCGATTTCCCCGGTTTATCAAAATGCTGTTCAGGCTTCATTGGGTCGTACCAATACAACACTTTGGCAGCCTGTTGCGGACCTGATTGAGGATTGTATTTCTGATGTGCAATCCAGTATCCAGCACCACCACCCGCAGCCAGACTAATTACCGCAACGCCCATGACAGTAACTGCTAATTTATTTCTTAACATTATGGCTGCCCCTCAACATGGTTTAAGGTCGGTTCTTCAAAGGCATAATAAAGTTGGGCTTTAGTCACAGCCTGTTGCTGTTGGAGATCAATGAGACGCAAACGCTGTTCTAAAAGAGCTTGTCGAGCAGCAATAACATTAGACAAATTACTTTTACCTGCTTGATAGCTTGCCAACTGTAAACCCACTTTTTGTTTAGCGAGTGGAATACTTGTTTGCATCGCACGTCTAATTTGCTGATCAAGTGCATCAAGATCGGATAACCCATCATCTAGCATAGTGAGATGGTCACGGTATTGGACTTCTTGATCGGCGGTAATCCTGTTTTGTTCGGCTAAAGCTGCCTGAATGAGTGGACTACTACGTCTTTTTGAAAAGACAGGAAGCTCTGTTGTTAGTTGCACCCCGATCATATCGCCAAATTCGGGTGCTCGATGCTGATAAGCAAGTTCAATACCCCAATCTGGTTTCTGTAAAGCCTGAGCTTGCTTCAGTTTTGCTTCAGCAGTTTGCTTTTCTGCCTGAAATGCTTTTAATTCAGGATGTTGATGCAAATGATGATATAGCTTTGATGTATCAAGGTAGATAGATGGTGCTTGGTCAGGTAAGGTTTCAATTTGAGAGAGATTTTCAGTAGGTTCTGCACTGACTAACCGATGCAACTCTAACTTGGCTTTATTTAAATCACGAAGTAAATCATCCTTCTGGTCAAGCAATACCGTGGCTTCTTGTCTTGGATCAAGTGCATCGGCAATGATTGTACGACCAGAGATGACCTGTGTTTGAGTAATTTGAGAAAGTAATCGATTCTCTGAAAACAGTTCATCATATAGTGCTAATTTACGTTCAAGATAAAAGCGCTTAAGCCAAGCAGATGCGACTTTCTGACGTACCTCAATACGCAGAATCTCAGTTTGAGCATTGGCCGAACCTAGTTCAGCTTTTGCTAAATCGACCTCAGCTTGTCTTTTGGCACGATTTGGAAAATCTTGCATCACGCCAATTTTTTGCATAGTCATACCTTCGCGTGTGACTGACCATGCGGCATCGCCGGATACAGGGTAATTATCTAAACCTACAAATAATTTAGGGTTGGGTAAAATACCTGAAGCTGAAACCATATTTTCAGCCCCTTCAATCCTTGCACTATTTGCTCTTAGGGTAGGTGCATATTGCTCAGCAAGCTTCATAGCTGTATTCAAAGTTAATGGCTCAGCATAAGCCTGACCATAGACCAGACAGAAACAGATAGTAGCTATTGGCCATCTCTTACGATGAGATTGCTTTTCTTTATAAATATTCATATTTTTTGCTCTAAAATGTTTACGCGCACGCGCAGAACATTCATAGAAAATTCTATGAATGATAGAGGACTATCAAATTAGTTAGAGCGTGGAGGCTTCCATAAACCCGAAGGGTATGGAGAAGGAAGATTTTGATCTAAAGAGTAAAAAGCTGAGCGCTCTATAGGAAAGGAAACCATTGAGTGCAAAATACCCTGAACGTCATTAGCATATACAAGCTTGGTAAAAGACATAATGCAATCTTGTTCAGACAGACAGGATGGATCATGCAGAGTTTTTTTGGACTTTGCTTCTCCTTTCATACAATCAGTATGCATCATATTCTGATTTTTCGACTCTTCCATTTGCATGGATTGCATCTGTTCAGATGGCATTAAACATCGTTTATGTACAGACGAGGCAACAGCAGCCGATCCTACTAACAGGATAGCAAACGATAAAAACAGCGATAGGCATGTTTTTAACCACTGCATAGACATAGACCAAATTTTAAGCTTTTTTAGTTTTACAGAATTGAATCGTAATAGCAACAATTTCATGAATAGTAGCCGAAACTACTATTCATGATTTCAAGTTATAGTATTTTAAAATACCAATTCGATGCCTGCACCATATTTCCATCCTTTTTCGGACTCAGTTGCTTCTTGCACGTTAGTTGCTTTTTGTCCTTTTTCATATTGGTAAGCAACATCCACAAAAGGTCTGACTCTTTTAGTGACTTCATATCGGGTTTTAATACCGGTTTTTAGTTCAGACAAACCTGATTTTGCAGCATAGTTAGAATCATCGCTAAATACAGCATCTACTTCAAGATAAGGTTGTGTGATCAATTTCTGGGTTAACAGGAAATCACGCTCGACTTCTAAGCTTGCCCCCCAAAAATTATTCTCACCACCGTACAAATAAGCTTGGGTTTCAAAGAAATATGGAGCTAATCCCAACACGCCAACAACACCATCAACCCGATCGCTGTTGCTGTTATTTTTATCTTCACTGTATCTCACCCCAGCCTGTACATCCCAAAAGGGTGCTACATTACGGCTATAAAGCGCAGATACATCATATTTTGGATCATGACTTTCTGCTTTATCCAAATTTGCTTCAATAAATAGGCGATTTTCATCTGTACCTATCAATGTTTCAATTTTCGATCCTAAAGCACCTTTGCCATCTTCATCCACAGTCCACTCATTCTCAAACTTAGTCATTTGGAAAACTTGTCCACCATGTTCTTTCAGATGTTTATCATGATTTCGGTTATTAGAAGTTTCGGCTTCCAGGCCTATACCATTATCTCCATCATTACCAGAAGTTGAATTTTGGTAAGTATTACGATCAACATAACCTAATCCACCAGGCTCTTTTAACAGCATTTTCATACTCTCGGACTGAGAGGATTTAGTACTACTATCCATGCTTTGAACAGCAGTATCATTTGCAAAAGCTACACCTGATAATCCAATTAAAGCTATAGATAAAAATGTCTTAGAATATATTTTTTTAGTGGTGCGCATGTTGATTTACCCCCTTATCATTAGTATTAGGTTGAGCAACAACATCTTTCGAATCAGTACTATTACTATCGACATTTGCCACAATAAGTTTATTCATCATTCCAGCAGACATGTGATAGAGCAAATGGCAATGGATAGCCCATTCACCTAACTCATCAGCCGTTAATAAAGTTGTAACTGTTTTACCTGGTGGAACAATTACTGTATGTTTATTCGGCATATTGCTAGGATCTTGGCCATTTTCCAGTTGCATAAACATGCCATGTAAATGCATTGGATGAGCCATCATACTATCGTTAACAAATTTCAAGCGTATACGCTCACCATATTTCACTTTAAATGGTTCAGTTTCATTAAACTTCTTACCATTAATTGTCCAAATATAGCGCTCCATATTTCCACCTAAGCGGATTTCAATTTCACGTTCTGGAGCACGGGTATCTTTTTGGGGGGTTAAAGATTGTAAATCACTATATTGAAGTGCTTTTAGACCAGCTGGTGTTGATGCATTCGCCCATCCGTAAACCACTTGATCAGATCCAGAAGAGCTTACTGTTTTTGAAGGCATATCATGATCCATACCTTTCATTGAAGACATATCATGATCCATACCTTTCATTGAAGACATATCATGATCCATACCTTTCATTGAAGACATATCATGGTCCATTCCTTTCATTGAAGACATATCATGATCCATACCTTTCATTGAAGACATATCATGATCCATACCTTTCATTGAAGACATATCATGATCCATTCCTTTCATTGAAGACATATCATGATCCATACCTTTCATTGAAGACATATCATGATCCATACCTTTCATTGAAGACATATCATGGTCCATTCCCATATCTTCCATCGTCAGTAAAGCACGGGGACGAGGTGTCGGCATCGTAGTACTTTTTACAAGTGAAGTATTTTCATCATGTAATGTACCAATAGAAAAACCACTTCGATCAATAGATTCAGCTTCAATCTGATAATTTGCTTGTTTCGGTTCTACAATAACATCATAAGTCTCAGCTGTTCCTATCCGGAATTCATCCACTGGCACGGGTTTTACTGGTTGTCCATCTGCGCTGACTACTGTCATTTTCAGATTAGGAATTCTTACATCGAACAAAGACATTGCCGAGGCATTAATAAACCGAAGACGTACTTTTTCTCCAGCTTTAAAATTTCCAGTCCAATTTTGTTCTGGAGTCTTACCATTCATTAAAAACGTATAGTTTGTTACATCAGACATATCTGTCTTAAGCATTCGCATCTGATTCCACATGGAACGATCTTTCCATGTTGCCTTTAAACCGTCTCTTTTAATCTGCCTAAAAACATCAAAAACTGTTTCTCTTCGATTCTGGTAGTAATCAGCTTCTTTCTTGAGATTACTCATAATCTGACCACTAGTAGAGTTGTGAAAATCAGAGAGTAAGACTACGTAATCTCTATCAGCTTTTTCTCCGGCCGTTAAAGGTACTTTATTTTTGGGATAAATGACTAAAGGGCCATACAGACCATCTTGCTCTTGACCTTTACTATGCGAGTGATACCAATAGGTTCCATTCTGACGAACCTTGAATTTATATTCATAGGTTTTATTTGGTGCAATACCATCAAACTGGTTGAACCCAGGTACTCCATCCATGATGCCAGGTAAAATTAAACCATGCCAATGAATTGAAGAATCTTGGTTTTTCAACTTGTTGTGTACACGAATAACGGCATCATCGCCTTCCTCAAACTCAAGAAGAGGCGCAACAAACTTACCATTTACAGTAATTCGTTTTAGAGGCTTTCCTGTAATATTCACCGTCTGTTCAGCAATTGTTAAATCATATTCTTTAACCGCTGCCATAACCCAAGTCGACGAAAACAATCCGACTCCTATTAAAAGGACATGACTTAATTTTCTAGACATTTATTTTCACCTATCTATAGTTAATTGAGGGCTAAGCAGGTGGATAAAATACTTTTCCCTCAATATCTTATTTCGCGTATTAATTATTTATTTGGCATATTCATTTGAGAATGGTCCATCTCACCCATTTTAGAATGATCCATATTCATCATCTTAGAATGGTCCATATTCATCATCTTAGAATGGTCCATTTGGGACATATCAGACATTTGGCTGTGATCATGCTGACTATGATTCTGTTGATTTTCCTTATCTTCTTTCATATCACAAGGTTTTTTGCATTTCTCTTGCGCTTTTGAATTTACTTTAACTTCTGTACTTAAAGTATTTTTCTGTTGAGCATCAGCAGCCCAAGATTGGCTTCCAGCAATTAAAGTCCCAACACACATAAAAGCAGTTAAGCCACGACGGAATAGAGTTTTCATTGATTGCTCCAAAAATAAATTTTATATAACTAACTTATAGGTTGGAACCGGACATCTATGTGACTTGAAAATGACATTTTTGTAATCTACATCGCATCCTGTATTTATAACGTTATTATGGTCTTAATATGCGATACGGGGCTTAATAAATGAGAATCTTACTAGTTGAAGATGAACAAAAAACTGGTGATTATCTAAAGCAAGGTCTTTCTGAAGCAGGATATATTACAGACTGGGTTACAGATGGCTTATCAGGTAAACATCAAGCTCTTTCAGAAGAATACGATCTAATTATACTAGATGTAATGTTACCGAAGTTAGATGGCTGGAATATCATTAATGATATTCGCAAAAGTGGCAAAACTATGCCTATCCTTTTTCTCTCAGCTCGTGATCAAATTGAAGATAGAGTTAAAGGCCTGGAACTAGGAGCTGATGATTATCTCGTTAAGCCTTTTGCTTTTGCAGAACTTCTTGCCCGAATTAAAACCTTACTTCGTCGCGGTCAACAAAAGGAAGATAGCAATATTATTACAATTGCTGATCTTGAACTTGATCTTCGTAAACGTCGCGTCACACGTGCTGGACAAAGAATTGACCTTACAGCTAAAGAGTTCGCATTGATGGAATTATTTATGCGTAGACGTGGAGAGATTCTACCTCGTGCTCTTATTGCTTCTCAAATATGGGATATGAATTTTGATAGTGATACCAATGTTGTAGAAGTCGCTATTAAACGTCTAAGAAATAAAATAGATAGTAATTTCAGTCCTAAGTTGATCCAAAACATCCGCGGAATGGGGTATGTCTTAGAGGTAGAAGATGACTCATAAACTGTTTAATGCGATCAGTTTCCGTATTGCGATCATTTTTTCATTATCTACCATTATTATCTTAATGATTATGGGGCTGGTCATTCATCAGCTTGTTATGCATCATTTTGAAACTCAGGACCGCACTCAGCTAGAAGGGAAAATTCAGCTTTTAGAAAATTTACTGGAACAGAATCCGAAAAACACCGATGAACTAAAGATATATTTAAAAGATGCTTTAGTTGGTCATCATGATCTAATTGTCCAGATTGAACGCCCAACTGGCCAAATCATTTTTAGTTCAGCACCTGCCGTTATAAAGGCTCAAACATTAGTAAAGTCTAAACATATCCCTTGGATAGAGTGGGAAATTCAAAATAAAACATACCGTGGCTTAGTTTATAAAAAATCGTTTGATAAAAATATGAGTGTTCCAACTGCTCAAATTATTGTTGGAATCGATACCTCCGAACATCAACATTTTTTAAACGACTTTAGACGACAATTGTTATATATCGGAGTTGTGGGCACAATTTGTTTAATGTTTTTAGGTTGGTTTGCCGCATGGAGGGGCTTACGTCCAGTTCAGAAAATGGCAAAAGTTGCAGAAGGCATTTCAGCTCAGCATCTATCTGAACGATTAGCGGTCGATAATACACGCACTGAACTAAAATCATTAGCCATAGCCTTTAACGATATGTTAGATCGGCTAGAAACGGCTGTAGAAAAACTCTCAGATTTTTCATCTGATCTGGCCCATGAAATTAGAACACCTATTAATAATTTAATGACTCAAACTCAAGTATGTTTATCTCGTAGTCGGGATATTAATACTTATCAGGAAGTCCTCTTTTCTAATCTGGAAGAGTTTGAACGTTTGGCTCGAATGGTTTCAGATATGTTATTTCTTGCAAAGGCAGAGCATGGCCTACACTTACCAAACCTACAACAGGTCAGCCTAGTAAAAGAGATTTCTGCTTTATTTGACTTCTATGATGCTATCGCTGCTGAAAAGGGAATGTCCCTAGAACAAAGTGGACAAGGATACGTAAAAGGCGATCCCTCAATGTTACGTCGTGCACTGAGTAATTTACTATCAAATGCGATCAAATATGGTAAACCTGATTCAATAATTAAGATTAATTGCCGACAAAATATTGATACCACTATATTCACAATCGAAAATGAAAGCTCACCAATAACATCTGAACAGCTGAATCGATTATTTGACCGTTTTTACCGTACGGATGCATCCAGACAAAGAGTTGAGGAAGGCACAGGTTTAGGTCTAGCAATTACCAAGTCAATTCTTGATGTACATGGCGCAACGATTCAAGCAGACTATAACAACGGTCGGATAGTTTTTAAAATAACTTTTAAAAACTAATTTTTGTAAATAAAAGACAACTGACTACTCATTTCCAGTATCTAAAAAATTATGAGTAGTCAGAAAATGATCCTTTCTTAACTACGTAGCCTTAAAGCATTACCAATAACCGATGCTGAACTTAGGCTCATTGCTAAAGCTGCGATCATAGGAGAAAGTAGCCAACCAGTAAATGGATATAAAATACCCGCGGCTAAAGGGATGCCTAATGCATTATAAAGGAATGCAAACATCAGGTTTTGCTTCATATTTTTAATAGTGGCCTCTGACAGGGAGCGAGCGATCTCTATACCTCGTAAATCACCTTTGACTAAAGTGACTTGAGCACTATTCATAGCCACATCTGTTCCAGTCCCCATTGCAATACCAATATCCGCTTGAGCTAAAGCTGGGGCATCATTGATACCGTCACCTGCCATTGCAACCATTCTTCCTTCTTTTTGTAATTTATTAACCAGTTCCAGTTTATCTGCTGGTTTAACTTCTCCGTAAACTTCATCAATACCTAATTTAGCTCCAACTGATTTTGCAGTAGTTAAACCATCTCCTGTGGCCATTATAATTCTTAATCCAGAATTCTTCAGAGCATGCACAGCTTCAGGTGTACTGACTTTGATTGGATCTGAAACAGCCAATAGTCCTACGAGCGTCCCATCAACAGCCAAATGCATAACACTTGCGCCTTCTGCTCTTAATTGCTCAGCTTGAGGGATATATGTATCAACTGATATGCCGAGTTGTTCCATTAAAGCTGTATTGCCTAATGATAATTGTTGTCCATCTAACTCACCCTTAACACCAATTCCAGAACCTGACTCAAAAGATGTTGGTGTTGTTAGTACAAGATTTCTTTCACGGGCAGCCTGTACAATTGCATCCGCTAATGGATGTTCACTACCTTGATCCAAGCTGGCAGCTAATCTGAGAACTTCATTTTCTTCATATCCAGATAAAGCAATGACCTTATCAAATGAGGGGCGACCTTCTGTTAAGGTCCCTGTTTTATCAATAATTAATGTATCAATCTTACGTAAATTTTCTATTGCTGCAGCATCACGGAAGAGTACGCCATTGGATGCACCACGACCCGTTGCCACCATGATTGACATTGGTGTGGCTAATCCTAAAGCACACGGACAAGCAATAATTAAAACTGCGACAGCATTGATTAGTCCGTATACCCAACTCGGTTCTGGTCCAAATATTCCCCACCCAAAAAAGGTAAGGATAGATATACCGATCACCACCAGTACAAACCAGCCAGCTACCTGATCTGCCATTCTTTGCATAGGGGCTTTAGAACGCTGAGCTTGCGCTACCATTTGAACTATCTGTGAAAGTACTGTTGAAGAACCGACCTTTTCCGAACGTATCACTAATGAACCGTTCATATTCATTGTCGCACCGATTACTTGGTCACCTATACGTTTTGTTACTGGAACTGGCTCTCCCGTTAACATTGATTCATCAATAGAACTTGAACCTTCTGTAATTATTCCATCAACGGGGACCTTCTCACCTGGTCGTACTCTCAGTAAATCTCCAACATGTACATGGGAAAGTGGGATATCTTCCTCTGTGCCATCTTCATTAATTTTTCTTGCGGTTTTCGGTGCCAACCCAAGTAAAGATTTTATTGCTGACAAAGTTTGCGAACGTGCCTTTAACTCAAGAACTTGACCTAATAAGGTCAGTGAAATAATTGCGGCTGTTGCCTCAAAATATACAGCAACACGCCCCATAGAGATGAAAGACGCTGGGAAAACTTGTGGGGCTAGGGTTCCAACGACACTATAAATAAATGCAGCTCCAGTCCCAATTCCAATTAAAGTCCACATATTCGGACTACGATTTAAAATTGAATGCCAACATCTAACAAAAAATGGCCAACCTGCCCAAAAGACGATAGGTAAAGTAAGAACAAGTTCAATCCAGCTTTGTACCTTCATCTCAAACCAGTTCAACTGATGACCAAACATCGCCAAAAATATGATAATGAGGGTTAACGGTAAGGTGTACCAAAATCTTCTTTTGAAATCTTTAAGTTCAGGATTATCATCGGCTTCATCTAGATTGGGAAGTAATGGTTCTAGTGACATACCGCAAATCGGACAGTTACCAGGATGATTTTGTCGGATCTCCGGATGCATTGGGCAAGTATAAATTGATGAGGTATTTACACTATCTGAGTGTGTATCCATCTTATTTAGAGAGACATTTTCGGAAACAGATCTATCTTCTTTAGCAATGTAAAAAGTAGGATCATGCTTAAATTTTATCTGACATTTTTCACTACAAAAGTAAAAAGTCTTATTGCCAACTTGTTCATGAAATTTAGATTCTTCTGTTACAGCCATGCCGCAGACAGGATCCTTTAGTACGTTATTTATAGTTTTCTTTTCATGATGATGGTCCATATAGAAACCTCCTTCATATTTGATTTTAAAAAATTAATTACCTTCGTGCAGAAATACATTTCTGATTATTTGAGTATTTAATGAACATTATTCTTGATAAAGTCAGTGTAACACTTTTGAGTTTTTAATTCTAAAAATGACAAAAATGTAATTTTGGAGTCATCAAGACGTTGCTCTCTTTCTTAAATAATAAGCATACAAAGAGTGATGACCAACTCGATCAATTTAGGAATTTCACTGGGTCATTACTTAGCACGTACTAATTTTTAAAAGGTGATGAAATGAAAATTTTCCAAAATAAAGTGTCAGCTCTACGTAATGTACTAGTAGGTGCGACTATGGTTGTAGCTGCTTCAAGCGCATTTGCTCATGTCAAACTTGAAAGTGCCACTCCAGCTATTAATGCATCTGTAGCAAGTCAGCCAAAAAATATAACTTTAAATTTTGGTGAAGAAGTCATGTTAATGAATGTCAAATTACTTGATGCTCAACGTAAAGACATCCCTTTAACTTATCAGATAACTCATGATTTAAAAAAATCATTTGAAGTAGCAGTACCTAAACTTAAGAAAGGTAAATACACAGTGGTTTGGACCACAATGGGTACTGATGGCCATAACATGAATGGCGAATATAGCTTCACTATTAAATCAGCGAAATAACTATAGAGCATCAATAGTCTATATGCCAGCAGCTTGCTGGCATATTGCTATCGCAGGGAGGAAAAATATGAATCCTGAAACTTGGATATATGCAACGTGGCTGATTAAAGTCGTTTTATATTTAGGAATAGCATTTGTTGTTGGTGGTGCCTTTAGCTATTTTCTACTGGGACGTTATGTAGAAATCAGGGAAACTCTTCTAAAGTACATTACTATTGGTGCAGGATTAGGCTTTATTTCAAGCACTTTAGGCTTCTTTGTTCTTATAGGAAGTTTTGCCAATACAGGTCTTTCAGGAATGTGGGACAGTAACTACATTAATATCTTAATAAATACTCCCACTGGGCATATCCATATCATCCGCTCAGTTAGTTTTGCACTTTTATTGTTATTTATGATTGTAAAGCTTAGTAAAGGGACTATCCAAGTTTCCAAAGTAGAAGGAACAATTTTTACCATCCTAATTATCCCCATGGTTTTTAGTTTTTCACAATTAGGCCATGTCACAAACTTGCCCTTTTTCGCTCAATTCTTATTATCAATACATGTCCTTGTAATGTCCTTATGGATGGGATCACTTTTTCCTTTATGGAAAACAAGTAAAAAAATTACTGGTCTTCCATTAAAAGATCGCATGCACTTATTTGGGAGAATCGCAGCATTTGTTGTGGGAATACTACTCGCTTGTGGTGCTAGTATTGCTCTGTTACTCATTAAAGATTTCAATACTCTACTAAATACTCCTTATGGGCATGGTTTTATTATTAAGATCGCATTTGTTCTAAGCATTTTATTATTAGCTGCTTTCAACAAATGGTATTTTACCCCTCGCTTACAAGACCCGAAATTTGCCAGACAGTTGGGCTATGCCATTTTATTTGAAATGTCATTAGGCCTAATGATCCTTTTAACGACTGGATATATTACAACTGTAGTGGGAATTGATTAAATAGGAGAGGTGGATCAGGAAATTTGAACAACACTTATAAGTGATATTTTGCTCCCCAAATGATGTTATAAACATCAATATATGGAGTATTTTATGGCACGTAGACCAAGAAGAAATCATTCAAATGATTTTAAAGCTAAGGTAGCACTTGCTGCGATTAAAGCAGAAAAAACACTTGCTGAATTGAGTGCTGAATTTGATGTTCATCAAAACCAAATTATCGACTGGAAAAATCAACTGATTTCAGCTTCCTCGCAAGCTTTCGATCAATCAAAAGCTCCAACAGAACCACCCATCGATCTAAAAAAACTACATGCAAAAATCGGTGAGCAGGCATTAGAAATTGATTTTTTAGAAGGTGTGTTGAAGAAACTGGGCCGCTTCAACCACAAAAGTTAATCGATGACTCACTTCAGATTTCAGTATCTAAGCAAGCTCAGCTGCTGAAAGTCTCCCGTGGTTGTTATTACTATCGCCCAAAACCTGTGAGTGCATCAGATCTGAAGCTGATGCGGTGTATGGATGAGTTACATATGCAATACCCTTTTGCAGGTAGCCGTATGATGCGTGATTTGTTGAATCGTCAAGGACATCATATAGGACGACGTCATACACGTACTTTAATGAAGAAAATGGGCATTAATGCGTTATATTGCAAACCAAATTTAAGCCAGGCTAATCAAGCTCACCGCAAATATCCATATCTGCTCAAAGGATTGGCTATTCAGCGCAGTAATCAAGTGTGGTCTACGGATATAACGTATATCCCTATGGCAAAAGGCTTTGTTTATTTATGTGCTGTGATTGATTGGCATAGCCGCAAGGTACTTGCGCATAGAGTATCGATTAGTATGGAGGTTACATTTTGCATAGAAACATTAAATGAAGCTATTGAAAAATATGGTCGACCTGAAATATTTAATACAGACCAAGGCAGTCAGTTTACCAGTGATGCATTTATTGATGTATTGAAATCAAATGACATCCAAATCAGCATGGATGGTAAAGGTCGATGGGTTGATAATGTGATGGTTGAACGATTATGGCGGAGCGTTAAATATGAAGAGGTGTATCTCAAAGCCTACAGCAATGTTTTGGATGCGAAGAAGCAATTAAACGCATATTTTGAATTTTATAATTTGAAACGACCTCATTCGAGTCTGGACAAAATGACTCCAGATGAGTTTTACTATGACCAGCTACCACAACAAAATAAGGTAGCTTAACTAGAGCAGAGTATCACTTATAAATAAGCTTTTAGTTGTTCAAACATGTGGGACCACCTCT